>NZ_CP071953.1:1251640-1564550 GCF_020084865.1 Candidatus Kaistella beijingensis | reverse complement strand
CACGTTTCTTGCGTAAATCGGCGACATCACAAAATATTCGGTTCCTTTTGAATTTTTTGCAAGCATCGGAAATTTGGTGCGGTCTTTCGTAAACTGCATTACTGCTCCTTTTTCTAAATGAATGGTAATATTGCTTTTCAGTTCAATGGGACTTAAAAGCCAATTTCCCGCAGGAACTTTAATAATGGTATTTCCATCCTTTGAACTTTGGTCGATTGCTTTTTGAAATGCTTCCGTAGTCAAAGTTTTGGCATCAGGAATTGCACCGAAATCCTTTACAGAGATTATTTTTTTGCCTGAATTTATATTCGCATTTGTAGGAAGTTTAACTTTAAATGGTGCTTTATCCACATAAGATTGCCAATCTGTAGTTTGTGAATTAATCGATTGCAGGCAAAATGAAAAGCAGAGAGTGATTATGATTTTTTTAGAAATAATGTAATTCATAAGAACTTGTTTTTAAACTGAATGATAATTTAAAACACTTGAATAAAGAAGTTTATAATCTATGGCAAAAGTAGATTTTTTTTAAAAACGCAATATAAAAATCTTTATAAATTTCAAATTAAATTTAAGTTGAATTTGAATAAATTACACAAAATTGCACAATCAATTTAAATTTAAGACGAAATTATTTTTAATGAAAGAATGTTTTTGAATAAAACGGATACCATATTTCAAGAATGCAACTTTTTTGTAACTGCATGAAAGTATTGATAATCAATTAATAAATATTTTAAAATCAAAACTTTCCATTTTTATCTCAATTTTTTTCTTGCAATTTGAAAATATTATATATCTTTGTGTAATCGATTACAAATCTTTATTATGAAGACGAATTACAGTTTCAGGTACGCGGCGAATCCCGCTGATGTGAAATCTTATGACACGGAAAAATTAAGAAACGAGTTCTTAATTGAAAATCTTTTTACGGAGAATGAAATCAACCTGGTTTATTCGATGTACGACCGATTCATTGTCGGTGGTGCAATGCCTGTAAATGAAAGACTCAATTTGGAAACCATTGATTATTTAAAATCAGAAAATTTCCTCGATAGAAGAGAACTCGGAATTGTAAACGTGGGCGGAAAAGGTGAAGTTTACGTAGATGGAGAAGTTTTTGAGCTCGACAAAAAAGAAGCGCTTTACGTTGGAAAAGGAAAGAAGGAGATCCTTTTCGTAAGTAAAGATGCTGAAAATCCTGCTTTATTTTATCTGAATTCTGCACCTGCTCACGAAGCATATCCAACCAAAAAAATTGGCAAAGAAGAAGCGGTGGTCATCAATTTAGGAGACCAAGAGAACTGCAACAAAAGGGTTCTCAACAAACTGATCGTAAACGAATTGGTTCAAACCAACCAACTTCAAATGGGTTTGACCGAACTTTTACCGGGAAATATTTGGAACACGATGCCTGCACACACGCACTCTAGAAGAATGGAAGCATATTTCTATTTCGATTTGACGGAAGGACAGACGATTTCACATTTTATGGGACAAACGCACGAAACGCGACATATTTTTATGCAAAATAATCAGGCGGTTCTTTCTCCCGAATGGTCGATTCACAGTGGAGCGGGAACTTCCAACTATTCTTTTATTTGGGGAATGGCAGGAGAAAATCTTGATTATGGCGATATGGATATTTGTCCACCAAATGAATTAAAATAATGGATTTATTCAGTTTAAAAAATAAAAACGCACTCATTACCGGCGGAACTCACGGTCTTGGGATGGCGATGGCGGAAGCACTTGCAAAGGCAGGCGCAAAACTCATCATCACCGGAACCACGCCTTCAAAAATGGAAGAAGCACTTTCGTATTATCACTCAAAAGGTTATGATTCGAAAGGTTATCTTTTCGATGTGACCAATGAAAATGACGCGGCAAAATATGTGGAACTCATCACCAAAGAAGTAGGAGATATCCATATTTTGGTGAATAATGCAGGAATTATCAAACGAGAATTAGCGATTTCGATGCCTGTTTCCGATTTCCGAAAAGTGATTGATGTGGATTTGGTAGGACCTTTTATTATGTCTCAATTGGTTGCAAAACAGATGATTGAACGAAAAGAAGGAAAAATTATCAACATCTGTTCGATGATGAGCGAATTGGGAAGAAACAGTGTTTCCGCCTATGCCGCCGCAAAAGGTGGTTTGAAAATGCTTACCCAAAATTTGGCGACAGAATGGGCAAAATTCAATATTCAAGTCAATGGAATTGGACCAGGATATTTCGCAACTTCACAAACCGAACCCATTCGTGTGGACGGAAATCCTTTCAATGAATTCATCATCAGCAGAACTCCTGCAGGAAGATGGGGAAATCCCGAAGATTTGGGTGGTGCCGCAGTTTTCCTTGCATCAAAAGCGAGCGATTTCGTGAACGGACAAGTGATTTATGTGGATGGCGGAATTCTCGCGACCATCGGAAAACCTTCAAACGAAGAATAATATAATTTAAGAATGGCAAGTCAATTTATACACGACAATTTTCTTTTAGAGAACAAATTTGCAGAAGAGTTATACCACAACTATTCTAAAAATCAGCCGATTATCGATTATCACAATCACCTTTCACCTTCGTTGATTGCTGAAAATCACATTTTCGAAAACCTGACCGATGTTTGGATTAAAGGCGACCATTACAAATGGCGTGCAATGCGGACTTTAGGCATCAATGAAAATTTCATCACAGGAAACGCTTCCGATAAAGACAAGTTTCTTCAGTGGGGAAAAACCGTTCCTTACACGTTGAGAAACCCGCTCTATCATTGGACGCATCTTGAATTGGCAAGGTATTTTGATATTGATGAACTGCTTAATGAAAAAACCGCAGAGAAAATCTACGACGAAGCATCCGCAAAAATTAATTCCGCTGAATACAGCACGCAAAATCTTTTGAAAAAAGTGAATGCAGAATTGGTTTGCACCACGGAAGATCCAACCGATAATTTGGAATACCACAAAAAGTTGGCGTCGAGTGATTTCCATATTAAAGTGAGCACCGCATTCCGTCCCGACAAAGTGATTTTGATTGAAAACGAATCTTACAACGATTATCTGAACACTTTGGCAAATGTTGCGGAAACTGAAATCAATACGTATCAGGATTTACAGGATGTTTTGACGAAAAGACTTCAGTTCTTTCACCATAATGGTTGCCGACTGTCTGACCACGGTTTGGATCAAATTTATTTTGAGAATTTTACCGAAAACGAAATCGCACAAATCTTTAAGAAAAGAAGAAGCGGACAACCTGTTTCCAAAGAAGAAGCACTGAAATTCCAAAGTGCAGTCTTGATTTTATTGGCAGAATCTTACCACAAATTAGGTTGGGTTCAGCAATTCCACTTGGGAGCGTTGCGAAATAACAATACGAGAATGCACCGAATTTTAGGTCCCGACACAGGTTGGGATTCTATCGGCGATTTTTCTCAAGCGGAGAAACTTTCCAAATTTTTAAATAGACTTGATGCCAACGATAAATTGACGAAAACCATTATCTACAACTTAAATCCTGCAGATAACGAAGTTTTTGCCACGATGATTGGAAATTTTAACGACGGAAGTGTAAAAGGAAAAGTGCAATTTGGTTCCGGATGGTGGTTTCTTGACCAAAAAGACGGAATGACGAAACAGTTGAACGCCCTTTCAAATATGGGATTATTGAGTTGTTTCATCGGAATGTTGACGGATTCTAGAAGTTTCCTTTCGTTCCCAAGACACGAATATTTCAGACGGCTTTTGTGTAATATTTTGGGTGATGAAATGCAGCGTGGCGAAATTCCACAAGACATGGATTTGGTGGGGAAAATGGTTTCCGACATCAGTTATTTCAACGCGAAGGAATATTTTAATTTTTAAAAATATTTAAAGATGTTTCTTGAACAAAACCAAATGCAATGGGAAAAAATCGACGAAAATCTTGAAAGAGCGATTGTTGGTTTTGATGATTCATTGATGCAAACCATCGTGAAATTCAAAGAAGGTGGAATTGGTTATTTGCACCATCACATTCATTCTCAAGCGGCATATATTGCCAAAGGAAAATTTGAAGTGCAGATTGAAAACGAGAAAAAGATTTTAAAAAGCGGAGATGTATTCTTCATCAACTCTCAATTAATGCACGGTGTAGTTTGTTTGGAAGAAGGAGTTTTGGTAGAATGTTTCAGCCCAAAAAGAGAAGATTTTTTAGAAAAATAAATGAGTAAAGTCGTAACATTTGGAGAGATTTTACTTCGGTTATCGCCACCAAGTCATTTAAGGTTATCGCAAACAGCATCTTTCGACTTGTATTATGGTTGCGCCGAAGCCAATGTTGCTGCCTCACTCGCAAAATTTGGAATTCCCGTGAAATTCATCACCGCAGTTCCGAATAATGATTTGGGAGAATCTTCATTAAGTATGTTGCGTGCTTTCGGAGTTGAACCGCTTGCTTTTGTTCAGGGAAAAAGATTGGGAATCTATTATTTCGAACACGGCGCTTCCGAAAGACCGGGAAAAGTTGTTTACGACAGGGAAGATTCCTCATTCTCAACCCTAAAAAAGGGAATGATTGATTGGGAAAATATTTTTGCGAATGCCACTTGGTTTCATTGGTCGGGAATTACGCCATCGCTTTCTTTGGAACTTGCAGAAATTTGCGAACAAGGTTTGAAAGTCGCTTCAGAAAAAGGATTGACGATTTCTGTAGATTTGAATTACAGACCAACGCTTTGGAACTACGGCAAAAGAGCCAACGAAATAATGCCGAATTTGGTTCAGTATTGTGACCTTTTATTAGGAGGAACTGCAGAATCAGAAAGTGTTTTAGGAATTAAAACCGAGGAAAATGATACGGCGGAAATGATTTTTTCAAAATGGATGCAAACTTTTCCTAAAATTAAAAATATTGTTTCCACCAAAAGACTGAATGCAAATGCTTCCTCGAACAGTGTAAGCGCAGTTTTTTACAATGGAACGGAGTTTTTGAAATCGAAACAATATCACGTTTCGCACATTATCGACAGGATTGGAGCAGGCGACGCATTTATGGCAGGAATTATTTATGGTTTGATGGAGTGGCCTGAAAATCACCAAAATGCATTGGAATTTGCGGCTGCGGCGACTTGTTTGAAACATTCCATTTCAGGCGACATCAATTTAGCAAAAGTCGAAGAAATCAACGCTTTGGTTAATGGAATTGGAGGCGGAAGAGTGGCGAGATAAAATTTAAAACATTAAAAAATATAGTAAACAAATGAGCAGAGTAGTAACTTTTGGAGAAATTATGTTGAGACTTGCACCAAGCGGTTTTTTAAGATTTTCACAGGCAGATAATTTTGATGTGGTTTACGGTGGCGGCGAATCCAACGTGGCCGTTTCCTTGGCGAATTACGGAATTCCCGTAGATTTTGTAACGCGTTTGCCGAAAAACGACATCGGTCAGTGCGCAATGATGGAGATGAGAAAAAGAGGAGTTGGCGTTGACAAAATTGTTTGGGGCGGCGACAGATTGGGAATTTATTTCCTTGAAACGGGCGCTGTTTCCCGCGGAAGTAAGGTAGTTTACGACAGAGCGCATTCTGCAATGGCAGAAATACAACCGGGAATGGTGAATTGGGAAGAAGTTTTCCAAGGAGCGGAATGGTTCCATTGGACAGGAATTACCCCTGCAATTTCTCAAAGTTCCGCAGATGTTTGTCTGGAAGCGGTAAAAGCAGCCAGCAAATTAGGTTTAAAAATCTCTACAGATTTAAATTACCGCGCAAAATTGTGGAAATACGGCGGTGACAGAGAAAAAATTATGACGGAATTGACTTCTTATTGCGACGTGATTTTAGGAAACGAAGAAGATGCGGAAATGCATTTCGGAATCAAACCTGAAGGTTTGGACGTTACCAAACACGGACACGATGTGAAAGCAGAGGCATTCCTTTCCGTTTGTCAGCAAATGATGAAAAAATTCCCTCGTGCGAAAAAAGTAATCACCACTTTGAGAGGTTCTATTTCCGCTTCGCACAACACTTGGGCCGGAGTTTTATGGGATGGCGAAAAAATGTTCGAAACCCGTCAATACCAAATAACCGATATCGTAGATAGAGTTGGAGGTGGCGACAGTTTTATGGGCGGATTGATTTACGGACTTTTAACTTGGGGTGATGACGACCAAAAAGCCCTTGATTTCGCAGTGGCAGCATCTTGCTTGAAACACACGATTAAAGGTGATGCAAACCTGGTTACTGTTGATGAAGTAATGAAATTAATGGGAGGCGACGCTTCAGGAAGAGTGGCGAGATAAAGTTTCACACATATTGCGAAGATTTTCGCGGATTGAAAAATAATAATCTGCGTCATCTGCGAAATCAGCGAGAGAGAATTTTGCGGTCTTTGCAATTCATCTTTGATGAATCTTTGTGAACTTAAAAGCAAAAAATTTTAAAAAAAATCTTTGCGCACTGTGCGTTAAAAACAACAAAAATGATTATTGATTCTTTAGAAAACGCCTATCAATACTATTGTTTGCATCCTCTTTTCAAAAATGCATTCAAGTTTTTGGAAGGAAAAAATCTTGAAAATTTTCAGGACGGAAGTTTCGAATTGGAAGACGGACTCAAAATGATTGTGAGCAATAAATTCGGGAAAACAAGAGAAGAAAGTCTGCAGAAATTCGAGTGTCACAATAGAAATATCGACATTCAGATCTGTGTAAAAGGAAACGAACGAATTGAGTGGAAATCCCGTAAAGACTGCAAAAATTTCAACGGAAATTTTAACGAGGAAAAAGATGTTCAGTTTTTCAGTGACGAACCCGACACCTATTTCAAGCTGAAAGACGGTCAGTTTGCGATCTTTTTTCCCGAAGATGTTCACGCACCGATGATTGGTGATGGCGAAATTAAAAAATTAGTTTTTAAAGTTAAAATATAGCACACAAGAAAAAAGAAGAAAGAATAAAGATAAAAGACAAAAGAAACATTTTTTAACGAATCTTTGGATGTCTTTATTCTTTGTCCTTTTCTCTAAAAAAAATCTAAAAAATATGAGCAATATTCAAAAAGTTTCCGACGCAATTGTAAAGCAGGGAATTCTTCCATTATACTTCAACGCCGATGAAAATGTAACCATTGAAATTCTTCGTTCTATTTACAAAGCGGGAATTCGTGCGGTAGAATACACCAACCGTGGTGAAGCGGCTTTAAGAAACTTCAAAAAAATGGTTGAAGTTCGTAATGTGGAAATGTCCGACTTACTTTTAGGAATCGGAACCATCAAAAATATGGCTGCAGCAAAAGATTTCGTTGATGCAGGTGCAGATTTCTTCATCTCTCCGGGATTCGTTCCCGAAGTTGCGGATTTTCTTATCAAACAGGATAAATTTTACAGTCCGGGTTGTATGACTCCGACTGAAATTATTGCTGCTGAAAATGCAGGAGTAAATTTCATCAAATTATTTCCAGGAAATATGCTCGGTCCTGATTTCTTAAGTGGAATCAAAGACATTTTCCCAAATCTACTTTTTATGCCGACAGGAGGAGTTGACACGACTCGCGAAAACATCGAAGGTTGGTTTAAAGCAGGCGTTTCCGCAGTAGGAATGGGAAGCAAACTCATCAGCAAAAAACTGATGAGCGAACAAAATTATGCTGTAATCGAATCTGAAACGAAAAAGGTTTTGGAAACGGTACATTCAGTAAAAAAATCGTAAAAATAGTTTAGGAATTTATTCGTGTTTTAAAGGCTTCGAGAACCTCAGCCTCAGAAAGAGCTAAATGTAAACAGTTAGTATTAGAGATGTCATGTTGAGGCTCTCGAAGCGTCATGATAGATTAAAAACTCCAAAAAGTAAATTAAAACTTTCAAGAATTTAACCAACCAAAACCAGAATCTATGAATCAGGGAACCAATACAAAAGCAACAAACTTCAGGTGGTCCATCTGTGTGATGCTGTTTTTTGCTACGACCATTAATTATTTGGACAGGCAAGTACTTTCTTTAACTTGGAAAGATTATATGCAGCCAGAATTCCATTGGGACAATAATGATTATGGAAATATTACGGCATTGTTCTCGATTTTCTATGCGGTGAGTATGCTTTTCGCAGGAAAATTCATTGATTGGATGGATACCAAAAAAGGTTTTCTTTGGGCGATTTTCATTTGGTCGCTTGGTGCGGTAATCCACGCTTTTTGTGGAATTGCAACTTCGGGAATTCTTACAGGAAATTGGTTCGTAGGTTTTGAGGGAGCAAAAGAACACATTGCAACGGTAAATAACGTAGGTCTTGTTATCAGTACGAGTGTTACGCTTTTCATTTTTGCGAGATTGATTCTTGCCATCGGTGAAGCGGGAAATTTTCCTGCAGCAATCAAGGCTACAGCGGAATATTTCCCAAAAAAAGACAGAGCATTTGCAACAAGTATTTTCAATGCAGGTGCAACAGTTGGAGCATTAGCTGCACCGATTTCCATTCCGTTTATCGCAAAAGCGTATGGTTGGGAAATGGCGTTCATCATTATTGGTGCGCTTGGTTTTGTTTGGATGGGATTTTGGATTTTTTACTATAAAAAACCACACCTTCATCCAAAAGTTAATACAACGGAACTTGCCTATATCAATCAAGATATCGAAGATACACCAGCAATTAATGTGGAAGGAGAAGATACAGGCAAGAAATTCACATTGGCAGAAAGTTTCAAATACAGACAAACTTGGGCATTTGCATTCGGAAAATTTATGACCGATGGCGTTTGGTGGTTCTACCTTTTTTGGACTCCGGCTTATTTAAGTTCGGTTTACGGAATGGACAGTACGCAAGCTGCTTTACCGCTTTTCGTGTTGTATGTCATCACTTTATTGTCGATTATCGGAGGTTGGCTACCAAGGGTTTTTGTGGAGAAATTTGGGATGAATCCTTACTCAGGAAGAATGCGCGCAATGTTGATTTTCGCATTTTTCCCATTGCTTGCATTACTTGCACAGCCAGGAGGAAACATCAGTTATTGGATTCCCGTAATCATCATCGGTATTGCAGGAGCGGCGCATCAAGCGTGGTCTGCCAATATTTTCTCAACCGTGGGAGATATGTTCCCGAAAAAAGCCATCGCAACCATCACAGGAATCGGTGGAATGGCGGGAGGAATTGGTTCTTTTTTAATTAATAAAGGTTCAGGAAAACTGTTCGATTTCGCCCATAAAAATTGGACCACTGTTGATGGAGTTCCTTTCCTACAGAAATATCCACAATTCAACACCGAAAGAATTCCTGATGGTTTCTTCACAAAACTGAAAGAATCGGGTGCGGTAATTTCAGACGGAATCAACACGGGTTATATGATTATCTTCTCAATTTGTGCGGTGGCTTACTTAATTGCGTGGTTCGTGATGAAAACTTTAGTTCCGAAATATAAAATAATTCAAGAATAAAAATTAAAATGGACACTCAAATCAATAATAAGCTTAAACTGAACCGCGAAAATTTTGGCGGCGGTAAAACATACCCCATCAAAGTTCTTCAGTTCGGGGAAGGAAATTTCCTTCGTGCATTCGTAGATTTTGCTTTTCACAAACTGAATAAAGAAATGGATTTCAACGCAGGAGTTGCAGTAGTTCAGCCACTTCCGGGAGGAATGGTGGAAATGCTCGACGAACAGGATGCAATGTACACCGTTTTCCTAAATGGCGTAAAAAACGGAAATAAAATTCAGGAAATTCATCTGGTGGACAATATTGTTAAAACCATCAATCCTTATAAAAATTTCCAAACACTTCTCGATGTGGCGAAGTTGGATTCTTTGGAATTCATCATTTCCAATACGACAGAAGCAGGAATTGAATTAGTGGAAACCGATGTGCTCTCAGAGGAATGTCCGAAATCTTATCCCGCAAAAGTTGCCGCAGTTTTGTATGAAAGATACAAACATTTCAACGGTGACCGAAGCAAAGGTTTGACAATTATTCCGTGCGAGCTTATCAATTACAATGCAGATACATTAAAATCGATTTTGTTGCAATATTGTGAGTTGTGGAATTTGGAAAAAGATTTCGCTGATTGGATTAACGAAGCCTGCGCTTTTCACAATACTTTGGTGGACAGAATTGTTCCGGGTTATCCGAGAGAAGAAGCAGAAGAATTTGGGAACAGAATCGATTATCAGGATAAATTTATGGTTGCAGCAGAACCTTTTTTCCTTTGGGTGATTGAAGGTGACGACCAGCTGAAAGCGAAATTACCTTTCGACAAAATCAATCTCGATGTGAAAATCGTGAAGGATATGCAGCCTTACCGAAACAGAAAAGTGAGAATTTTAAACGGAGTTCACACGGCGATGGTTCCATTTTCATTGATGTATGGAAATGAATTGGTTCAGGAAACAGTAGAAAATCCTTTCACAATGAATTATGTTTCAGAGATTGCATTCAATGAAATTGTTCCAACTTTGGATATGGATAAAAAAGAGTTAAAGGACTTCACTGAAGAAGTTCTTGACCGTTTCAGAAATCCGTTTATCCGTCACCAACTTTCAGATATCGCCTTGAATTCAGTTTCTAAATTTAAAGTCCGGGTTTTGCCAACAATTTTGGAATATTTCGAACAAAACGGAAAACTTCCTTATCATTTGGTTTTCGGATTTGCGTGTTTGATTCGTTTTTATGGAAAAGAATGGAACGGGAAATCCCTTCCTGTAAAAGATTCCGCAGATGTTGTACAAAAGATGAACAAAGCGTGGTCGAACCCTTCTTTGGAACAAACCGTTGAAGAAGTTTTGGGCAATGAAGAATTTTGGGGTGAAAACCTTAACAGCGTAAATGGTTTGAATGAGGCAATCACTTTTGCCATTAAAAATATTGATGAAAAAGGTATCGAAAAAGGATATCAGGATTACATCAAACATTTTTCTTAAAAATTTGAAATAATGGAAAATAAACTCATAAAAGTAAATCCCCACGACAATGTTTTGGTTGCTTTGGCAGACGTGAAAAAAGGGGAAATTCAAAGATTTGAAGGAACAGATTATGTCGCGTTAACCGATGTTCAGGCCAAACACAAAATGGCGGAAAACGATTTCGAAGTGGGCGATCCAATAACAATGTACGGAGTTTTGGTTGGAAAAGCAGTGCAGCCTATAAAAAAAGGAGAAGTTTTGACGACCGAAAACGTAAAGCATCAAAGCGAAAAAGCAACAAAAAAAACAGGAGAACTTGGTTGGACTGTTCCCAATGTTGACCGATGGAAAGACAGAACTTTCATGGGCTATCACCGAAATGACGGACAAGTTGGCGTGAAAAATATATGGTTATTTTTCCCGTTGGTTTTCTGCGAAAATAAAAATGTGGAGAAATTGGAGGCTGTTTTCAAAGAATTGATGCCGAAAAAAGAAGATCCACACAAAGCCTATTTACGCTCACTTCTTGGTGGAACTGAACAAGAACCAAAACCTGAAACAAGAGAAGATAACTTCTTCGACAATATTGAACTGAAATTCCTTCGTCACGAAGGCGGTTGCGGCGGAATTCGTCAGGATTCTGATTTGTTGGCGAAACTTTTCGCAGGTTATGTAAACAATCCTAATGTGGCAGGAGCAACGGTTTTGAGTTTGGGTTGTCAAAATCTTCAGGTTCAAATTTTCAAAGATGCTCTGAAGAACATGAATCCAAATTTGGATAAAGAAGTCTTGACTTTTGAGCAGCAACAAATTGGAACGACAGATGAAATGATGCAGTTAATCATCAAAGATTCTTTTGAAGCCATAAAACGAGCCAATAAAATTGAAAGAAAACCTGCACCTATTTCCAAATTGACGATTGGTTTGGAATGTGGCGGTTCAGACGGATTTTCAGGAATCTCTGCAAATCCTGCATTGGGAGTGGTTTCTGATATTTTTGCGGCTTTGGACGGAAAAACCATTTTAGCGGAATTCCCTGAACTTTGCGGAGTTGAACAGGAATTGATGAACCGTTGCGTAAACGAACAAGATGCAGACAAATTCATCGGTTTGATGCAGGATTTCGAGAAAGCCGTAGTTGCAGCAGGTTCAGGTTTCGACATGAATCCAAGTCCGGGAAATATCAAAGACGGTTTGATTACGGACGCGATGAAATCTGCAGGTGCAGCAAAAAAAGGCGGAACTTCACCGGTTGTTGATGTACTCGATTACGGTGAATACGTTTCAAAACCAGGTCTCACTTTACTGAACACACCAGGAAATGATGCAGAATGTACCACAGGATTGGTTGGAGCAGGTGCGCAGATTGTTTTATTCACCACAGGTTTAGGAAATCCGATGGGGAACCCCATTGCACCCGTTGTGAAAATTTCTTCAAACACGGGAGTTGCAGAAAGAATGCACGACATCATCGACGTGAACGCGGGAACCGTGATTACAGGCGAAAAATCAATTCAGGAAGTAGGAGAGGAAATCGTAGATTACATCATCGATTTGGCAAGTGGAAACGTGAAGACCAAAGCAGATATTTTGAAGCAGGATGTTTTTATTCCTTGGAAAAGAGGAGCGGTTTCGCTGTAAATTTTAGAACTATTTCAGAATAAAAATTTTATAAAAAATCCGCTTAACAATATGTTGAGCGGATTTTTTTATTCGAGAAAATAAAGGGTTAAAATTTGTTTATTAAAATTGTAAAGTAACTTTATACTTTCGGAATTTGAAATGATTGAAAATTCAATCATAAAGGGTTGAAATTATTTTGGATAAAAGGAGATTCAAGTAAAAATTCCGGATGAAATGGTTAATAAGATTAGATTAATCTCAGATTTACTGGACAGCGTGGAAGTAGTTCCGCAAGACTTTGAACTGTTTAAAAGTTTGAGAATACATCCTTTGAAAGGCGACTTAAATGGATTTTGGTCTGTGGATGTTAAAGGAAACTATCGAATTATTTTTAAGTTTGAAGATAAAATGCCTTTGATATCGATTTAGTTGATACCCATTAAATTTTTGAAAAAAGATAAGAAGCAATGAAAAATATAGAACTAGGAATAAAACATAATACGCATCCCGGAGAAATTCTTTCCGAATTAGTTTTGAAGCATCATCAGTTAACTGTGGAAAAAGCATCGCAACTTCGAGGTGTTTCACGTCCAAATCTTTCAAATATTGTTAATGGAAAAAGTGCAATCAGTCCTAAAATGGCGATTAGAATTTCGAAAGTTTTTGGTGGAACTCCGAACGTTTGGGTCAGTTTACAAACTGCCTATGATTTAAGAAAGGCTGAACAAGAGTTTGAAGATGAAAACATACAACTCGAAAAGTTTGTAGTGGTTTAAACATTCTAAAACAATCCAAAAAATCCGTTCAGCATTATGTTGAACGGATTCTTTATTATATTTACAATTTTAATTTCTCGTGGATTTTCTTGCAATCAATTTCGGTTGAAGCACCACTTTTTTCTGAACATTTCCGCCAGCTTCATCACCCGTTTCTTGATTCAGGTAAACTCTCGCCACGGTACGTCCCATTTCCAAAGGAAACTGGTCGATGGTACTGATCGAAAGTTCAAGAAAATCGGTGAAAGGTTCGTTTGCGAAACCAATGACAGAAACTTCGTCGGGAACTTTAATTCCTCTTTTCTGTAATTCCTGAATTGCGCCTAATGCAACAAAATCTGATGCTGAAAATATAGCGTCCGGTTTTTCATTCAAACTAAATAATATTTCTACAGCTCTTTTTCCTTCTTCAATGCTACTGTTTGTTCTTAAAACATAATCTTTTCTGTAATCGATATTATGATCTTCGAGAGCCTGTTGATAACCTCTGTGACGCTCTTTGAAGATTTCTAATTCGATTGGACCTGAAATAATATGTGCAATTTTTCTGCAACCTGAATCAATTAAATGTTTTGTCGCCATGTAACCACCTGCAAAATCATCGATGGTTACTGAACTTACATTGTTCATGATTTTTCTACGGTCAAAAAATATGAGCGGAATTTTCTCGTCTAAAACTTTTTGCAAAGACGCCGAACTTTTACTTGAAGATGAAATGAAAATAGCGTCAACGTGAGAATCAATAAGGGTTTCAATGTTTTTCGCTTCCATTTCTTCGTCGTTGTGGCTTTGGCAAATAATGATATTGTAACCTTTTGCATTAAGCTCTTCTTCGATGCCGCGAATTACAGAACCAAAAAAGTTGGTGTTGATCCTGGGAACGATTACACCGATATGGTTGCTTTTTCCACTTTTTAAAGCCAATGCTAATTTGTTCTGCTTGTAATTCATCTCCTTTGCAGCAGCGAGAACGGTTTCGCGAGTTTTTTCGCTGATGTTTGGATTTCCGTTGAGTGCTCTGGAAACAGTTGCAGCGGTAATGTTCAGTTTTTCTGCAATGTCGTAGATGGTGACCTTGTTGTTCATAGTTTTGTTTTTGTAATTGCCAAAAAAATATCAAAAAATTTTCATTACAAATCTTCGACTAAATAAGCGATTCGCAAAGATATGCTGAAAATCAGTTGAAAAAAAAATAAAAAAGATTTTTTATTTGTACAAAGTAACAATTTTTTATTTATATTTGTAATCGATTACATTAAATAATTATGAAGAATTGTTTCACTCGTTTTATGTTTGGTAAATCAAGACTGTTTCTTTTTGCACTTGTTTCTGCATGGGGATTTTTTAATGCTTGTAATGCGCAAAAAGCATCAGTTTCCGAGCAATCTTTTACGGAAAGTTTCCCAATGGAACGTATGCTGAAATTGGAAAAATCCATCAAAGAACCCAAATTTCGTAATGCAACTTACAATATTCGGGATTTTGGAGCGGTTGCAGATGGAAAAACAATGAACACGGAATTTATTAAAAAAGCGATCCAAAAATGTTCACAAGAAGGTGGCGGAAAAGTGGTCGTTCCTGCAGGAAAGTTTTTGACAGGACCGATTCACTTAGAAAATAATGTAAATCTACATTTGGAAGATGGAGCAGAGGTTTTATTCAGCACCAATCCAAAAGATTTTTATCCTTTAGTTCACACTTCTTTTGAAGGAATGGAATTGATGAATTATTCTCCGCTTATTTATGCTAAAGGCAAAAAGAATATCGCTGTTACCGGAAAAGGAACTTTGAATGGACAAGCAAGTGTTGATAACTGGTGGACTTGGAAAGGAAGCACAGAATACGGTTTCGTAAAAGGAATGCCAAGTCAGCTCGATCCGCAGAATCTTCCTTTATTAATGGAAATGGCTGATAAAAATGTTCCAATTGCTAAGAGAGTTTTCGGGGACGGAAAATATTTGAGACCTAACTTCATTGAGCCTTTTGAATGCGAAAATGTTTTAATTCAGGGAGTTAACATCATCAATGCACCGTTTTGGATTCTTCATCCCATTAAAAGCAAAAATGTAATTGTGGATGGTGTCAATATCAACAGTCATGGTCCAAACAATGATGGTTGTGATCCGGAATATTCGCAAAACGTTTTAATTAAAAATTCGATTTTTAATACAGGTGATGACTGTATCGCTATAAAAGCCGGTCGTGATGAAGAAGGTAGAAGGGTAGGAATTATGACAGAAAATGTCATCGTTCGCGACTGTAAAATGATCGACGGACACGGTGGAGTTGTCATCGGAAGTGAAATGTCTGCAGGTGTAAAAAATGTATTCGTATATAACAATCACATGGACTCTCCTGAACTAGACAGAGCAATTCGTTTAAAGACCAACAAAGTAAGAGGTGGAGTTGTGGATGGACTTTACGTAAAGAATATCACAGTAGGAGAAGTTAAAGAAGCGGTTCTTCACATCACGATGAATTATAAAGATTATTCAAACAGGGTTGGAATCGCCATTCCGCAAATCAGAAATATTTTGATGGAAGATATTAAAGTGAAAAACGGAGGCAAGTTCGCAGTTTTTGCAGAAGGTTTGGAAGAATCCCATATCAAGAACATTACTTTCAAAAATGTAACGATTGACAAAGTGAAAAGCAATTTTAACGTGAAGTTCGTTGAAAACTTAAAGTTGATCAATACAACAATCAACGGTCTGAAAACCGAATACAATCAGAATCATAAAAATTAAATATATACTTATGAAAAGCAATACAATTAAAGTGACCTGCATTGCAGCTCTATTTTTTCTGGGAATTGGAGTAAGTGCGCAAAAAAATGACACTTTAACCCGAGAGAAAAAAATCGAGGAAGTGGTGATGATCGGTTATGGTACCGCTAAAAAAAGTGATTTAACGGGATCGGTTGCAACTGTAAATGCAGCTTCTTTAAAAGCGGTTCCGGTATCCAACGTAGCAGAGGCACTCACTGGAAAAGTTGCAGGACTTACCGTAACTACAACCGAAGGTTCACCAGATGCTGAAATTAGTCTTCGTGTTCGTGGTGGCGGTTCTGTGACACAGGACAGTTCGCCATTAATTATTGTGGACGGATTTCCTGTGAACAGCATGAGCGATGTTTCGCCTTCGGATATTGAAAATGTGTCAATCCTTAAAGATGCATCTTCTACCGCAATTTACGGTTCCAGAGGATCAAACGGGGTAATTTTAATTACTACGAAAAGTGGTAGAACGGGCAAAGTAACGGGACAGTTCAATTCGTACATGGGTTTCCGATCTTTGGCTAACAAGATTGATGTTCTTTCTCCTTATGACTATGCAAAATGGCAGTATGAAAATGCTTTGCTTTTAAATAATGTCTCGACTGGTTACAATCCCTATTTCTTGCCTTTCAACAGAATCGGGGAATATAAATCTTATACACCCATCGATTGGCAGGAGAGAATTTATGGAAGAACAGGAACAACCAACAGCAACGACTTCAGTTTACGAGGAGGTTCTGAAAGTACAAGTTTCAGCTTAAATCTTGCTAATATTTTGGAAGAAGGAATCATGATTGGCTCTAAATTCAGAAGAGACAATATTTCGTTCAACGTTAAAAACAAGCCTAAAAGCAATCTAGACCTTTCATTGACTTTACGTTATTCAGGCTCTAAAATTGAAGGTAGTGGAGCGAACGATCAAAAAGAATTCTCATCTGCCGATGCGCGTTTGCGACACAGTGTAGGTTATTCGCCAATTGATATTCCTGCATTAACCACTGATGATACCGATGATGCTGTTGCAGGATATTTGGTAAATCCTTATTTGGCGGTGGAAGATAATAACAGAAAGCAAGATCGAAAATTATACAGCATTCAGGCTGGTTTAGGTTGGACTCCGATTAAAAATTTGAGGTTCCAAACCAATATCGGGACTGATTTTAATCGTTACAAAGATTACCGTTTCTACGGAAGATCAACTTATTATGTACAAAACATTCCTTCGGTAGAAAATCAGGGAAAACCTGCATTGATTTTTAGCAATCGTGAAGACCAGAGTTTCAGAATTGCCAATACTTTAAACTATGATTTCAAACAGTTTGTAGGCGATAAACATTCCTTAAAGGTAATGGTGGGTCAGGAATTCATCAATACCCAACAAAATATTTTAACAAATACCGTTCATGGTTATCCGAAGTTGTTTTCTTTCGATGATGCAATGAATTTAAGTTCCCAGGGAAAACCACAATCTGTTGATAATTTCTACTTTGCCGATGACCGTTTGCTTTCATTTTTCAGCCGTTTGAATTATGAATTTGCCAACAAATATCTTTTAACCGCAACGATTAGAGGAGATGCTTCCAGTAAGTTCCTTGGTGATAATAAGTGGGGATATTTTCCGTCTGTAGCATTGGGTTGGAAGGTGAATGCAGAAAACTTCCTTAATGATGTTTCCTGGTTGAATTTATTAAAATTGAGGGCCAGTTATGGTGAGGCAGGAAATAATAATATCCTTTCAGACCAAACTAAACAATTGTTCCAGTCTACTGCCAATTCTTGGATTAATAATGTGTTTAATTATTGGTCTCCATCAAAACTCATGGCGAACCCGGATTTGAAATGGGAAACAACAGTTGCGCAAAATGTTGGTTTGGATTATGAATTATTCGACCGAAGAGTTTCCGGAACTTTTGAAGTTTATAAAAACCTGAATAAAGACTTATTAATTCTTTTCCCAACCACAGGAACTGGCTATGATGCACAGTTCAGAAATATGGGTGAAGTTCAGAACAAGGGAATTGAAGCTTCATTAAGTGTGGATGCGTTGAAAAAAGATGATTACTCCTTAAATTTTGCCTTCAATATCTCTATGAATCAGAATAAAATTAATTCTTTGGGAGACGGAATGACCAACTTTAGAGATTTTACCAACTGGACTTCTTCAGCTTCTGTGGGAACCGACTTTATCGTGGAAGTAGGTCAGCCAGTAGGTTTGATGTATGGTTTCAAGAGTGCAGGAAGATATGAAGTTTCTGATTTCGATTACAACAGTACAACAGGAACTTATACCCTTAAAGCTGGAGTCCCAAGTGCTTCATCCGTTGTGGGAGCAATTGTTCCAGGATCTATGAAACTTCAGGATATCAATGGTGATGGTAAAGTAGATATTGAAGACCGTACCATCATTGGTAACCCAAATCCAAAACATACAGGAGGATTTAACATCAATGCAACTTTCAAAAATTTTGATCTGGGAGCAGCATTCAACTGGAGCTACGGAAATGATGTTTACAACGCTAATAAGATTGAATTCTCAACTTCTCCACAATCTTCACCTGCGGGACAATACAGAAATTTATCAACGGTAATGGCAGATGGAGTTAGATGGACCAATATTGATGCTTCGGGTAATCTGGTAACTGATCCAACGGCACTTGCAGCATTAAACGCCAATACAACCATGTGGTCTCCATACCAGGCAAGATATGTTTTCAGTGATTGGGCAGTGGAAGACGGCTCATTCTTAAGACTGAACACCGTGACTTTAGGCTACACTTTGCCGGAATCGTTTGTAAGAAGCATTAACCTTTCTAAAATTAGACTATATGCAAGTGCTTACAATGTCTTTGTTTGGACGAAATACTCCGGGTTAGATCCTGAAGTTTCGACAAGACGAGCACGTCCTACAACTCCAGGTGTAGATTATTCACCGTATCCAAAAAGCAGACAGGTTGTTTTCGGTTTAAACTTTAACTTCTAAACTGACAAACTTTTAAAATAATATTCAGAACCGAAAATTCGGTTTGTTTAAAACCAAAATATTCAGAAAATGAAAATATCAATCAAAATATTCGGATTAATGTGTGCGCTAGCTTTAGCCTCATGTAATCAGTTGAGCGACGAGCTTCTTACGGTAGAATCGCAGTCTTCGCTTGATGAATCGGTGATTTTCTCAAACCCAGATTTAGCGAAAGGAGCTGTTGACGGAATTAAAATCCCAATGGGAGAAACCAATTCCTACAGAGGAAGATGGACGCCATGGTACGGAATGAACACCGATACGGAATGGTATAATTCTTCAGAATCTACTTCAAATGACAACGCAGATTTATGTGTGTATGATTCAAAGCCGAGTAATTCGCAAATGAACACGGCGAACAATGCATGGGCGATGATGTTTCAGGGGATTGAAAGAGCGAATATCTGTATCCGCGGTATCAGAAAATATGGTAATCCAACACCAGGTTCAGAATTAGGTTATCTTTTAGGTGAGGCACTCGCTTTAAGAGCAGTTTACTACGCTGATTTGGTTAAAGGGTGGGGCGATGTTCCTGCAAGATTTGAACCCATTACCACTGAAACAATTTATCTTCCAAAATCAAGCAGAGACGTAATCTACAAACAATTGCTTGCAGATTTGGCAGAAGCTTCTACGCTGGTTCCATGGCCAAATTCAAGTGCTGCAACTGCTTCAGTAGAAAGAATCAACAAGGCTTTTGTAAAAGGTTTGAGAGCGAGAATCGCTTTGGCTGCTTCTGGTTATTCGCAGTATCCGGATGGAATTAGAAGAAGTACAGATCCTGAACTTTCTGTAGCAAAATTGTATCCTGTTGCATTACAGGAAACTCGTGACATCATCAATAGCGGATCGGCAAAGCTTGAGCCTACGTTCGAGGGATTCTGGAAAAAATACAACCAGGAAAATCTTGCGGCTGGAAATGAATCGCTTTGGGAAATTCCTTTTGCGGCAGGTAGAGGTAGAGTGCTTTTCACTTTTGCAGTGAATCACTCAACCAACGACCAATACCAACAAATGGGAAGCAACAGAGGCGGTCAAGCTGGTCCTCTTCCAAATATTTGGTATGATTTCGATGAGAAAGATACCAGAAGAAGTGTGACCTGTGTTCCTTACAAATGGGGAAATGCTGTAGCTGGAAAAGCAAAGCAGGAAATTACAACAGCTTCTTTCAACAGATGGTATTTAGGTAAGTACCGTTTCGAATGGATGAACAGAATCGTTACTTCAACAAACGATGATGGTGTAAATAAAATCTATATGCGTTATGCTGAAATTTTGTTGATGGCAGCAGAAGCAGCAAACGAATTGGAAGGGCCTTCTTCAGCGGCTCCTTATTTAAAGCAGATAAGAAACAGAGCGTTTGCAGCAGCGGACCGACCTGTAAAGGTTGAAAATTATGTGAATGCACTAACTTCAAAAGAGGCAATGTTTAACGCCATCGTTGATGAACACAAATATGAATTCACCGGTGAAATGGAAAGAAAATTAGCGTTGATCCGTTGGAATTTATTAGGTACAAAATTAGCAGATGCTAAAGACAGGCTTACCGAGTTGAAAAACCGTACCGGTCGTTACACAGACGTTCCAACTGTGGTGTATTACAAGTATGCAGCAGACAACGAAACTTTGCAGTTTTATGGTCTGAACCGTGGTGAAACTACAAATCCAGGTGCAGGTTGGACTTCAGTGGACTGGACTTCGCTTTCAGATTCTAAAATTGCTGCCCTTTACAGAAAAGATCCGAATACCAGACAATTCTGGCCAATTTGGCAAGTTTTTCTTGATTCCAGCAACGGAACGCTGAAGAACGATTACGGTTACTAGTTTTAAAAGTATAGTTTAGTTTCTCTATAAAAACCTGCTGTCTGATTTTTATTAAAATCAAATGGTGGGTTTTTTTGATAAAATCTTACAGACAAAGCAACATTTTTTTTCATCCTGAGGTTCTCGAAGGATTATTATAACCGAAATCAATTTTAATTGATTTTTCCAAACAAACAATATTATGAAAAAATTATCCTTACTTATCTATTTCCTTCTTCCGGTTTACACTGTTTTCGGACAGTTGACGGATGTTTGGGATTTTGGAGCGCAACAATTAGATGCTTCCCAATACAACAACAAACTGAATGTTTCCATTATCAATGCATGGTATCCGGGAACAATAACTCCCGGAAGTTCAAGTACAACAAATGTTTTTCCGTCAAGTTTTACAGCAGGTGAACTTTCTTGGACAGGAGGAACCAACGACCGTTTAAGAACTACCAACACGGCTTTAACAAGATACGACCAAAATATTGCAAGCGTTGTAGATTACACAGGAAGACTTTATTGCAACGCTGTACCTACAGTCACAAACGGACAACCCAATTCAAGATATTTAACCATCAGTCTGAACGAAGATGATGAGGTGAAAGTGATTACACGTGGTGACACCGCAGGAAATTTGAAATTCAGTTATGTATCAAATCCTTCCTCACAAACAGATTCTTACGCAACTACCGCAACTTCCGGTGCAGTTTCTGAAGCGACTTTTATGGCAAAATCAACAGGAAATTATTACATTTACGATGCGGCTGCAAAAGCAAGTTATTACCGAATTTATAGAAAAGCCGCAGTTTATACCACTGTTTCAGGGACAATCGACGTTTCACAGGCAAGTGGAATTCCGTCAGGTTATTCACTGATTTTTACGAATGCAGCCGGAAAAACCTGGAGCGTTCCGGTTAATTCAAACTCTTATTCTGTAAATCTTCCGGTTGGTTATTCTTATACCGTAAGTTTGGCCAATGCAAGTGGATTCATTATCACTTCAGGAGAAAATTTAAGCACAGTTGGCTCAACTTCCACCACTACCCACAATCTTTCTGTTGCTGCGGTAAGTTTATATACGATTACCGGAAATATTACAGGTTTGGGAACCAATATCTCAAACCTTGGTTTAGCTTTCACCGCTGATCCGGCAAGTGGAAGTATTTATGTTCCGAATCCTACCATTAACACTACGAACTCAACTTACACAGTTCAGTTGGCTCCAAATGTTCAGTACACCATTTCTGCAACCGGAGTGAATGATTATCAAATTACGGATAATACGATTACGGTTACAGGAAATACGACTTCCAATATTGATTTTGCTTTAAAACCAAAATATTTGGTTACCTTAAATATTTCAGGTTTAAATGCAACACAACTTGCCGCTTTAAACGTAACTTTCGCCAATATTAATGAAGAGGGTTATTCCTACAGTTTCACCGATCTTTCCAACATTACTTTAAGAGACGGAACCTATAAAATTTCTGCTTCAGGTTTAAATCAATATCCAGTTGAGCTTTCATTAACCTCCAATTTGAAAGTAAATGGAGCAGCGGTTTCAAAATCTTTGATTTTTAAGCCAGTAACAGTGTGGTCGTTTGATGATCAAACCATTAATACATCTACAACCGCTTATTACAAAGGAATGCAGCTGAATGGTCAGGTTTCCAATCAGCTTCCACAAGGACATTTGGTTGCAAAACAGGGCGCAACTCTTTTAGTTCCTGTAAATCCGGGACAGAAAGTGATTGTTTCTTACTATTATTCTGCAAATTTTTCGGTTGATGGTGGTCCAACATATTCTACGGCTTCCAACTCTACATCTTTGATTGAATCGATGGAATATATCTATCCTGGAACTTCCGCAGGAAATGCAACCATCACAGTTGGTGGAGCTGTTGGTTCAACTTCTTATTTTACTGAAATTCGAGTGACTCAAAATGTTCCATATTCAGCAACAATCACGGTAGGAACTGATAAGCAATATCAAACCATTAATGCGGCTTTAACAGCTGTTTCAAATATGGTGAGAAGCGCAACAGATAGAGTGACCATCATGGTTGATCCCGGAAATTATGAGGAAATGTTGGTGATTTCTCAACCGAATGTCACTTTGAAAAACGCTTCAACTGCTCCAGATACTTCCATCACAAACAAAGGAATTGATATTTCTCCGAATGCAGTGCGCGTAACTTCTTATTACGGACATGGTTACAATTATTATTCAATGGGAAATAACCAGAAATGGAATCAAGATATTTTAAATGTAAATAAAGAGAACGGAAATTATTCGTACACCAACACCGGAGCCGGAACTACAAACGGTTCTTACTGGAATGCGACCGTTGTGGTAAGTGCCGCAGGTTTCGAAGCGGAAGGAATTATCTTTGAGAATTCATTCAATCAATATATTTCAACAAAAGAATCGCAGGATGTGGTAGTTCCGTGGACTTCGGGAAGTCCGGGAGCAAGACCGACTGATGCGCAAAATGTAACAGTTCAGAGCAAATCTTTGGTCGAAAGAGCCGCTGCAATTGCCTTCACCGCAAGTGGAGACCGAGCTTTTCTAAAAAATTGTAAAATTATTGGTAGACAAGATACGTTCTACGGAGCGCAAGGAGCGAGAGTTGCACTTTACAAGGGAGATGTTTTGGGAGCTGTTGATTTTATCTTCGGGGGAATGACGGCTGTTTTCTATGAAACGAAAATGGTGATGAACACAAGTGATGCGTCCAGTGATTTATCTTATATCGTTGCGCCGCAACAGTCTTCAGGAAGAGGTTTCCTCATGTACAAAACCACAATCACTTCTACAAATCCATTGGTTGAAACAGCTTCAAGTTACCGCTCAAAACCTGGATATTTCGGAAGACCATGGTCGGCAAATACCAGTGAAGCGGTTTTCTACAATACCACAATTGAAACTTCAAATTTTCCAGGCTCAGTTGGAGTTTCTTTAATTCAACCTTTAGGATGGCTCAATTCTTTGGGTGGAACTTCACCGGGAATGTATGAATATGCAACTACAGAGGTTTCAGGGGTAAATAATGCTGCAAACCGTGCGACTTGGGCAACTTATTTAACACAACCCGTTTTGAACGATGGAACACCCATTACCACTTTAAATTTCACTAAAGGTAATGATGGTTGGGATCCATTTAACACTATCGTTTTATCAGCAGCTAACATAAAATCTGACATTGGAGTTAAAGTTTTCTCCCTCAAAAACGAAGTTTTCATTAAGGATGTGAAAGAGAAAACTTCAATAAAAGTTTATGGAATGAGTGGAACTTTGTTTAAATCTTTTGACATAAAATCAGATCAAAGCTTTTCTTTACCAACAGGAATTTGGTTGGTTAATCTTCAAAATTCGAAAGGAGTAAAGTCATTGAAAATCAGAACAAACTAAAAATATTTCGATTCATTATCCATGATAATTCTGAATCATCATTAAAGAAAAGATTATGAAAAAATTAATTGTAATAGCAAGTTTAGCTTTTGGAACAATAAATCTGAATGCGCAAGTCTATTTTCAGGCAAACCCTGAAGGTTATGGCGCTGCAACAACAGGTGGCGGAAATACTACTCCCGTTACAGTAAGCGATTATGCAACGCTGAAGACGCAGCTCACTACAGTTGGATCCAAAGTGATTCTGGTTTCGGGAACGATTACCATTCCGCAAAACGGACAAATTAGCGCAGTAATTTCTAATAAATCTTTAATAGGACTTCCCGGTGCAAAGCTGGTGAACGAAAACCAAACCGGCGCTGGAATACTCAACTTGCGAAGTGGATCCAACAATGTCATCATCAGAAATCTAATTTTCGTTGGTCCCGGTGCGTATGACATCAACGGTCCCGATAACTTGACCAACCAAGGTGGAACCAATATTTGGGTAGATCACTGTGAATTTCAGGATGGACAAGATGGAAATTTTGATAATTCAGGTTTGTCGGATAATATCACCATCTCTTGGAACAAGTTCACTTATTTAAAAGCTCCAATTCCTGGCGGTTCTGGAGGTAGTAATGATCACCGTTTCTCTAATTTGGTAGGTTCAAGCGCAACCGACGCTCCAGCTGATGGAAATTATAGCATCACTTTTCAGAGTAATTATTGGGCAGAAGGTTGCAAAGAAAGAATGCCACGTGCAAGAAATGCACAACTTCACATTCTGAATTCCTATTACAACACTTCTGTGCCAAGTTCACTCGCAATCGGACTTGGTGGTGGTTCAAAAAATTCTAATGTTTATGTAGAGAATACCAATTTTGCTAACGTGACTTCGATTTTCAGAAATTATGTATCTACTGATGGCGGAACCATTGCAATCAATTACGTGAACAGTCTCTTCAAAGGAAATCCTGTGTCAACAACTTATGATGTAGGAACTGTCTCAAAACCGAATTATTCTTATACTGTGATGCCGGTTGAACAGGTTGCGCAATACGTTCCTGATCCAGGATGTGGAGCAGGAGCTACTTTACTAGTTGCTGCGGATGGAACAATTACACCGGGAGTTTGTAGTTTTATGGCGGTTGAAAATACCGAAAAATCTTATGTCAAAATTTATCCGGTTCCAGTGAAAGAGGTTTTGAATATTGAAATTCCACAAAGCAGAGGTCGAAGTTTACAGGTGGATATATTTTCAGCAACGGGAAGAAAAGCGATCTCTACTTCCCTCAATAATAATGGAAAAGCAGCAACCATCAATGTTCAACATCTTCCAAAAGGAGTTTATTTTGGGACATTAAAAACTGCTGAAAATTCTTATCCAGTGAGATTTATCAAGAATTAAACTGAAGTAAAGAATCTCTTTATAATTAAATCCGGCAAAGAATTGATTTTGTCGGATTTTTTAATTTTTGTTTGAAGTAATTTTATTTTATAAAAAATAAACATAAAAAATATATAAAAATTGTTTGTTTTAAAATAATTACTAAATTTGTGTAATCGATTGCAATTAAAAATTGTATTTAAAATTAACAACTTAAAATCATTTATTATGAAAAAAACATTACTGCTTTTAGCTGCAGGTTTAATGAGTGCCGCACTAACTGCGCAGATTACTTTACCAAAAACTTGGGATTTTGCAAATGATACAACAAATTGGCCACTAAATTCGGGGACAGGAGTTGCAGACAAGACTATAGATCAGCTAGGGCTTTTCAGTAAAGCAGATGGATCAATTGTAAATTTTGGTGCAATTACTGCAACAGCATATACTTTTTCTGATGGTTATAGTGGTCCTAATAGATTACAACTAAATGGAGCCGGTTACTCTTCAGGGTCGTTTTCTACTACACCAACTCAAAGATATCTGTACTTTGATGTTGCCGGTCCAGCTGATGTAAAGATTTGGTTTAGATCTGGAAGTAACAGTTCGGCCCGTACCGTTTTTATTACGGATGGGACCAACATTTTGGGACAGGCAACTACTGATACCGCTGGAACCGGAGTAATTTTTACAGGAAGCAAAACTTCTACAGGAACACAAAGACTTTATGTTTACGGAGATGCAGCATGTAATCTATATAAAATGACTGTCACGGGATCAAGCTTGGGAGTGAACACAGCAAATCAAAATTCAATGAAAGTTTTTGCATCCGGAAATTTGGTCCACATTAACAATGTGAAATCTGATGCGTCTGCTTCTGTTTATACCATGAATGGGGCACTCGTAAAATCGGTTTCCTCTAAATCGGATTTTGCCTTCGACTTGAATCCAGGAATGTATATCGTGAATGTAAAATCAGCTAAAGGAACTGTTTCACAAAAAGTTATTGTAAAATAATTTGTTTTATTATAAAAAAAATTATTTGTATTTTATTTGGTTAAAAGCGGTCGGAAAAGACCGCTTTTTATTTTTATAAACCACACTTATTGATTTAAAAATGTTAAAATTTGTGTTGAATTCAAAAAAAAATGTAAATTTGTGTAATCGATTGTAATTAATTTAACAAACAAAAAATCAGAAACTTAAAAAATCAGTTATTATGAAAAAATCAATACTTTTTGCTGCAGCATCTTTTTTGTTCAGCGCATTTTCGTTAAACGCCCAAAGTAAGACTTGGGATTTTAGTAATGATACAGCCAATTGGCCAATAAACGCAGGAATTGGTAATACACCAATGGTAAAGGACGGACTTGGTCTTTTCCCAATCTCAACCAATACAAATTTTGCAGCGATTACAAATTCGTCGCAGGTTTCATTTTCTGATGGTTATGTAGCGACCGGAAACAGATTGCAAACTAATGGAGGAGGAGCTGTTTCTACTGGAACTTATCACCCAACTCAAAGATATTTTTTCATCGAAGTTTCGGGACCGGTAACTTTTAAAGCATGGTATAAGGCGGGAAGTACAGGTGCTGTAAGAACTACCTTTGTAAGCAACGGATATGCGACTCTTTACGGATCTGCCGCTACAAGTCCAGCTGCTTCTCCAGCAGATACAGCAATTCTTACGGCAACTATTCCAACTGCGGGAACATTTTACGTTTATACCGATGCAGCAATTAATTTCTACAAAATGGAAGTTTCAGGTGCGAATGTAGTTACTACGTTAAATTCTAACCAACTTTCAGCTATTGACTCATCTGTAAAGGTGTCGGCAAATATTTTTACAAACGGAAGCGACTTGCATATCGCAAACCTTTCAGGAAATACCAAAGTAAATGTGTACACTGCAAACGGAGCGTTGGTGAAAACTTTAGAAACCAAATCTGACGTTAATTTCGGGCTAAAAACTGGACTCTATATCGTAAACGTCCAAACCGATAAAGGAGTAAAGTCACAGAAAGTTTTAATAAAATAATTTTTGGATTACTTTTTTTTGTTAATGAAAGCAACATTTTTCGGAATGTTGCTTTTTTTATTTGAGTTTTTAACAGGTTTTCATTTGAGAAAACGCGTATTTAAGTAGGAAGTATATTATTATCTGTGAAAATTATTACCATAAGATACTTAAAATTGGGATAATGTGTGCTTTTAAATTATGCCACTTAAAATTTAGTTATAGATTTAACTAAAATTTTATTCGGGGGAACGGCTTCGTAGAAGCCGAAAGTTTTTAGAATAGCAGTTAAGGTGACTTCGAGCTCTGTAGGATCGGCACGTAGTTGATGTGCAGAGAAGTTTTATTCAAGGCAATTATTAATTTTTCTAATGACGTATCAAAAATTTTTTAACTTAAAAATTTGCTTTCAAATACGGACATATAAGTTTTATGCTCAAACACAAAAGAAAAACCTTCCCCAATATCGAGGAAGGTTTCATCTTAAAACAGGATCAGAATAACCTATTTCTTGATGATTTTCTTGGTAGTGTTTCCATTTGTTGTGGTAATTTTCACCATATAAATTCCGCTGCTCAAATGAGTCAGATTAATTGATTTGACTTTTTGGTTAACTGATTTTACCAAACCTCCGTTCATGTTGAAGATTGAAATTTGCTTCACATCTTCAGTAGTTTTGATGTTTAAAACGTTCGATACAGGATTCGGATATACCGCCAATTCTATTGCTTTTTTCGGATCCGCTGTCGCTAAAACAGCATTGTCGTAAACCGTCTTGATGTAATAAAGATTTGCAACCGCATCTTTTGTAATTGCATTTGCACCAACCGGAATATTAGGAATAGAAATTACTCCGTTTGCACCTGCAGGAACCGTGTAAGAAGTTCCGTTCACTTTTACTTTCCCTGCGAATGTTGGGTCAAATACCAAAGTTAAAGTAGAAGTTTTTGAAGTAGTATAACTGATGTTGGTTGTACTTTCAATTTTCAGTCTTTTTGTTAAAGTTAAACCGTCATAAGTGTTAGAACCGTCGGTTGAATTCATATTTCCGGTGATAGAGTAGAAAGTACTTAATTTTCCGTCGGTAGTAAAGTTGTGGATGAAAATGCTCTCGTTGGAAACCGCACCAACAGTAATATTTCCTGAACCTGAAACCGGCGTTCCCGAAGTTCCGCTCGTTGTAATCGTAAACGAAAGATCTGCAGATGGTGTTCCTGAAACGGTGATGGTTTTTGCTGCAACATCTTTGGTGAAAGTAATTCCATTTGCAGGTAAACCTGTTACTGTTGCATCAGTTGCAGTTCCACCCCAAGTAAATACCATGTTTGCAATTGCACTTCCTGAAGTTACCGTTTGGTCGTTATTGGATGGGATTGCTAAAGTTTGAGTGCTCACTACAACCGGAGTTTCTCCTTGAACATAAACCATTGAACTTGAATATCCTGTTAAAAGAGCTTTCAGACCTGCATTCACATCATAAGAAGTATCATCAGTTGCATTGTTGAAAGTCCATTTCAAATCTCCGCCATCAACTCGTCCTGCAAATTGCATTACTTTTGTTTTGGCGGTTTCAGGATCATCTACCACAAGATTACTCACATAAAGAGCAGGATCATTATCAAAATTATTATAAACATTTCCGCCCAATTTTGATTTAATTGCGCTACTTACAACCTCATCGCGAGAAGAAGCAACGTAGGCATCAAATTCTACTGGATAATTTAAGGCGTCATAAGCAACAAACCTTTGCTGTCCGCTCATGGAATTATTAAATGCCTTGATCATTCCACCTGCTTCACCGGAAAAAGTTCCCTGTGCTCCTCCAAAAACATCAGTTCCCTGCATGGAAATCAACATCGGATATTTGCAGTTTCTGAAATAATTGCCTTCTAAGAATAAGGATGAACCCAACGTAGAACCTGAACCATATTTTGAATTTCCGTCAAAATAATTATTGTAAACGTGTGCAGAATAATATCTTACTCTGGGATGTCTAGAATCTGAATGGTCGTACCAATTATGGTGATAAGTCACATAAAGTCCCGCTGCAGTTCCTTCGCTTAAACCTAAAAGATTTGCTTTTCCACTGTCCCAAAAATGGTTGTAAGAAAGCGTCACGTATGTGGATTTTTTTACGTCGAGTGCACCGTCACCTTTTACCTGATCTGCATCTCCACCTGCAGCACCGTAAAACATGTCGTTATTGTGAACCCAAATATGGTCATTTCCTTGTTGTAAACCAATATTGTCGCCTTCTGCAGCATCAGTCAGCATAAAACCAAGGTTTCTAACTTCCACGTTTGATGCATTTTTAATTCTAATTCCCCATCCGTTCGCATAAGCGTCGTCCCCAATTCCTTCGAATGTGATTGAACTTGTCGCCAAATTATTGTTTTCGATCACAATGTCGCCGTTCAACATGTAACTTAAATCGGTAATGTTTCCAATAAATCTCACCGCTAAAGGTCGGCTGTCTTTTCCTTTTTTGAATCCGTCAAGAATAGTTTGCAAGCCAACGCATGGATTTGTAGTTGCGCCTGTAACGTTCAATGAAACCGTGTTTTTTGTATTTTGGGTAATGTAAAGAACCACCGCATTTGCTTTCAAAGTTCCGTCCATATTATAAGCACCGGGAATTCTTCCGCCTTGATGAGCAAAACCTGTTCTGTCATGCGCCAAAACGGTAACTGCGCTTGAAGTTGAAGCAGTTCCTTCAACTCCACCGACTACAGGAACGACCTTCATGGTATAAGTTCCTGCTGCAAGTCCCAAAACATCTGCACGGAAATAATTTCCGTAGCTGCGGATTAATTGGGTGTCAATTTTTTTGTCCGTAATTCCTCCTCCGGAATAATAGACATTGTAACTTTCGGCTCCGCTTACAGGATCCCATTTTACATAGGCGCTTTCCAAGGAGCCTGATTGCTGTGTGATGTTTGGCGACTGTGCGTGAAGCAAAACCGTTGCAAACATCCATGTTGTAAATAATAGAAGTTTGTTCATTAGGTAAATGATTTTACGAATATTAAAGTTTATGTAATGGATTACACAAATTTATATTAAAAATTAATGTGAGCAAGAAAAATCTTATTTTATTTTCAAAATCTGTTTGAATGTCTTTTAAACATTGAATTACAAAGATTATTTTTTAATGATTTTAGTAGAATTTTAACTGAAATTCACAAGAATCAAACAATAATTTAATGTTAAAATTATGACTTACAGGTAAAAATATAATGATCATTTATTAAAAAGTTGTAGATTTGTGTAATCGATTGCTAAAATTTTTACCTAATTATTGTTACCGATTAGAAGTGAAATGAGATTTGTAATGTTGTCTTCTTTTTTGATTTTTTTTCAGCTGAATTTCGCTCAGATTCAGAAGGATACAACGTTTACCGACCATTCTGAATTTCAGAAAGTCGTAAAGAAATTTCCATTTATAAAAGTAGTAAAACCTGAAATTTCAAATTCCGTAAAAGAAGAATACAATATTGTATATCACAAAATTGGGAATCGTACCTTACTTTTAGATGCTTATCTCTATAAATCTGAAGAAAAGAAACCTGCAGTAATCCTCATTCACGGTGGCGGTTGGAAATCGGGCGACAAAAGAATGATGAAAACTTTGGCACAGAAAATTGCTGAAAATGGGTATCAATGTTTCGCGATAGAGTACAGATTATCAGATGAAGCAAAATATCCTGCAGCAATCAACGATGTAAAAAAAGCAATTAAATTTTTAAAGAAAAATGCAGAGAAATTTAATTTCGGTAAAAATAAAATCGCGATTTTGGGAACTTCTTCAGGCGGACAAATGGCAGCTTTGATTGGTGCAAAATATCCAAATTTGGTAGATGCAGTTATCAATATTGACGGAGTTCTCGCTTTTCATCATCCGCAATCGAAAGAAGGTGAAGTTGCTGCGAAATGGTTGGGTGGAACTTTTGATGAGAAGCCAAAAATTTGGGAAGACGCTTCACCTTTAACGCACGTCAATAAAAATTCAAACCCCATTTTGTTCATCAACAGTCAGTTTGATAGGTTTCACGCGGGAATAGACGATATGATCAAAATTTTAGATCAGTATAATATCTATTCAAAAATAGAAACAATAGAAAATTCACCGCATACTTTTTGGATGTTTGAACCTTGGTTCGAGCCAACCGTGAAATATGTTGTGGATTTTCTAAATCAACAGTTTAAGTAAATTTCAAGTCAAAAGTATACCTAATGAAAATAGCAAAATCACTTTTCGCAGCTGCAACAATTTCACTTTTGTTAAGTTGTGGTGCAACAAAAACGCCATCACTCTCAAGTAAAAACGGAAAAACCTATGCAGAAATTTCTGTAAAAGAAGGCGGAACTTGGAATGGCAGAAAACATTCAGGCGGAACTTGGAAAAATTTTCAATCTCACACGTTGAATCCACTTCACACCGATCATTCTTTCGACATCCGTTACGAAGGTCCGGGTTGGGAAAGCAGCAAAATCGGTTACCGACTTTATTTGGATTGGAGAAACGCCATCGATATTTTTGGAAAGAAAACGGAAAACATCGTGCTTCCAAACGTTGGTTTAGACGGTTTTGATTCCTACCACGAAATGAGCGATTGGGGCGGAGATATCCTAAAAGTGGGGAAAGGTTTGGGAATTGGCTCGATCGGAAGAGTTGTAAATGATGAAGTTTTGCATTTTAATGAAGTTAAAAACACCACTGCAACGGTAGAAAATTCCAAATCAGATTCCAAAGTTTTTGTAAATTATGAAGGTTGGAAAACCAACGGTCAAACCACGGATTTGTCTTCGGAACTAACCATTTTTCCCGACCAAAGATACACGCGACACACCATCAAAAGCAGCGTTGCGCTCAACGGAATTGTTACAGGAATTGTAAACCTTTACAAATTGCCTTTAATCCAAAGAACGGTTCCAAATCAAAATTGGGGTTACATCGCAACTTATGGTAAACAGACGCTTTTTGACGATAATTTGGGAATGGCAGTTTTTTACAGAATTTCAGATTCTGAAAAAATATTTAAAGGAAAAGACGATTATTTGATTCAGTTTAAACCAACAACGGATAAAGTTACGTTCTACTTTTTAGGAGCTTGGGAAAAAGAACCGAACGGAATTAAATCCGAAAAAGAATTCCTGAAATATTTGGATGACAATCTTTCTATCTTAAACAAAACCAATCAGTTAAAATAAATAGTATGTTGAAAACAATTCATCAGTTCATTCTTTTAATTTTGGCGATTTTCTTGGTGACTAGTTGTAAAACGGTTACAAAATCTGAAAGCTATTCCGAAATTCCTGCCACCAAAAAATGGTCGGAAAGAATGGCTTTAACTTTACTGAAAAAATATCCCGAAGCGTATATGCTCGATGACAAAACAGCTCCGAAATGGGATTATGTTCATGGTCTGAATATGATCGCTTTTGAGGAACTGTACGCTAAAACAGGAAATCAAAAATATATTGATTACGTAAAAGGTTACGCCGATGCAACCATCGATAAAGACGGAAAAATTCCTTCTTACAAATTCGAAAACTACAACATCGATATGATTATCGCAGGTCATCATCTTTTTGATTTGTACGAAAAAACCAAGGATGAAAAATATTTGACTGCACTGAAAACGCTTCGTCTGCAACTCGAAAAGCAGCCACGAACTTCTGAAGGTGGTTTTTGGCACAAAAAAATCTATCCAAACCAAATGTGGTTGGATGGACTTTATATGGGTTCGCCGTTCTATGCACGTTACAACACGACTTTTGAAAACGGAAATAAGTTAGACGATGTGGCTCTGCAATTTGAACTGATTCAGAAACATTTGCTCGACAAAAAAACAGGATTGCTTTATCACGGTTGGGACGAAAGTCGTGAAATGGGTTGGGCAAACAAAGAAACGGGAGTTTCCCCGAACTTTTGGTCACGTTCGCTCGGTTGGTATGTGATGGCTTTGGTGGATGTCCTCGATTATTTCCCGAAAAATCATCCTAAAAGAGCCGAACTGATTCAATATTTGAATTCCACAAGTTCTGCCATCGCAAAATATCAGGACAAATCAGGACTTTGGTATCAAGTGACGGATCAAGGAAACCGCGACGGAAATTATTTAGAAGCATCAGGTTCCGCGATGTTTGCGTACGCTTTTGCAAAAGGAGCGAACAAAGGATATCTTCCAAAAGAATTTAAGAATATTGCCAATAAAGCTTTTGACGGTTTGCTGAATGATTTGGTGAAGGTTTCTCCTGAAGGTTACGTCACTTTAACCAACGTTTGCGCGGTTGCAGGATTGGGCGGAAAACCCTTCAGAGACGGTTCTTTCGAGTATTATGTAAACGAAAAAAAGAAAGACAACGACCCAAAAGCGACGGGACCTTTTATTCTTGCCGCGCTTCAACTTGACCGATAAAATTTTATGAAAATCCGCCTAATTTTTCTCTTTCTAATTTTTGCATTTCAATTTGCAAGCGGTCAACTTATTGACAAAAATTGGAACAGAATTGCTTTATCTAAAGATGAAAACTTTCTGAAATCTGCGGAAGCAAAAAGAATCGCAGAAAATGTAATTCTTTACCAAAAAAATAATGGTGGTTGGGAAAAAAACAAGTCTATTAATAGGGAACTTTCATCAACAGAAAAAAAGAAACTTCTCGATTCTAAAAATGATTTTTCGGGTACCACGATAGACAATAATGCGACAAGTCAGGAAATGAAATTTCTTGCAAATGTTTACCGGTTTCAACCCGATGAAAAATATCGGGCAGCTTTTCTTAAAGGAATTGAATATCTTTTCACTGCACAGTACGAAAATGGAGGTTGGCCACAGTTTTTTCCTTTGCAAAAAAATTACAGTTCGCACATTACTTTCAACGATAATGCGATGGCGAATGTTTTATTTCTTTTTCAGGAGATGATTAATGAAGGCGAAAAATATCCAATCAAAATTCCATCAGAAACTTTAGGAAAAATAAAGAATTCTTTTGATAAAGGAATTGATGTTATTCTAAAAACCCAATACAAACAGAACGGAAAACTCACCGTTTGGTGCGCTCAACACGATGAATTTTCGCTTTTTCCTGCGAAAGCAAGAGCGTATGAATTACCTTCATTAAGCGGAAAAGAATCGGCAAAACTTACCTTATTATTAATGTCGTTGAAAAATCCTTCAAAAGAAATTATCAACGCTGTAGAACACGCGGTTCATTGGTTTCAGGAAACAAAAATTACGGGTTTTAAGGAAGTACGAATCGAAAACGACAAGCATTTAATTGCAGATAAAAATGCAGAACCAATTTGGGCAAGATTCAGCGATTTGGAAACCAACGAGCCTTTTTTTAGTGACAGAGATGGAATTCGTAAAAAAACGTACGAAGAAATTGGTGCAGAAAGAAGAAACGGCTACGCTTGGTTCACCGACGAACCTGAAGAAGTTTTGAAAAAATACGAATCTTGGAAGAAAAAAAATGTAAAAACGGTGGAAGACAAAAATTTCTACACCGTTTCAAAAGATGGAAGCGGCGATTTTAGCAATATTCAAGACGCGATTGATCAATGCAGATCTTTTCCGTATGAAAGAATTACAATTTTCGTTAAAAACGGAATTTACAATGAAAAAGTAGTACTGCATCAATGGAATACCAACATTAAAATTCTTGGCGAAGACCGCGAGAAAACCGTGATTCGATTCAATGATTATTTTGCAAAAATCGACCGAGCAAGAAACAGCACTTTTTTTACGCCAACTTTTTTAGTGGAAGCAAATGACACCGTTCTTGAAAATCTCACGATTGAAAATTCGGCAGGCGAAGTTGGACAGGCGATTGCTTTGAGCATTGTTTCAAACCGAGTTGCGGTGATGAGTTGCCAAATTTTGGGAAATCAGGACACCCTTTATCTTGACAATGAAGGAAAGATTTACATCAAAAATTCCTACATCGAAGGAACAACCGATTTTATTTTCGGAAGTGCGACGGCTTATTTTGAAAACTGCGAAATTCACAGCAAGAAGAATTCATTCATCACCGCACCTTCGACACCTCAAAACGCTGAATTCGGTTTTGTTTTTAATCAATGTAAATTAACAGCGGATGAAAATATTTCGCAAGTTTTTCTTGGAAGACCTTGGCGAATTTATGCGAAATCTGTTTTTATGAACAGCAATTTTGGAAATCATATCACCGAGAAACGTTGGGACAACTGGAATAAAACCGAAGCAGAAAGTACGGCTTTTTTTGCAGAGTATAATAACTCGGGAAAAAGTTCGGAGGTCAAAAATCGCGTAAGTTGGTCGAAACAGCTTTCAAAAAGGCAGGCTAGAAATTACACGAAAGAAAATGTTTTAAAAGATGATTTTAAACGAAATTGGTATGAAAATCTATAAGTTAATTTTGCTCTCTACATTATTATTGATGAGTTGCGCCACAACAAATCACTCCAAAAAAATTACCATTCACACCATCGGCGATTCCACAATGGCGATAAAACCAGATCCCGACAAAAACCCTGAAAGAGGGTGGGTTCAGGTTCTACCATCGTTTTTTAATGATAACGTCCAAATTTTCAATCACGCCGTCAACGGAAGAAGTACCAAAAGCTTCCGCGAGCTCGGTCATTGGAAACCGGTTTTAGAATCTTTAAAAAAAGGCGATTATCTTTTCATTCAGTTCGGTCACAACGATGCGAAAGATACCGATCCGACTCGTTACACCAATCCACAAACTTCTTATCGATACAATTTAATTCGTTACATCGAAGAAGCAAGAGCAAAAGGAGCGATTCCTATTTTATTTTCATCAATTGCCCGCAGAAAATTCAACAAGGAAGGCGTTTTGCTCGATTCACACGGAAATTACACACTCATTGCACGATTGGTTGCGCAGGAAATGAAAGTTCCATTTTTCGATATGCAGTATCTCACTGAAAATTTGGAAAACAGTTATGGAGTAGAAGAATCCAAAAAACTTCATCTTCATTTCAAACCGGGGGAAAATGCATTTTTCCCTGAAGGAAAAGTAGACGACACCCATCTTTCAGTTTTGGGAGCAACGGAAATTTCAAAGATTTTTGTGAATGAATTGAAAAACCAGAAACATCCTTTAGAGAAATACTTAAAATAAGAACAGCGTTATTTCACCATAATCTCATCCACGAAAATAAATGCATCCCCGCCAAAACCTTGATGCCATTCCGGAAGTTTGCCGAAATTTTTGGCAACCACTTTTACAAATCTCGCTTCAGTCGGAAGAATTTCTGCACTGAAATCGCGAATCGTGGGTTCCGTATTTTTTGGGTCTACAGTATTTTCTACCGTCGCTACTTTTACAAAATCTTTGTTATTGTTAGACCTGAAGTTTATCAATAGATTTTATTCATTCTAAATAAGAAAAAATTGCCTAAATTTGTCAATCAATTTTTAGAAGATAATTATGTTGACGAAAGCAAAAGTTCAGGACTTCCTGAAAGAGATCGAAGTGGATGATTTGGTGCACAATTTTCAGGTGATGGGAAATGATGTGTATATCGATATGACGGCACATTCACCTGCAATGCACGAAAAGAAAAAGTTGGAAGCGGCAATGAAACAGGCATTTGCATCGCAGTTTGGGGATGATGTGGTTTTAAAGTTGAAAATCGCTTCTCCGGAACCTTCTGAAATTCGGCAAAGTCAAATCAAAGGAAAACAAATTCCAGGAATTCAAAATATCATCGCCATCGCTTCAGGAAAAGGCGGTGTCGGAAAATCTACCGTTGCAGCAAATCTTGCGGTAACTTTAGCAAAAATGGGTTTCAAAGTCGGGATTTTAGATGCCGATATTTATGGACCTTCAGTTCCAACCATGTTTGATACAGTGGGGGCAAAACCAATTTCTGTAGAAGTTGACGGAAGAAACTTGATGAAACCCATCGAAAATTATGGGGTAAAAATGCTTTCCATCGGATATTTTTCGGGAGCAAATCAAGCCGTAGTTTGGCGTGGACCAATGGCTTCAAAAGCTCTAAACCAAATGATTCGCGACGCAGCGTGGGGAGAACTGGATTTTCTTTTAATCGACCTTCCTCCGGGAACAGGCGATATTCATTTGTCAATTATTCAGGAAGTTCCGGTAACGGGAGCCGTAATTGTTTCAACGCCACAACATATCGCTTTAGCTGATGTGAGAAAGGGAATCGCAATGTTTACCATGGAAAGCATCAATGTTCCGGTTCTGGGTTTAATTGAAAATATGTCGTATTTTACCCCTGCAGAATTGCCTGAAAATAAATATTATATTTTTGGAAATCAGGGAGCACAGTTTTTGGCGGAAGATTTAGGAATTCCTGTTTTGGGCGAAATTCCATTAATCCAAAGTATTCGCGAAGCGGGTGATGTTGGAAGACCGGCTGCATTACAGGAAGGTTCGAAGATTGCGGAAATCTACACCACAACCACCCAAAATATGATTGAAAGTTTGGTGGAAAGAAACAAAAATTTACCTCCAACAGAAGCGGTAAAAATTACTACAATGGCGGGATGTTCGCCGAAAAAGTAGGAAGGTTTGAGTGTGGGAGAGAATTCCCTCTTGTGGATGTAGTGGTTTGTAAGGACAAATCACGGTTTGTCCAAAAGACATAGTTTACCTGAAACCTGAAACTTGAAACAAAATTAGAAGATGAACACAGAAATAAAACACGAAGAAACCGTAATCAAAGTGTTGGAAGCACTTGAAACAATCCGCCCGTTTTTGAATAAAGACGGTGGTGATATTGAATTGGTTGATGTAAAAGCCGAAACGGTTTTCGTAAAACTTATTGGAAACTGCAACGGTTGTCCGATGAGTTTTTCTACCATGAAATTAGGCGTTGAAAATACTATCAAACAACATGCTCCCGAAATTTTGGAAGTGGTGAGTGTGGAATAAATTTTATTGTTTATAAAAAACTGAGCGGACATTTTTTGTTCGCTTTTTTATTAGATATTATTCATAAAATAATAGCTTTAAATCTAAATTCTTTTAAATTAAATTAATATTTTAGCAGACTAAACTTTTTACCATATGATTGCCATTGTTGACGGCGGTTCCACGAAATGTGATTGGGTGATTCTCGACAAGTTCGGGAAGGTTTTTTTGAAGACCGAAACCATTGGTTTCAATCCCAATATCATCGATTCGGAAATGATAGTTCCCGAAATTGAGAAAAACAACAATCTTCTCACCATCAAAGATTCTTTGCAGAAAGTCTTTTTCTACGGTTCCGGTTGTGGAGTTCCTGAAAATGTGGCGTTGGTTGAAAATGAATTTCAAAAAGTTTTCAAAAATGCGGAAGTCACGGTGAAAGAAGATTTAACCGCCGCTGCTTATGCCGCCTATAACGGAAAACCTGCAATTGTCTGCATTCTCGGAACAGGTTCAAATTCCTGCTATTTTGATGGTGAAAAAATAAAAAGAGAATTGCCTTCTCTTGGATTTTTAATTGGTGATGAAGGAAGCGGAAGTGCCATCGGAAAAAATCTTTTGCGAAGATTTTTCATGAAGAAACTTCCTTCCGATTTACAGAACGATTTTATCGAAAAATATAATCTTACGATTGAAGACGCGATAAAAAACATGTACCACAATCCACGTGCAAATGCGTACCTTGCTGATTTCAACAAATTTGTGGTGGAAAGAAAAAGTCATCCTTACTTCCAAAATATGGTTTTTGATGAGATGAAAAACTTTCTCGATTATCAGGTTTTGCCGTATGAAGAAGCGAAAGACGCAGAAATCAATTTCATTGGTTCAATTGCGTTTTATTATGAAGATATTCTTCGCGCCGCAGCGGCAGAACTCAATTTGAATGTGGGTTGCATCGTGCAAAAACCCATTGAAAGTTTGGTAGATTATCACAAAAAATATATTCTGAATTTGAATTAATAGTTCAGAAAAAGCATTATTATAAAGCCTTAAGGAAACATCAAGTAGAAAATTGAAACCTTAAACGTGAAACCTTAAACCCGAAACAAAACTTATGTCCAACAAAAATAAAAGAGACGAAAAACATTTTAACCAAGCCGCACTCGATTACCATAAATCAGAACCAAAAGGAAAAATTGAGGTGATTCCATCAAAGCCGCATTCTTCGCAGCGGGATTTATCTTTGGCGTATTCTCCCGGAGTTGCAATTCCATGTTTGGAGATTGAAAAAGACCCGAAAACGGTTTACGATTATACAGGAAAAGGAAATTTAGTTGCGGTTATTTCCAATGGAACTGCGGTTCTTGGATTGGGAGATATTGGTGCAGAAGCTTCAAAACCGGTGATGGAAGGAAAGGGTCTTTTGTTCAAGATTTTTGCGGACATCAATGTTTTCGATATTGAAATTAACGAAAAAGATCCCGATAAATTCATCGAAATTGTAAAAGGAATTGCTCCAACTTTTGGCGGAATCAACCTTGAAGACATTAAAGCTCCCGAAGCTTTTTACATCGAACAGCGTTTGAAAGAAGAGCTCGATATCCCTTTGATGCACGATGACCAACATGGAACGGCGATTATTTCTGCGGCGGCTTTAATCAACGCTTTGGAAATTGCAGGTAAAAAAATCGGTGAGGTAAAAATGGTCGTGAATGGAGCAGGAGCGGCTGCAATTGCCTGTACAAAACTGTACATCGAACTTGGTCTGAAAAAGGAAAATATATTGATGTGTGATTCCAAAGGAGTCATCAATCATAAACGAGAAAATCTCACTCCTGAGAAATTGGACTTCATTGCCAAAACTGATTTGGAAACGTTGGAAGACGCGGTGAAAGGTGCTGATGTTTTCATCGGACTTTCCAAAGGAAATGTGATGACGCCTGAAATGTTGAAATCGATGGCTGAAAATCCTGTCGTGTTCGGTTTGGCAAATCCAAATCCTGAAATTGAGTATGAATTGGCGATGGAAACCCGCAAAGACACGATTATGGCGACAGGAAGAAGCGATTATCCTAATCAGGTGAACAACGTTCTTGGTTTCCCTTATATTTTCCGTGGCGCACTCGATGTTCAGGCTTCTGCGATTAATGAGGCGATGAAATTGGCTGCAGTTTATGCGATTGCAGATTTGGCGAAAGAACCCGTTCCTGAAGCGGTAATTTTGGCCTATAATTTAAAAGGATTGAATTTTGGTAGAGAATATTTTATTCCGAAACCATTCGATAACCGGCTGATTACCAAGGTTTCCATCGCAGTTGCAAAAGCCGCAATGGAAAGTGGAATTGCCGGAAAACCAATCGAAAATTTTGAGGATTACGAGACGCATCTTCTCGACAGAATGGGTCGTGATGAAAAACTCATCCGAATGATGCAAAACCGCGCCCGTTCCAATCCGAAAAGAGTGACACTTGGAAATGCTGAAGAATACAATGTTTTGAAGGCGGCTCAAATTCTTTACGAGGAAGGGATTGCTCAACCGATTTTATTGGGCGAGAAGAAATACATTCGGGAACAAATGAAGAAATTCGGTATCGAATTAAATGTTCCAATCGTTGATCCAATGGACGATGACCAAGAAGAAAACCGCGTGAAATACCGCGAAACTTTATGGAAAATGCGCCAAAGAAAAGGAATGAACGAATACAAAGCAAAAAGATACGTTCGTCAAAGAGATTATTTTGGTCCATTAATGTTGCAGCACGGTGATACAGACGCTTTGGTTGTCGGTTTTTCTAAAAATTACCAATCTATTTTAAAACCTGTTTTGGAAGTCATCGAACGCGAGAAAGGCGTGGATAAAATTGCTTCCATGATGATGATTTTAACGGAGAAGAAGCCGATTTTCTTTGCAGATACGTCCATCAATCAAAATCCAACTGCGGAAGATTTGGTGAATATTGCCAAAATGTCGGAAATGACCGTGAAAACTTTCGCTATCGAGCCGAGAATCGCGATGCTTTCTTTTGAAAATTTTGCAGCGATTTCCGATACTTCCAAGAAAGTAGCGAAAGCGGTTTCCATTCTTCATGAAAAATTCCCTAAAATGATTGTGGATGGTGAAATTCAGCCAGATTTTGCGATGAATTCCGATCATCTTTCCGACTATCCGTTTTCGAAATTGGGAACGACTCCTGCAAACGTTTTCGTTTTCCCGAATTTGGAAAGTGCGAATCTCTCTTACAAAATCATCCGTGGAATGAAGGTGGCGCAAGTTGTGGGTCCAATTTTAATGGGCCTGAAAAAACCTGTCCACGTTTTGCAGATGCGCGCAAGTGTTGATGAAATCGTGAATTTGGCTACCATTGCAGTTTTGGATGCGCAAAGACGGGAATTGTAGGGACAAATCGTGAAACCTAACCAAGTGGTTCGACGAAGTCAATTGTCCGAAAAACGAAGTTTTTCAAAAAATTTAAAATTGCTGATGAATTTTGGTTATCGCCTTTATTCATCATAAAATATTATATTTAACCCAGTTTTAAAACGCACAACCAGAATCTCGCAACTCGTATCTCGAATCCCGTAACTCTTATAAAATGATTTATTCCCTAAAAGGTATCGTTCAAGAACTTAATCCAACTTCAGTCATCATCGATGTAAACGGAGTTGGTTATTTCGTAGGCATCAGTTTGCAGACTTCCGAGAAGTTGGTTTTAGGAAAGGAAACTTTTCTGAACATTCAGCAAATCATCCGTGAAGACGCCCATTTGCTTTTCGGGTTTAACACCATTTTAGAAAAAGAAATGTTCAATCTGTTAATAAGTGTTAACGGAGTTGGTCCGGTTTCCGCCATCATCATGCTGTCGTCTTTATCACTTGAAGAAATCTCTTCCGCAATACTTTCCAACAACAGTTTGCTCCTTCAAAAGGTAAAGGGAATCGGTACCAAAACCGCTGAAAGAATCATCGTGGATTTGCGCGATAAAGTCCAAAAATTCAAGATTTCCGAGGAAAATATTTCTAACTTTGCGAATAATAAAATTAAAGAAGAATCGTTATCTGCTTTAGAAGTTTTAGGGATTCCCAAGAAGACGAGCGAGAAGATTGCAGACCGAATTCTGAAACAAAATCCCGATCTTACCGTGGAAGATTTGGTGAAACAAATTTTAAAAAATATTTAACATTTGGACAAGAAAATTACCATTCAGCATAAATTTTTAGCATTTTTATTTCTGTGTTTTTCCTTTGCAACAACTTTTGCACAGGTGAAACCTTCCGACAGTTCCTCTGTTCGTCAGGATTTTTCTTTGCCGAATCCGATTCGTTATGAAGCTTTCTACGATGTACAAAGCGGGATGTACATTCTCTATCCGAAAATTGGGAATATGGTGGTTGGAAATCCGGTTTCGATGACTTCCGCAGAATATCATCAATATATGCTGAATAATCAACTTGCAGCTTATTACAGAGAAAAATCTTCTACAAGTGCACTTGGTTATAGAAAAGATCAAACGGATGCCGTAAAAAAAGGACTTCTTCCGAGTTTAAATATCAAGAATAAACTGTTTGAAACGATTTTTGGAGGAAATAAAATCGAAATTATTCCTCAAGGTTTTGCCTCTTTCGATTTAGGTGCGCTTTACCAAAAAATTGATAATCCCTTAATTTTACCACAAAACAGAACCAGTTTCGCCATCGACATTCAGCAAAGAATTCAGTTGGGATTGTTGGGAAAAGTGGGCGAAAATTTGCAACTTAAAGCTAACTACGATACGCAGAGCGGATTTGCGTTTGAAAATAAAATGAACCTTGTTTGGCAGGCAAAGGGAACCTGGAAAGATTTACAAAGCAAAGGTTTACACGACAAAACAACAGGCGGCGAAGATAAAATTATTAAAAGGGTAGAATTCGGTAACGTGAATATGCCGCTTTCGACCAGTTTAATTCGTGGCTCAGAATCTCTTTTTGGTTTAAAGACGGAGTTTCAGTTGGGTAAGACTACTGGAACTTTGGTTTTCTCGCAGCAACAGGGTGAAGCCAGAAATATTATTGCACAGGGAGGCGGTGTGATGAACACCTTTAAACTGAACGCAATTGATTATGAGGATAATCAGCACTATTATTTGGGACATTATTTCCTGAATAATTATGATAATGCCTTATTGAGCTATCCGCAAATTAACTCCAGAATTAATATCACCAGAATTGAAGCTTGGGTTTTGGATCAAGGTTCCGGAAATCTCCAGGATCAGAAAGGTATTTTGGGGATTCGTGATTTGGGAGATGGCGTTTCTGGATTTCCGGACAATTCACAAAATAATCTGTATCAAAGCATCACCGCTTTGGGAGCGCCAGTTCGGGATGTAAATACGGCCTACAATGCAGTTAATGGTCAAAGTTTTCCGAGCGCAAATGGAACTCCTGAAACGTATACAGACGGAGAACAATTTATCTTCAACAGAAAAGCCAGAAAATTAGGTCAGAACGAATTTACTTATCATCCACAATTGGGCTACTTATCATTGAATCAAAGACTTAATGATAATCAATTATTGGCGGTTTCTTATTCCTACACCTTAAATGGTGATAACAAAGTTTACAAAGTCGGGGAATTTTCCGAGGAAAGTCCAGTTTTGATTACCAAGCTCTTAAAACCTAATACCACGGTTAAAACCACTTCACCAATGTGGCAGTTGATGATGAAAAATATTTATTCGCTCAACACCAATCAGATTAATAGTGACGGATTCTTGCTTAATGTATATTATCGGGATTCGCAAAGCGGAAAAGTAAATTATTTACCAGTAAATATTACCGTAAACAATAATCCAGTCACCAATCCCAACCTTTTGAAACTTTTCAATTGGGATCGTTTAAATATGAATAACGATTTACAGGAAAATGGAGGCGTAACCGGTGATGGAATTTTCGATTTTGTGCCAAATATCACCATTGATCCAGAAAATGGTAAGGTAATTTTTACTAAAGCAAAACCTTTCGGTGCTTACTTACAAAATGTTCTTGGAAGTAATGATCCAAAATTTGTTTTCAACGATTTGTATGATCAGCAAAAACAGGTGGCGTCACAAAGTAACCTTGCTTTGCGATATACCATGGAAGGTCGCTACAAAGGCTCACAAGGAAGCGGCATTTCTCTCGGAGCAATCAATGTTCCACAAGGTTCGGTGAAAGTTACAGCAAACGGAGTACAGCTTCAGGAAGGGGTGGATTACACGGTTGATTATATGCTTGGAACAGTAAATATCATCAACGAGGCTGTAAAGCAATCCGGACAGGCGATCAATATTTCCATGGAAAACCAATTGACCTTCAATACCCAAAGAAAGCGGTTTTTAGGTCTAAATTTGGAAAGAAGATTCAACGAACACCTTACTGTGGGTGGAACGGTGGTAAATTATGCCGAAACACCTTTGACTCAAAAAGTTAATTTCGGTCAGGAAGCGGTGAATAATACCATGGCTGGTTTCAACTTATTGTACAACAACGAATTGCCTTTCCTGACCAGATTAACCGATAAAATCCCATTAATCAATACCGAAGCCCCGTCGAACCTTAATTTCATGGCTGAAGGAGCTTATTTAATTCCTGGCCAGAGTAAAGGTATTAATGACCAATCCTATATCGACGATTTTGAACAGAGTACTTCCAAAATTTCATTGAAGGAACCTGCAATGTGGGGATTGGCTTCCAAACCTGAAAAAAATCCGGAACCTGTTTTTTCTACATCGGGTTTAAGTGATGACCTTTCTTATGGAAACGGACGAGGCTTGTTGTCTTGGTACAATATCGATCCGCGATTTTATGGCGTTGGAGGAAAAGCTCCAAACGGAATTAACGCACAAGCTGTCTCTAATCATGCTTCACGAAGAGTACAGACCAAAGAACTCTACAACAGCAGAGATTTTGTGGCGGGCGAACAGCTTTATACCAATACTTTAGATATTACCTATTTTCCAAAGGAAAGAGGACCTTACAACGTGAATCCATTGAACGAAACTCCGTTGCAGCGATGGGGCGGATTAATGCGTCCGATTTCTGTTTCCAATTTCGTGAACTCCAATATTGAGTATGTAGAATTTTGGATGATGGATCCTTATGCAGACGGAAACCAGTTCGGAGCCGCGCCAAAACTTTTATTGCAGTTAGGAAATGTTTCGGAAGATGTTCTGAAGGACGGAAAACTTCAGTATGAAAACGGAATGCCTACACCAAATGTACCATCCAACACCACCACAACCAATTGGGGAACACAGCCCAACCAGCAACCCATTCTCTATGCATTTTCTACGGAAGGAGAAGAAAGAACAGTGCAGGATTTAGGTTACGACGGTTTGGATGCGGCAGGTGAAGCCTCTAAATTCAATACCAATTTTGTAAATCCGGTAACCAATCTTCCCGATCCGGCTTCAGATGATTTTTTATTCTATCTTTCCGATAAATTCCAGGGAACACAGGCTGCATCTGTAACCGAACGCTATAAATATTTCCGCGGTCCGGAAGGAAACTCCAAATCCAACACGTTGGAAGTTGCCACCCAAACTCCAGATGCTGAAGATATTAACCGGGACTATAATTTGGATCAAAACGAAAATTATAATCAGTACACGATTAGTTTGGATCCAGCAAATATGGTTCTAGGAAAAAACAACATCGTGGATGTAAAAACCGTGGAAGCAAAATTCCAGAATGGGCAAACCAGTACCAACAAATGGTATCTATTCCGTGTTCCTGTTTCGCAGTTTGATGATAAAGCAATTGGTGGAGAGGCAGATAATTCTATTTTAAATAATGTGCGTTTCGCAAGAATGCTTTTAACAGGTTTCGATCAAACAGCAACCATCCGTTTCGGGACTTTGGATTTGGTAAGAAGCGACTGGAGAAAATACACTAAAAATATTGCAACAACTGATACCGATAACGAGGGTACAATTTTAGTAACTGATCAAAATCTTGATGTTGGAAGTGTGAACCTCGAAGAAAACGGATTGAACGAACCACCTTATGTTCTTCCTCCAGGAATCGACCGACAGGTTTTGAGCGGAAATGCAGGTGCACAAAGACAAAACGAATCCTCACTTTATATGAAAACAGCTCCTTTGATGGGCAAAACTTCAAGAGGGGTCTTCAAAAACGTACAGTTGGATATGCGTCGTTATAAAAAATTGGAACTTTTTGTACATGCTGAAGATTTGAAGAATGCAGCATCAACTGCTTATGATAAAGATGCCAAATTCTTTATCCGTTTTGGTAGTGATGCGACGGATAACTATTACGAATACGAAGCATCGTTGAAATATACCTCGAAAACTGCAAGATCACCGCTAGAAATTTGGCCAACAGAAAACAACGTAAATCTTGAAATTCAAAATTTTGTGGATGCGAAGTTGAGAAGAGACAAAAATTCACCAACAGGAATCGATTTAAGAACTGAAGATTTAGAGTACAGCGCACTGGATCCAAATAAAAAGATTTTCATCAAAGGTCGCCCAAGTTTAGGAAACGTCACTACCATCATGTTGGGTGTTCGAAATAAAAGTGCAACCACGTCTAAAGATTTGGTACTTTGGGTGAATGAAATCCGACTTTCTGAAATCGAAAACAAAGGCGGTTATGCAGGAAATGCAAGTTTGAATTTCAACTTAGGTGATTTTGCCATTGTGAACGCGAACGCATCTTACATGTCGGTTGGATTTGGAGCAATTACCGACAAACCTTCGGAACGTTCACAAGCTACTCGTTCTGCATACAGCATCAACACAACGGTAAACGCTGATAAGTTTTTGCCTGAAAAAGCGGGAATGAAAATTCCGGTGAATTACTCGTACACGCAAACTATTGAAGACCCAAAATACAACCCTATCGATAATGATGTAACTTTTGAAGACGCTCCGAATAAGGAAGAACTGAAAAAAGTGGCACGAACTTATACCCAACAGAGAAGTATTGGTGTGGTAAACATGCGTAAAGAACGTATGAATCCTAATAAAAAACCAAAATTCTATGATGTGGAAAATCTTTCGGTAACAGCAATGTATAATGATGATTATTACAGAGATGTTTACACCAAAAAGAACTACCGACAGTATTTGCGTGGTTATATCGATTACAATTATTCCTTCAAACCGTGGGTTTTGAGGCCGTTCAATAAATTAGTAAGCGACACGGCAAAATCTTATAAATATTTGAAGTGGGTTAAAGAGTTCAACTTCAATCCAGTTCCAACGAGATTATCTTTCAGAACTGAACTCGACCGAAATTATAACGAGCTCGAATTTAGAAATATCGAAGCCATTTTGAGTGGGAATGCAGGTCAGAATTTTGATGTCATCAGAAACAGAAACTTCTTCTTTGGATGGCAATATGGTTTAGGATTTAATTTTACCAAATCTTTGAAATTAGAAATTAATTCCGCGATGCGAACCCTGAACGACAACCTGAACGTCGCAGATATGAACACGAAATCGATTTTCGCAGATCCGTTCCGGGCAGGAAGACCTGTTCTTTACAATCACAGAGTTCAGTTGAATTACCGTTTCCCATTTGAACATTTGCCTTATCTCGATTTTATCAATGCAGAACTTGGATACGGATTTACGTACAATTGGAATGCAAGAAGTACCGTGATGACAAGGTTTGTAAATCCAGAGACCCATCGTGAAGAAAGTTTAGGAAGCATCGGCCAAAACACCAACAATATTGTGGGAACAGCAACGGTGGATGTTCCGAAATTCTTCAGTAAATTCAAATATTTCCAGAAGATCAACACCAAGATGCAGAAACGCAAGCAGGAGATCGATTCACTGAATAACGCATATACTTTGTTGTGGCAGAAGAAAAATTCAAAGAAAACTTTCAAAAGCTATAAGTTTAAGAATAAGCTAAATCCATTGCAAAGTATTGCTTATGCTCTAACTTCAATTAAACAATTTGATGTTTCATATAATGAGAATAATGGTACAGTTCTTCCTGGATTACTTTCTGCACCGAATTGGTATGGTTACGGACAAACTTTAGGCGGACCAACTTATGGATTCCTTTTAGGTTCGCAAGCAGATTTAAGAAGAACGGTGATTGAAAACGGTTGGATTTCCAACTCAAATTACATGACGGATCCTTTTACGCAGATGAAGAATCAAAATTTCCTGGCGAATGTACAGATTATGCCGGTAAATGATTTTAGGATTGACGTGAATGTATTGAAAAATTATACCAGAAATTTCATGCAGGGCGGTTGGAACGTTGACGCGGACTCAGACCCGGCAAATGGTTTCCAGTTTTCCTTTGGGAATGAATTAATTACTTTTTCACGAACAGCGTGGACTTTCAAAACAGCATTCACAGACGGAGCAACCATTTATGACAATATGATTGCCAACGCAAGACAAATTTCACAACAAATGGGCGGACCTCTTGCTGCAGATGGATTTACCGAAGGTCATTCCTTGGCAAATGCCTATGTTTTGGTTCCAGCATTTCAAGCCGCAGTAGAGGGAAAAACGCCAAACGGTCCAATTTCTGAACCGAAAAAATCTGGATTCCCGCTTCCTAATTGGAGGGTAACTTATTCTGGTCTGAAAAATATTCCGCTTGTAAACAGTCAGTTCTCCAAATTTGATATTCTCCATGGTTATGCATCAACTTACACCGCCACGGGAATTCAGTCGAGTATTGATTATTATAATGTGCAGAATAATACAGTTCCTAATAAAGATGCGTTTGGAGATTTCTACAATCCGTACACATTCTCGCAAGTAGGCTATGTAGAAGCTTTTGCGCCACTTATCGGAGCAGATATGACGATGCGTAACAATATGCAGTTTCGTGCTTCCTACAACCGCGACAGAATGTTCATGCTCGGTTTGGTAAATCATACTTTAACAGAAGATATCGGTAAAGAATACATTCTTGGTTTTGGTTATATCCTTAAAGACTTAAAATTGAAAATGAACTTCAGAGGTAAAGAACGAACCCTTAAAAGTGACTTAAATATTCGTGGCGACTTTTCTCTCCGAGACAGCCAAACAAGAATTACCAATATTCTTCAGAACGATTCGCAGGTCACTGGTGGACAAAGAATGATGAGTATTAAACTTTCTGCAGATTACAATATGTCGCAAAACTTCAATCTGAGATTGTTTTATGACCAGTTGTTGACCCGTTACAAAATTTCCACGGCGTTCCCACTATCAACCATTCGGGCGGGATTAACAGCTACGTTTACCTTTAGCGGAAGTGGTGGATTTTAAATAGATTGATAAAAACTCAGAATTTCGGTTCTGAGTTTCGTTTATTAATGACATGAAGTTTAGCTTTATTAATTCAGCAAGAGGAATTGCCATTTTAATGGTGGTAACCCTCCATGTTTCCCAACTAATTACTATGGAGGGATACTGGAAGTTATTAAAATTCTTCTGCAATTATGGGCAGCTTGGCGTACAGTTTTTCTTCATTGCTTCCGCCTATACCTTGTGTCTTTCTGCAGACCATCGAAAATCTGAATCGCACGCCTTGAGAAATTTCTACATCCGCAGATATTTCAGGATTTTTCCGGTTTATTATTTGGGAATTATCGTGTATTATTTGATGAACTTATTTTATCAAGACGCAGGAGCTTATACTTTCAAGAATGTTTTTGCCAATGTTTTATTTATTCATGGCTTTATTCCGTCGGCAAATAATAAGATTGTTCCGGGTGGGTGGTCTATCGCAACAGAGATGCTTTTCTACTTCATATTTCCTGTGTTGCGTTGGTTTTTATTTTCTGGAAAAATAATTTTTAGGGCTTCATTAATTGTTTGTGCGTGTTTTCTGGGACTTTATTTGTTACAGATTAAAGTTGATAACAATACTTTTTGGTATTACAACATCATCACACAATTGCCTGTATTTGTTGTTGGAATGGTTTATTACAAATATGTTGGTCAAATTTCATTGAGGATTGGATTTGCGCTGTTCGCCTTATTTACTTTGGTCACATTATTTTTTTGGCAGTTCCGTTGGTTTGAATTTGTACCGCTATCTTCTGGAATTTCTTTTTGTGGGCTGCTTAAAATTTTAGAGAAAACTTCATTGGATCACCCCTTTTTTCAAAAAATTGGAAAAGTTTCCTATTCCGTTTACGTTGTGCATTTTATTTTTGCATTTTTTCTGCTCCCGGAAAACCAAAGTATAGTATGGTTCCTTCCTTTCTTGGTGCTGACTTTTGCTTTAAGTTATTTTATTTCGGTTTTACTCGAAAAGTATATCGAAAAGCCATTTATCAAGATAGGTTCAAAATTGACTTCTGCAAGTAATTAATTTGTCGGCATTCAAAAATTAAATCCCTAATTTTGTCCTTTCATTAATAAAAACATGAATTACGAAATCGAAAACGACGACGACCTCTTTACCGGAAAGGACCACACTCCTTTGCGGAAAGATGCTTTCGAGAAATCACCACAGGAAAAAATGGAGATTATTCAAGAACATTTCCACGCAATCATGGAAACTTTGGGAATGGATATGACCGATGATTCATTGAAAGACTCCCCGAAACGTGTCGCAAAAATGTATGTCAACGAAATCTTCGGCGGCTTGTTACCCGAAAACAAACCTGGAATTTCCACTTTTTCGAACAAATACAAATACCGCCAAATGTTGGTGGAAAAAGACATTACCGTATATTCTTTCTGCGAACATCACTTCTTGCCAATCATCGGAAAAGCGCATGTTGCCTACATTTCCAACGGTGAAGTGATTGGACTTTCAAAAATCAACAGATTGGTGGATTATTATGCGAAACGTCCGCAAGTTCAGGAAAGATTAACCATGCAGATTGTGGATGCGCTGAAAGAAGCGCTCGGAACAAAAGACGTCGCCTGTATCATCGATGCAAAACATTTGTGCGTGAATTGTCGCGGAATTAAAGACACCGCAAGTTCCACCATCACTGCAGAATTGAGCGGAATCTTCCGAACCAACCCCATTACAAGACAAGAATTCCTGCATTATGTGGGAAGTCATGCAAAGTTTGATTAGTTCTACTTTGTTTTATATTGTTTGATAAAGTTGTGAAATCAAACAAAATCAAATCATATCCAATTTAATGAAAATGAATTTAAAAATATACAACTCCCTTTCCGGCGAAAAAGAAAACTTCAAACCCATTCACGAAAACAATGTCGGAATGTACGTTTGCGGACCCACTGTTTACAGCAATGTTCACCTTGGAAATGTGCGTACTTTCATGTCGTTTGATTTTATTTACAGAACGCTCTTATTTCTTGGATATAAAGTGAGATACGTTAGAAATATTACCGATGCAGGTCACTTAACTGATGACGGCGATGTGGACAACGACCGATTTGTAAAACAATCCCGCCTCGAAAAGCTGGAGCCGATGGAAATCGTACAGAAATATACCGTGGATTTTCACAAGGTTTTGGATACTTTTAATCTTCTTCCGCCAACAATTGAACCTACTGCAACCGGACATATTTTGGAGCAGATTGAATTAACACAGAAATTAATTAACAGCGGTTTCGCTTACGAAAGCAACGGCTCCGTTTATTTCGACGTATTGGAATACAACAAAAGAGGTTTGAATTACGGCGAACTTTCCCGAAGAAACATCGAAGAACTTTTTGCCAACACAAGAGATTTGGATGGGCAACACGAAAAGAAAAACCCGCAAGATTTTGCACTTTGGAAAGCCGCTTCACCTGCACACATCATGCGTTGGAATTCTCCGTGGGGAGAAGGTTTTCCCGGATGGCATTTGGAATGTACCGCGATGTCAACTAAATATTTAGGTGAAAAATTCGACATTCACGGCGGTGGAATGGATTTGAAATTCCCGCATCACGAATGTGAAGTCGCCCAAGGAAAAGCCTGCAACGGAACCGAACCCGTAAATTATTGGATGCACGCAAACATGTTGACCATGAACGGACAGCGAATGAGCAAATCCACAGGAAATTATATTCTTCCGATGGAATTGGTTTCAGGAAATAATGATTTTTTCGAGAAACCGTTTCATCCTTCGATTGTGCGATTCAACTTTTTACAGGCGCATTACAGAAGTGTTCTCGATATTTCCAATGAGGCGATGGTGGCGAGCGAAAAAGGATTTCAAAGATTGATGGAAGCGCTTAATTTGGTTTCAAGTTTCAAGTTTCAAGCTTCAGGTTCGTCAAGTTTTGATTTAGCAAGTTGGAAAAGTAAATGTTTGGAAGCATTGTGTGATGATTTCAATTCCCCGATTTTGATTTCACATCTTTTCGAGGCGGTGAATTTCATCTTCAAATTAAAAGACGGCAAAGAAACCATTACTTCAGAAGATTTAGAAGAACTGAAAAAACTGATGCACGATTTCGTTTTTGAAGTTCTAGGTTTAAAACCGATTGAAGAAAACAACAACGAAAAACTTGACCAAACTTTGCAGGTTTTAATCGAGTTGAGAAATCAGGCAAGAAAATCAAAAAATTTCGAACTTTCCGACCAAATTCGTGACCGTTTACTTGCAGAAGGAATTGAGTTGAAAGACGGAAGAGACGGAACCACTTACAGTATTAATTAATTTGTTCTTCAATCGAAGCGATTGTCACGTTGAGGTGAAGTTTATCCTGAGCTTGCCGAAGGAAAGCGTATTATTTATGGATAAAATCCAAAATAATTTTACAAAACCTTTCAGTTTTTCAAATGCTGAAAGGTTTTTTTTATTTCATTCGTGAATTCGTGGCAGGTTTTCTTTTCAATATATTTTAAATTAAATTTTCCACAACCGATTAAAATATTTCCTAATTTAGTTTACTCAAAATCACCACCTTAAAAATTTAAATTATGAAAAGAAAACTACTCTCTTTAGCAATGTTGTCCATTGCGATTTGCGCTTCTGCACAACAGGATATCTACGCACTTACTGGAAAAAATTCGCAGAATATTGTGTTTAGTGATTTCCGTACTTTGGACGTTCAACACGGGGTTTCGGGAAATATTATTTTCGGAGCAGAATCTACACCAAAGGTTTTTTCGCAGGTTTTCAATAAAAATGTTACGGAAGACAAAAACACGGTGAATCATTCTCAAGCGATTTCGATGGCTGCTTTAGCGTATGACGAATTGAATGGAAAGCTAGTTTACATTCCGATGTTTACATCCAATATTTATGTCCTAGACCAAAAATCAAAAGACATAACTTTGCTGGAAAGTCAGGCCATCAAAACTTCGCAGTGCGACAATGGTTCGCACATTACGAGAATGACGACAGGTTACGACGGAAATATTTATGCGATGAGCAATTCCGGTTCGCAACTCATCAAGATTTCTAAAAAAGATGGGAAATACATTTCAACAGATTTAGGCGCAATTAAAGATGATTTTTCCAACGGAGAAAACTCTTTAAAAGTAATGACGAAAGGTTTCGGTGGAGATATGGTTGCAGCTGCTGACCATAATTTCTATGTTTTTTCAGCTTCGGGAAATGTATTTCAAGTTTCTCCGAAATACATGAATGCTAAATTTTTAGGAAAAATTTTGGGACTTCCACAAAATTATTCTTTAAACGGAGCCGCGGTAAATTCCGCGGGAAATGTCGTTGTAGCAAGTGCACGCGGCGAAAACATGTATGAAGTTACGTTGAATGATTTACAGGCAAAACCGATCGCAGGAGAATTAAAAATTCCGATCTACGATTTGGCGAGTCCTTACGTTGTGGGCGAAAAATTAAGTTCGTTTGCCAATTCAGGAGTGGATGTTTATCCGACAAAAGTGGATGAAAACTACATCAATATCAAGTTGGAAGATGCAAAAATTACAGGAAACATTTCTGTTGAAATCTACGATTTCGCAGGTGTTAAAGTAATGCAGAAAAATTTAACTTCCATTGAAAAGAACAAAACGCAGAAAATAGACTTAAACAGTTTGAATTCAGGAGTTTATGTGGTCTCAGTTTTGAATGGCGCAAAAAAAGTCATTCTTAATAAAAAGATTTATGTGAATAAATAAAATTCGTTTACATCTGAGTTTAAAACCTTTTCGAATTTATTTTCGGGAAGGTTTTTTTATGATTTTTCGCATCTTTTCAAAGTAAGTTTGTAATATTTTGAAAATCAATATATAAACTATTGATTTCAATTAGAAATTTTACTTAAAATATCCAAACATTCATCATATTTTTCATAAATTGCAGCCACGAAATTCGCATTAAAGAATTACATCAATGAAACTTTATTTTAACATTAATTTCCACACTAAAATGGGCGAGAAACTCCAAATTTTGGTGATGGAAGAAGGGAGTGAAGACAAACTATACTTTTTAAATTACACCGATAACGGAAATTGGAATGGCGAAGTTGATTATTTCTCCAAATCCATTTCCTACAAATATCAATTGACCGATGAAAGCGGAACTATTTTAGACGAGGAATTTTCTTCGCATCATTTAAACCTTCCGCACAATTACAACGAGTTTGTGATTTATGACGTGTGGAACAAAAAGAATTTCCCTGAAAATTATCTGAACAACAAAATTCTAAAAAATAAATTAAGCGGTTTCAAAGCGGATAAAATTTCTGTACTGAAAAAACATACGCACCTTTTCCGTTTGGAAGCACCAATTTATCATCCAAATTGGAAAGTCGTAATGTTTGGAAACAGCGACGCACTCGGAAATTGGGAATGGTTGAAAGCGGTTGAAATGGCTCAGACCGATTTTGGTATTTGGGAAGCCGCGTTGGAATTGCCGACCAATCAAATGATTCAGTACAAATACGGTTTGATGAATACCGATTCGGGAGAAGTTTTCGATATTGAATACGGCGACAATCGTTGGGCTTTACCGAACGTGGAAAAAAATACGTTGCAGATTAAAGCAGACCATTTTTTCAAATTTAAGTCTTACGAACTGTATCATGCAGCAGGAGTTGCGGTTCCTGTTTTCGCTTTGAGAACGGAAAACGGTTTTGGTGTTGGTGAATTTTCGGACCTTAAAAATTTAGCGGATTGGGCAAAAAAAACCAACCTTTCCATTTTACAGATTTTGCCAATTAATGACACGACTGCAAATTACACTTGGACGGATTCTTATCCTTATGCGGCGATTTCGGTTTACGCGCTTCATCCACAATATCTATCCATCAAAAACCTTGATTATGCTTTACCGAAAGATTTAGTTAAAGAATTTAAGGCTAATAAAGAAGAACTGAATTCATTGAATCTCATCGATTACGAACAAATCATTTCAGGAAAATGGAAATATGTGAAAGCTGTTTTCGATGCGAATAAGGACAAAATTTTAAAGGACAGAAACTTCAAAAAATTCATCAAAGACAATGAAGAATGGTTGATTCCTTACGCAGCTTTTTGTGTTCAACGCGACAAATATAAAACGCCCAACTTCAACGATTGGAAAACCCATAAAAAATACATCGCAGGAAAAATCGCTCCATTCTTTACGACAAAAAGTAAAGATTACGAAACCACGATGCTTCATTCCTGGGTTCAATATCAATTGCATTTGCAGTTGAAAGACGCGGTGGATTATATGCACAGTTTAGGAATTTCCGTGAAAGGAGATTTGCCAATTGGGATTTACCGATATTCCGTGGAAGCGTGGACGGAACCTGAACTTTTCGGGATGGATTTTCAAGCAGGAGCACCGCCTGATCAATTCACGGATTTAGGGCAAAATTGGGAATTCCCGACCTACAATTGGGAGGCGATGAAAGAGGACGGTTATCGTTGGTGGAAAAATCGTTTCAAAGCTTTGGAGCAATATTTTGATGCGATGCGGATTGACCATATTCTCGGTTTCTTCCGAATTTGGAGAATGCCGATGAGTGCAACACAGGGAATTTTGGGCTATTTTTACCCTGCAGTTCCGGTGAGAATGGAAGAATTTGCAGCGAGAAATATTCCGTTTAATTACGATAGATATTGCAAACCTTATATCAACGACCAAATTCTTTGGGATTATTTTGGGGACGAAAGAGATGCGATTCACAACTTCTTCATGAATAACCATTTTAATGGAACTTACAGTTTCAAAGAGGAATTTGATACGCAAAGAAAACTTCGAAACTATTTTGACGAATATCCACATCCATGGGCGGAAGATAAATTGATTTCGCTTTGTGCAAACGTGCTTTTCTTGCAGGAAGACGCAGGAAACGGCGATTATGTGTATCATCCGAGATTCAACATCAACAAAACCGATTCTTACAAATATCTTGCAGATTGGGAAAAACAGGCGGTTTACGATTTGTACATCGATTATTTCTTCAAAAGACAGGACGGATTATGGTATCAAAAAGCCATGGAGAAACTTCCTGTAATTTTGAATTCTACCGATATGTTGATTTGCGGCGAAGATTTAGGGCTCGTTCCGGATTGCGTTCCGCAAGTCATGGACAGATTGGCGATTACTGCCTTGAAAGTTCAGAGAATGCCGTCGGAAAACATTTTATGGTACAACCCGAAACATGCGGGTTATCTGAATGTGGTTACCGCAAGTTCGCACGACAGTTCAACGCTTCGTCAATGGTGGCATGAAGATCGAAATTTCACGCAGAAATTCTTCAATGAGCAACTCGGTCAATACGGAACTGCACCGTGGAATTTGGAACCCGAATTGGCTGAAATCATCATGAAACAGCATCTTTACAACGAATCGATGCTCGCGATTTTCCCGCTTCAGGAATTTTTGGCAACGGATTATGAGTTGACGAATCCAAATATGGATGACGAAAGAATCAACCAACCTGCAGTTTTCCCGCATTATTGGAGATACAGAATGCATTTGAAGTTGGAAGATTTGGCAACGAAAGAAGATTTCAACAACAAAATTGCTTCCTGGATTTCGGATTCGAATAGAGTTTAATTTTTTAGCCACATAGTCACATAGATTTTATGTTTAAATTAAGATAGTATACAGCGTTTTTCTATTTTAAATTGAAGCTTCTTGCACAAATGCTGTATTCTATGTGCCTATGTGGCAAATAAAAATAGCAGATTAAATTTTAAAATATTTTAAAAAAATTCAAATTATTTGGTTGATTTTTTTTCTTTTTTTGATATCTGATTATCAATCTATTAAATAAATTTTCAAGGAAGTTAGAGCTTTAGTTTTAACTTCCTTTTTTTATTTGAATCAAAGAAATAGAGTTTTAATGTAAATCCGTTATTGAAAGGCGATTCGAGGAATTTTTAAATAAAATTTGGCACGCTTTTCTAATCATTTAAACTGAACTTTTAAAAAGATTTAAATAAAATGAAATCGCTGTCAAAAGTTTTGTTAAATCAAACACATTAAATGGCGATTGCATCATGCAAATAAAAATACAGGCAACTAATTATGAAAAAAATACTTTTGGGACTTTCGGTGTTTTTTGCGACATTGATTTCCGCACAGAATTATCCGGATTATTATCCGAACAGCAACAATAATAACGGTGGTTATTATAGTGATTATGATGATGAATATTATTTTCCTGACGATTATTATTACCAATATCCGTCTGATTATTATACCAACGACTATTATCAAAGTTACTACAATGATTATCAGCGAAGTATCTACGATATCAATTGGAACAGATTCTTTAGGACATATCGACTTTCACCGTGGCAAATCGATCAAATCATGATGTTGAATGATATGTTTCCAACATTTGCAGCGTGGGATAATTATTACCGATACAATCCGGACCGTTGGTATTACGACAGATTCTATGCATTGGAGAGAATTTTAGGACCGAGAATCTTCATCGTTTTCCAAAATAATTATTACCGAGGCTACAATCCGGTGGTGTATTATCAAAATTACAGAAGACAGCATTATGCGACCAATATTTACATCGTTCCGAGATACAGAAACATTAATGTAAACCGTTATAGAATTGACAGAAAGGAATATCATGAAAACAATCCTAGACAGAATTTTGGATTCAGAGACAATATAAGTAATGGTGGAAATGGAACCTATAATAACAGCAATACACCAAGAACAGGAGGTTTTCGAGATAATGGAAATCTAAATCAAGGCGGTACAAGAAGTGGCGGTTTCAGAGATGGTTCCAACCAAAATAGTACAGGAAGCGATTCTTCACCAAGAATTAATAATGGCGGTAAAAGAAGCGGCGGTTTCAGAGGAGAATCAACTGTACCTCAAAGCAATGGTGGTTTTAGAAACAATGATTCAGGAACGAGAGAAAATTCCATCAGAAATTCAGCTCCTCAAAGAAAAATAGAAAACAATTCCGACGGACAAAGAAATTTAAGTCCCGGATTCAGAACACAGGAAAACTCTACAAGAACTCCTGGAATGCGATTGACTTCGCAATAATTTTAGTTTTTTTAATGTTAATAATGATGGAGAGCAGTTTCAGTGATGGAACTGCTCTTTTTCAATTCAGGTAAAAACCCAATTTGGCACAAAAATGGAAACCACCTTATTACCAAATTAAAAAAATTATCAAAATGAAAAAGTTAATCACATTCTTAAGCTTAGGTTTTTTCACCTTCGGATATTCGCAATCAGATTATTATAACGATTATCAAAACAGTATCAATTCAATCAATTGGACGGATGTTGTGGCATCGCTTTTATTGTCGCCTTCGCAGCAAAATCAGTTGATGGCGCTCAACAATCAATATCCTGATTACAATTCATGGAACAGAGTTTATGGCAACAATCCCGATCGATGGAGAACCGACCGTTATAATTCCATGGCGCAAATCATGGGAAGTGAAAAATATGTAAAGTTTAAAAATAAATATTACAAAGGTCAAAATCCTGTAGCAGTTTACAACAGAAACAAAAACAACTACAAGAAATATCAGAACCAAAAGTACAAAAACATCAAAAAAGCTCAAGCAAACGGTGTAAATTCAAAATCGATGAAGGAGTATGAAAGAAGAAAAAAATTGAACGACGGAAGTCACCTTTATATCAAAGGAAACAACGGAAAGGCGAAAGGAAAAAAATAGAGCTAAATAATTTCGAAAAAGAAGAGCAAATTTGTTCTTCTTTTTTGTTTCAGTTTTAATTAATCATTAATTCTTATTTAAAGATTTGTGAAACAGCATTTTAAAATTAGTTTTGTAAGATGAAGATTTTATACGCCATCCAAGGAACGGGAAACGGTCATGTTAGTCGGGCCCGGGAAATTATTCCGCACCTAAAAAAACATGGCGAACTTGATTTGTTAATCAGCGGAACTCAAGCCGAAGTTGGTTTGGAGGACGAGGTGAAGTATCAATTCAATGGTTTTAGTTTTGTTTTCGGGAATAAAGGCGGTGTAGATTTCAAAGAAACCTGGAACAGGTTTCACTCGACGCAATTTATTAAAGACGTAAAAAATCTTCCGGTAAAAGATTATGATTTGATTATCAATGATTTCGAGCCGGTTACAGCGTGGTCTTGTAAATTGAAAGGAAAGAAATCGGTCGCAATGAGTCATCAATCAGCTTATCTTTCGCCGAAAACACCTCAATTGCAAGGTTTTCATTGGGGAAAATTCATTATGAATAATTATGCTCCTGCAAAAAATCACGTTGCTTTTCATTTTGAAAGATATGATGATTTTATACATACTCCCGTTATCAGAGGTGAAATCCGCAACTTGAAGACCCAAAATCTTGGACATTACACGGTTTATCTTCCCGCCTATTCCGACGAATTTATTTTAGATAAGGTTAAAAATATTCCCAATTCTAAATGGGAGATTTTTTCGAAACATTCTAAGATACACTATCAAAAATTCAATGCAGAAGTTTTTCCTGTTAATAATGAAAAGTTTCAAAATTCTTTGGCAAATTGTACCGGTTTATTAACAGGTGGCGGTTTTGAAGGTCCCGCTGAAGCTTTGTTTCTCGGTAAAAAAGTTCTCGCAGTTCCGATGCATCATCAATATGAGCAACAGTGCAACGCTTTGAGTATGGAAAGATTAGGAGTTCCCATCATTTGGAAAGAAAGCGAATTCGACGAAAAACTCAAAAATTGGGTAGAATCTGATCAACTGATTGAAGTAAATTTTCCAGATGAAACAGCAGAAATTGTGAGGAAAACTATTGCAAAATATAGTTGAACTTTTTCACAACCATTCCTTTGTTTTTCAAAAATAATTGAAACGCCTTTGTTTATTTTAAAAATTGCATTCACAAAATACGCCTTGTTTGGCTTAGCGATATCAATTTTTGCATGAAATAAGTTGATTTAAAAAAGTTATTAACTTTCTTAAAAATTTCAATTAGAATTGTTTTAATATCTCAACTCGAACCCCGCATCTCGCAACTCTTATCCGCTTTAACAAAACTTTATGAGTCAAATATTTAACTATTATTGAATTTGTACATCAAAAAGACAAATAACAATACTAACGAAATATTTACAAAATGAAAAAAATTGTTTTAAGCGCAGCGTTCGCAGTTTTCGGAACATTCGCAATGGCACAGCAAGATGGAAAAATGATGCAGAAAGATCCCGCTCAAATGGAACAAAAGAGAGCAGAACATTTGAAAAAAATGCAGGCTGATTTAGGGCTTTCTGATGCGCAGGTTGCTCAAGTAAAAGCATTGCAGGACAAAAGAATGGCTGAAAGAAAAGCTCAAGCGCCACAAATCCAAGCTGAAAGAAAAGCAAAAATGGAACAGTGGAAAGCTAAAAAAGAACAGCACATGGCTGAAATGAAACAAATCTTAACTCCTGAACAATACAAAAAGTGGGAAGCACAAAAACAGGAGCAAATGGATAGAAGAGGCAAAAAAATGCATGATATGCAAATGAGAAAAATGCCGGCAAAATAACAAGTTCATAATTTTTATTTTTAAGTGGGAGCAGAGAATTTTATTTCTCTGCTTTTTTTGTGCTGTCAAAGGAAATTCTTTATATTTGGTAAAAAAGAGATAAATTATGATCAGTGAAAAAATCGCCACGTTAATCAACGAACAAATTACCAAAGAACAATACGCCGCACAATATTATTTGTCAATGTCTGCCTGGTTTTCCGCCAGGGATTTGGATGGGATTGCCAATTATTTCCGTGTTCAAAGCAAAGAGGAATTGATGCATGCCGACAAAATGTTTGATTACCTGAATGATGTGGGTTCAGAAATCATCATAGGACAAATCGATCAGCCGCCGCATGTGTTTGCAGACGCAAAAGACGTTTTCGAAAAAGCTTTGGAACATGAAAAAATCGTCACCCAAAGTATTTTCAATATTTTGAAAAATGCGAATGAAGAAGGTGATTTCGCAACGGTTTCATTTCTGCAATGGTTTGTAAACGAACAAGTGGAGGAGGAAGCAAGTGCATCACAACTCGTTACCAAAATAAAAATGGTTTGTGATAATCCTTCCGCGATGTATCTTTTTGACCAGGAATTGTCTCAAAGGGTTTTTGATCCGAACGCTGTTTAATCATCATCTGTCTAAAATTACATGAAGCAGCTCTACAGATTGTTATTTTCGATTCTGCCACTATTCGGTTTTACCCAAAATTACAGTATGGCAGAAATTCCAGAAAACCTTTTGGCCAATGCGAATGCGGTCATTCGTGAAAACACCGAAAATTATGTGTTGAAATCGGTCAATGATATGACGGTTAAGGAAACAAAAGTCATCACGATTTTGAATAAAGCAGGTGAAGATTTTGCCTTGGTCGCGATTCCCTATAATCCTACGACAAAAGTGAGCGACATCAAAGTAGAACTTTTCGATTCCTCCGGAAAATTGATCAAAAAATTTGGAAAAAGCGATTTTTCAGATTATACCAATAACCGAAGTGCCGCTCTTTATGTTGATGACCGGATTTTGGTTTTCAAACCGGTGGCTACAAATTATCCTTATACCGTTAAATATTCTTATGAAACCAATACCTCAAATACAGTTTATCTGAATAACTTTCTCCCCTATCGTTCATTTGATGTTGCCCTGCAGAAAAGTGAACTTACAATTACCAACAATTCGGGGATTAAGATCCGAACCAAAATCAGCGATAAACCATTGGCAAAAGTTTCGAGATCTGAAGAAGGAAATGTGTCGAAGTATTCCTATGAAAATATTCCTGCCTTAAAAGAGGAAGAACTTTCCCCAAGTATAGATTACCTGCTTCCAAAAGTCGAGTTTTCACCGGAAAAATTTTCACTTGCAGGAAAGCAGGGAGATTTAACGGACTGGAATTCTTTCGGAAAATGGTATTACAGCCAACTTATTAATCCGGTTTCAAGTATTACTCCAGAAATTTCGGCGGAAGTTGCCGCTCTAAATTTATCGGGAACAACTTCTGAAAAGGTTAAAGCCCTTTATCAGTACATGCAGAACAAGACGCGATATGTATTAATTGCAATGGGAATTGGTGGATGGCAACCGATGCCCGCATCGGAAGTAAGCAAAAAAGGTTATGGCGATTGTAAAGCTTTGACAAATTATATGCGAACTTTACTTACCGCAGCTGGAATTCCATCTTATTATGCGGTGATTTATGATGACGAGTCTGTAATCAGTTTTGACAAAGATTTCCCAAAACTTTCTGGAAACCACGTGATTTTGATGGTTCCAACCGAGAAAGAGACGATATGGCTGGAAAATACTTCACAAAAGATTGCCTTTAATCATCTTTCTTATTCCTCACACAACCGAAATGTTCTTGCTGTAAAGGAAAACGGAATCGAAATCATCGATACGCCAGTTTACAAACCAGAAGAAAGCAAAGAAAAAATTATGGCAAAAATCAAACTCGCCGAAGATGGAAGTATTGATTCGTACGCAAACTTTGTTTTTACTGGCGGTCAATATGATATGAATCTAAAATTTTTCGCCATGAATAATGACGAAATTCAGGAAGCGTTAAAGAATAGACATTACCACTTGAAAATCGATCAACTCAAAATTCAGAATTTGACGAATAATCGAGATGATGCTAAGATTGTTTATGATTTAAACTTTAAGGCGAATGGTTTCTCAAAAAAAATCGGGAATGACCTGTTTTTTCCGGTGATGCCTTACTACAGTGCAGTTACATTTTCGGGAAATGATGAAAGAAAACTTCCCTTTGAAACCGCTTTTCCGTTTCAAGACGACTACGAAATTGAATACAGTATTCCGGAAGGATACAAATTTTCGGAAATTCCCAAATCTTCCGAGATTAACACGGAGTTCGGGAGTTATACCATTAATTACAACCTTAAAGACGGTAAATTATTAGTTCACAGAGTTCTTACCATTAAAAAGGGAATTTATCCCGTTGAAAAGTATAAAGAATACGTCGCCTTCAGAAAAAAGACTGCTGGAAGTGATTACACTAAAGTTTTAATTACCAAATTATGATCAAGAGAAGTTTACTTTTTATTCCTGTTTTTGTTTCCGGAATTTTCTTTGGACAGCACAAATTTCTTAATACACCTAAACTCTCGGAAGAAGATTTGAAGAGCGAAAAATCAACAGCTCAACAAGATGCACCTGCGGAAGTTTTGTACCGATCCATCCACATGCGGATTGATTACAACGGCTATTTATATAAAGATGTGGTTGATCGTGTGAAAATCTACAACAAAGACAACGCCTCCAAATTTTTGAATCAGGAAATACAAACCTATGATAACAACAAGGGAAGTAGAGAAACTTTGAGCAACCTAAAAGCCAATACTTTTAATTATGAAGGTGGCAAAATTGTTGTGACTAAGGTAGAACGCGATCAAAAGTATAAATCAACCGAAGATAAAAATTACAACATCACGAAATTCGCTTTTCCGAACGTTAAAAATGGGTCGGTTGTAGAATACTCTTATTCAGTTCTTACCCCATTCTTAGGCTCTACACCAAGAGTTTTGATCGAAGAGGAAATTCCTGTCCGTTACGTGGAATATGTTTTCGAAACACCAAAACCGCTTGGTTACAGTATTAATTACAAAGGAAGTATTTCGCCAACGCACAGAGAGACGGGTCCTCAAAATATTTATGGCGGCGAATATGAGGTGTACCGCTTTGGTTATGAAAATGTACCCGCTTTCAAGGATGAGAAATATGTTCAGAACAACGAAAATTATAAAACCGGAATCAAAGCAGAACTTAATTCTGCCGTCTTTGACAATCAGCTAAAATCGTACACGCTTTCCTGGAACGATGTTCGAAAAAGACTGATGGAAAATGACGATTTCGGTGAGCAACTAAAAAAGCAAAGCCTGGTAAAAGAATTGCTGCCAACAGAAATCAAAGCGCTTCCCACAATGGAAAAAGCCGCCGCAATTCTTAAATTCGTTCAAAAAAATTATACATGGAATAAGGAGGACGATGTCTTCACCGACAAAGGAATCAGGAATTTAATCAGTAGCAAAACCGGAAATACGGCAGAAATCAATCTTTTGCTTACCATGCTTTTGAGAAGTGCAGATATCGACGCAGATCCTGTCGTGCTTTCAACAGTAAAAAGAGGTGTGCTCCTTTCTTATAGTCCCTCAATAGCGCAGTTGAATTATGTGTTGGCTTCATTTGAAGATGAAGGAAAATTTTATCTTTTGGATGGGACGGTAAAACAAAGCGAAATCAATATGATTGCACCCAAAGCGTTGAATTATTATGGCTTGGCCGTTGGTAAAAAGGAAATGAAGCAAATCGATATCTTCTATCCAGACACAAGTAAAACGCTTCTAACGGTTGATGCTAAAATGAATCCGGATGGAACTTTCGAAGGACATTTTTCGGATCGCGACACCAAACTTTACGCAATGGTTGTTAATGAAAATTATCTTGAAAATAAAGAGGACTATACAAAAACATACAAAGACAAATACAAATTTTCTCTCACCAATTTAAAGCACGGTTTGCAGGAAAACAATGATTTTGAAACCAGTTTCGACTTTACCTCCGATACTTTTGTGGACGTGATTGGTAATAAGTTGGTTTTTAATCCGCTATTGTTTCTTTACTCCCAAAATCACGACTTCAACCAAAAGGAACCACGCAAAGCTCCGCTGGAATTTTACTCCGCTTATGATAAAATTAAGAAAGTAACCATTACTTTACCAGAAGGTTACGTATTTGAAAACGTGCCAAAATCTAAAAAATTCAGAACCGAGGACAGTGCACTGCAATATACGTATCTCGTAACTCAAGCGGGAAATAAACTTACGGTCGAAAGTATTGTAAACGTGGACGATTCGGTTTTCCCGAAAGAATATTACCCAGCTTTTACCCAAATTTTCGACAACATTGCCAAACAGGAAGCGCAAGTTGTAACCGCGGTTAAAAAATAGTTTAAGTGTTGAAGTTTCGTAATTCACATTTCGTACTTCACATGTCGTGTTTATACATATACAATCTTCGTTTCCACCACGGTTTTACCCAATTTTTCAAGCACCGATTTGTACTCATTGAGTTGCTGTTGGTGCTTTTCTTTTTCCTCTCCTGTCTTGAAATCGATGATTATGGTTCCGTTTTCAGTTTCAATCATTCGGTCGGGACGATAAATTTTGGAGTCACCGTTTTCGGAAATCATGATGTCTTTTTCATTGATAACCAATTGATTTTCAATAAAATATTTTGAGTATTTTTCGTTATTAATGATATTGAAAATCCGATCGGTGATTTCAATTTTTTCCTCGGAAGTTATTGTTCCTTCTAAAAGGTAGGCTTCCAAAACTTTTTCCACGTCTCTTGCGGAATTGATCTTTGCTAGGATTTCATGGGTGAAGATTCCGATTCTAACTTTTTCAATACGGTTTTGGTAGCTTTTTGAAGGAGTTGCAATTTTAATTGCTTCGGGATTTTTTTCTTTTTCAGGACTAAAATCAATCGGCATCGTTGCAAACTCCGAACTTTTTGAAGGAATCTGCTTTTTCAATTCCGGCTCTGAAACTTCATACAAATCAAAAGATGAATATTCTTCTCCAAATTCATTTGTGGGGATTTTTGGTTCAAAAAATTCGTAGATTTCAAGGTGGTTGCTCGTTTTGTTCGGCTTTTGGATGTAGAAAAAAAGTTGTTCTACAGCCCGGGTTGTCGCCACATATTGCAAACAAAAACGGTCAATTAAATTCTGATAAATGTTTTTCTGATTAAAATCTGCCATTTCGGAATCGTAAGTTTCCAACGCTTTTTCAAACCCATTAATATTTACAGAACTCAAACTGTTTTCCAAATCCACGTTTAGCCAATTGGAAAATTTGCCGTCCTTATTTTCGTTTTCCATCGGTAAAAAAACCACGGGAAACTCCAATCCTTTTGCTTTGTGAATCGTCATAATCTGTACTGCATCGACATTCTCCGAAGCTTGAATCGTGGTGGAATTGGCTTCTTCATCCCAAAATCTTAAAAAATCTTTCAAAGTAGAACCCGCGTTTTGCGAATAACCGAAAAGCATTTCCAGATAATTGAAGAGAAAATCGGTTTCTTTTCCTTTTACAGAAAATTCTTGCAGAAAATGTTCGATGAAATTATACAGATTCAATTGAAGCAAATCTTTGCTTTTCAAATCGATGCTGTATTTCTCAAAAATGAAGTTTTCCATTTCGGATTTGTTGCCAAGTTGCAGCATTTCCAACATTTCCGCACTGAAATCTTCCACATTTATTCTTCCTAAAACTTTCAAATAATACAGCATTTTCACCGGAAACTGCAAATTTTTCGGATTTTGTTCCCAACGCAAAAATTCGGTTAAAGCCAAGAGAGTTGCCGATAAATTTAGTGTTAAGCCCGATTCTGAGATGGTTTTGATGTAAACTTCTTCCCCGTGATAATTCACTTTTAAATTCCCCAAGAGTTGCGAGAAACTGAAAATATCAAAATTTCCACGACAAAGAATGGTGATGTCGGAAAACTTGAAACCATTATCCAAACAAGATTGAATATCTTCCTGCATTTTCGCGGCCACTTCTTCGTAATAAATTGATTTTGTTGCGTTTTCAATTAAATTCACCAGAACTCGACCATTAATTTTTGACTTTGAAATCTGATGAGAGCCGTTTCCAAAAATATCCCTGTGTTCATCTTGCGTAAAATTCGACATGAATTGGTAAAGCTCATTGTTGAAATCCACAATGTTTTTCGCACTTCGCCAATTGTTTTCGAGGTTTTCTAATTCTGCAAATGATTGTGATTTTTCCTTCTTATTAATAATGTCGAGCATCAATTGCGAATCACCGCCACGAAAACGGTAAATACTTTGTTTCGGGTCTCCAACCAATGTGAAACTCATGTTTTCTTGCGAAATAGCGTGGTCTCTCAACGGCAGAAAATTTTGCCACTGAATAAATGACGTGTCCTGAAATTCATCGAAGAAATAATGTGAAAACTTAGTTCCCACTTTTTCATAAATGAATGAGGAAGGTTCTTCCCGAAGATTTTCATGAATCAAAACATTGAATTTCGAGAGCAAAACCAAATCGTTTTCTTCCTCGATTTCCGCTAATTTGTCCTGTATTTCTTTATTAACTTTTAATGGCAGAATCGCTTGAAGAATTTTCTCCTTTTTCTTGGAAAGAATATAATTTGAGATGATTTTTTGACGGCTATCAATCAAATAATCGAGGATTTCAAGAATTTCTGCTTGTCGGTTTTTTGACTTTGAGGAAGCGCCTTTCCTATAATTTTCCTGCACCGCTTCTTCATCCGCAGGAAACGGGAATTTGTCTTTGTTAAAAAAATGATTCAAAACATTTTCAAAGAATTTGCCGATTGTTCCGCCACTTGCACGGGAAAAATCATCGGGTTGAAGATTTTTTTCTTTCATTAAACTTAAACAATCCTGCGCGATTTGAATGGAATCTTCCTTTAAATTTTTAATGCTTTCACGCAAATTTTTCTTCGATTGCTCGTAAACTTCCCAATCGAAATCCTTGTTTTCATTCAGTCGGAAATAATGTTTGTCTTGCACATATTCCTTCGCAGAATCATACAAAGTTTTGTTGAGATTGATTCGATCATTATTATCCAAACTGTAATTCACATAATCCATAAACGCATCGGACACGTTGTTTTCAGCGCCGATTTCCTCTAACATTTTATCCACCGCTTCCATTAGAAAAGGTTCTGCATTGATTTCCAAATTGAAATTCTGTGCTAAACCTAGTTCGTGCGAAAAACTTCGAACCAATCGTGAATTGAACTTGTCGATCGTTCCAATATTCAAAGTCGAGTAGTGGTGCAGAATATAATCGAGAATGTTTTTCGAGCGTTCGTGAAGTTCTTTCAAAGAAACATTTACCCCTTCCTTCTTCAACTTTTCCTGAATGTTGATTAAATCCTGATTGCTCTCGAAATCTTCTTTTTTAAAATTTTTCAGCCACTCGATAATTCGGTGCTTCATTTCGTTTGCTGCTTTATTGGTAAAAGTCAGCGCCAAAATATTTCTGATTTTATCGGATTGGGAAGGATATTTCAAACAGATTGCGAGAAGATTCTGCACCAAAGCATAAGTCTTTCCCGAACCGGCAGAAGCGTTGATGACGGTGTAATTGTTGCTCATATTCTATTCCTCGGTTTTTAGTTGATTCATGATATTTTTGATTTCTTCAGAAAATGAAGAAGCGACTTTAAACCCTTTTTCCGTTGCTGCAATTTCCCATTTAGGATTTACTTTATTTATTAAGGATTCCTTTTTCTGTCGATTCCATTTTTTGATTTCCTTTTCCCTTTTTATGGCTAAATCCATTCTTGCGTATTCCTCAAAATAAATGCAGTACTCTAGATTGTACTTGTCTGTGAAAGAATTTTTGATTAGATGGTTTTTGTGTTCATAAATTCTTCTGCATAAATCATTTGTAACACCTAGGTAAAGTGTCGTGCGATTTTGATTGGTCATTATGTAAACAAAACCTAATTTACTCATTTTACTTTTTTTTTCAATTCAAAAGATTCCTCGCTTCGCTCGGAATGACTTTTATTTTATGAGGTTTTGGCGGGATTCTTGCGGCGGCTTCGCCGCCGCAAGAATCCCGCCTCCGTAATAATAGTGAGGACTGTCATTTCGAACCATCGTAGATGGTGAGAAATCTCTATTTAAAGCTACAGCTTAAAAAAATATCTTTATAAATCTTCTGCATTTACTCATTTTTCTGTCAACTTTTTTTGGAGATTCCTCGCTTCGCTCGGAATGACTTTTATTTTATGAGGTACGGTCGGGATTCTTTGCGGCGGCGAAGCCGCCGCAAAGAATCCCGACCCACAATAATTGGTAAATACGTCATTTAGAACCAACGAAGGTGGTGAGAAATCCCAATTTAAAGCTATAACTTATATGTAAAGTCAGTGTTACAAGAAAAAATCCTTATTTGTAAATTTTTTAACTCAACAAACTTTCAGCGTGAACACTATTATAGTGTCCAATATCAATTTTTAAAAATAACAAAATAATTTGTCATTTCAGAAAAAAATCTTACTTTTGCAGTCCAAAATGAGATGTAAATTATGTTAATTATCCCAGTAAAAGATGGCGAAGCTATCGACAGAGCACTAAAAAAATACAAAAGAAAATTTGATAAAACAGGAGTTGTAAGAGCTTTAAGAAGCAGACAGCAATTCATCAAGCCTTCTGTAACAAAAAGACAGGCTAACTTGAAAGCGGCTCACAAACAGAGAATCGCTAGTAGAGAAGAGCAGGCTTAATTAAAGTTTTCTTTAGAAAATACTAAAATCACTTTTCGAATAGTTATATTTGAAGAGTGATTTTTTTGTGCCCTATTCATAATGATTGAGAGATTTTTGGAATACATCTCCGTAGAACGGCGCTATTCGCCAAACACGGTGATTAGTTATGAGAAGGATTTAAAAGATTTTTCAAAATTTCTTTTGGAGACAGAAGCTCATCAAGATTTCTCGAAAGTCGACAAAAAAATCATCAGAAATTTCATGGTCGAGTTAAGCGAGCATCAAATTTCAAAACGAAGCATCAACCGCAAACTTTCTTCTTTGCGCAGCTTCTTTCTTTTTCTATTAAAAGTGGGTGAAATAAAGTCCACACCTTTAGAAAATATTCAGTCCCTAAAATTTTACGCAGAAAAACAAATTCCTTTTTCAAAGGAGGAAATGGGTCATCTCGAAGTTTTGGATGTTCAGCCAAAAAACGGAAGTCTATTAAAAGAACTCATCGTCGAAACCCTTTATCAAACAGGAATGCGTCGTGCCGAACTCTGCAATCTCCTTTTTGAAAACGTAGATTTCAGCCAAAAAGAAATCAAAGTCATAGGTAAAGGAAATAAGACGAGAATTATTCCCGTTTCAGACTCGTTGCTGCAAAGATTTGAAATGTACCTTGAAGAAAGGAAGCCGCTGAAAGACAACGATATTTATTTTTTCGTGAATGAGAAAGGTAAAAAATTGTACGATAAATTTGTCTATTCTGCGGTAAATTCCTACCTTAGTCTTGTCACTTCGAAGACCAAGAAAAGCCCTCATATTTTAAGACACAGTTTTGCGACTCACGTTTTAGAAAATGGGGCTGAAATTTCTAAGGTCAAGAAGTTGATGGGGCATTCGTCGCTTGCTTCCACGCAGGTTTATACGGATGCGAATATTGAACAGTTAAAAAAAGTGTTTAACAGCGCTCATCCACGAGCCAAAAAAAGTAGATTATGAAAATTAAAGTTCAGTCAATGGGATTGACGCCACATGCGCCGCTTGAAGAGTATTTAGAAAAAAAATTAAGCAAGCTCGAAACTTTTTACGATAAAATTCACGGTTGCCAAGTTTTTCTTAAAGTTGAAAATGCTTCAGACAAAGAAAACAAAACAGCGGAGATTAAACTGGAAGTTCCAGGTGATGATATTGTGGTGAAAAAGACTTCGGCGTCTTTTGAAGAAAGTATTGATCTTTGTGCAGAAACCGCTAAAAAGCTGTTAATCAAGAAAAAAGAATTAGCATAACGAAAATTCATAAAAATTTTTAAAATTTATTTGTAGATTTCAAAAAAACAACCTTATATTTGCACTCGCAAAAAGAGATAAGAAGTTCTTTTGAAATCTATTTGCCTCCTTAGCTCAGTTGGCCAGAGCACGTGATTTGTAATCTCGGGGTCGTGGGTTCGAATCCCTCAGGAGGCTCATTTTTGTAAAATTGGGGAGATTCCAGAGTGGCCAAATGGATCAGACTGTAACTCTGCTGTCTTACGACTTCGCAGGTTCGAATCCTGCTCTCCCCACATTTTATGAAAAATATTTTGTAAGTTTTAAAATTAGTTTTAAATTTGCAGACCGTTTACCAACAAATTTTGTAAACAAAATTGCGGAAGTAGCTCAGTTGGTAGAGCGTCAGCCTTCCAAGCTGAATGTCGCGAGTTCGACCCTCGTCTTCCGCTCAACAGAAATCACAACCAAAAAACGGCTTGTGATTTTTTTTTAAAATTTTGCCGACTTAGCTCAGGGGTAGAGCGCTTCCTTGGTAAGGAAGAGGTCGTGAGTTCAAATCTCATAGTTGGCTCTAAAAATCACAATCGGAAATGGTTGTGATTTTTTTTGTTCACAAATCCTTAAATTTGTTCAAAATAGCATTCTATGAGGATACTTTTATTGGAAGATGATTTAATCCTTTCGGCCGAACTTAGCAAATTTTTGGAGGACAATAACTTTGAGGTAAAGCGGGTTTATGACGGCAATTTGTTCTTGAGCGAAGTGAAGCAAAATAATTATGAACTATTTCTTCTAGACATCAACGTTCCAAAAACCAATGGTTTGGAAGTATGCGAAAAAATCCGTGAGGAAGACAAAAATACACCCATTATCATGATTTCTGCGTATGGTGACCTTTCTGATAAAAAGGACGCCTTCAACAGGCTTGCTGATGATTACCTGGTAAAACCTTTTCAGTTCGAGGAGCTTTTGATGCGAATGAATTCCTTAATAAGAAGAAGGTCTTCCGATAAAAATGTTTCGGCGAAAGTTATTACCATTGAAGATTTAAAGATTAATAAAACGGAACAAAAAGTCTTTAGAAAAGGCAAAGAAATTATTCTTACGGTGAAAGAGTTCCAGCTGTTATTGCTTTTGGCGGAAAATCCGGGCAAAACTTTTTCCAAGCAGCAGATATCTGAAATGGTTTGGCAGCACAATTTTAATACAAATACCAACACTGTTGAGGTTTACATTAACTTTTTAAGGAAGAAGATTGATAAGGGTTTTGATGTGAAGCTCATTCACACCCGTTCTGGCTTTGGATATTTCCTAAATCCACAAAAATGAACATCAAGAATAAAATCGCACTGAACCTCAGTTTGCTTTTTTCCGTATTTCTGGGGACGATTCTTATTATCATCTACCTGTTTTTTGCAGAATTCAGGAAAAGTGAGTTTGTGAATGTTCTAAAGGATCGGATTTCCACGATTTCCAATTATTTTAATGAAGATGAAGCGATTGTTGATGAATCGAAGATGATTAATGACACTCCAACTTATTCGATACATCAAGAAGAAATTGAGGTTTTTAACGAAAAGTTTGAACCCATTTTCAGCAACATCACAGGAAAAAAAAATATTTGGAATGAGGGCGACCTTCTTGCCCTCAAGAATACCGGTTCTGTTTATCGACGGGATACAAAGGCTGAAATTTATGGCGAAAAAATTGGTGGAAGATATTTTTTGATTGCTTCTGAAGACTTTATGGGAAAAGAGAAATTGAAATATCTGGGTTCACTCATGCTAATTTCTTTCATTGTTGCAAGTTCGCTCGTTTGGATTTTAAGTTTTCTCTTTGCCAAACGAATGATGGCTCCATTGGACATTTTTCAGGATAAAATCACGAGAATTTCGGCAAACAATTTAACAGAAAGACTCCCTGAAACCGACAAAAAGGACGAGATTAATCTTCTGGCAAAAGTCTTCAACACGATGCTCGGAAGAATTGACCGATCCTATTCTTCACAAAAAGAATTTAATGCAAGTGCTTCACATGAGATTAAAACACCGTTGACGAGAATGGCTTTTCAACTTGAGAATCTTGCAAAACTTGAAAACGAGAATCCGCAAACGAAAAAGTATATCCAGGGAATTTCTGATGAGGTTTACCAGGTTTCGGATACAGTAAATTCCTTATTGCTGCTTTCGAAACTGGAGGAGGAGCATTTACGGGACGACCGTTCTTCGGTTCGAATCGATGAGGTGATTTTTGATGCTTTTGAGGACGTGAAGAGGAATTTTGAAAATTTTGAAATCAACTTCGATATTCATGAAGAGAACGATTCAGGGAATTTAACGGTGAAGGGAATTAAACCACTTTTAGAGATTGTTTTCATCAATTTGTTTAAGAATGCTTGTCTTTACTCATTTAAAAAAGAGGTGAATGTTGATATTTCGGAGGACGATTTAAACTTAACTGTCGTCGTAAAGTCGAAAGGGGATTTGATTTCCGAAGATGATTCGCAAAAAATTTTCGACGCCTTTAAAAGAGGTGCAAATTCGCAACAAAGGAGCGGTTCCGGACTTGGTTTAAGGATTTGCAAAAGGATTCTTGATTTTCACCATGCAGAAATTTCATACCGTTCTGAAGGTTCAGAGCTGAATGTTTTTGTTGTGAAATTTCCTTTGGTATAGTTTAGTTCTTCTTTGGTGCGCCATATTGCAATAGATCTTCGGCAACTTTCGGCGTAAATTCCTCTTCAGGATATTTATGGTGAAGAATTTCTTGTGTAAATTTCACTGCAGATCGCTTTAATTTTTCAGGGAATTCGCTGTTTTTTCTTTCTAAATAATTCTGTATTAAAGCCTCCTTTTTTTCGTTGATTTTTTGTTTTTTCAAAAGCTTTTGTTCTTCGAATCTTTGTTTTTTAAAGTCAAAAATTTCTCTGGTGAATTCGGCTATTTGATGCAGTTTCTTATTAATGTCGCTTTCCCAAAAACGTAAGACCGTCCAACCTTCTTGCCGCAGTTTTTTGTTGACTTTGAAATCACGCTCCATGTTTCGCTCGATTTTATCAAACCAAAAGCCTGCATTTGTTCCCAACTTTTTCTTTCTCGTTTCCCAGTCTTTTCCGTGCCAGTAATCACCATCGGCAAAAATGGCGATTTTGTATCGGGTTATAGTAAAATCGGGGGTTCCGTAAATTTTCTTGTTATTTTTTCTGTAGCGGATTCCTTTCGCAAACAAAGCTTTTCCCAAAAGGATTTCTATTTTGGTTCCCTTGGATTTATTTGCCTGCATATTTTTTCGGCGTTGTTCGGGAGAGAGTTTGTTCACTATAATAATTGCTTCTGAAGGGTAAAGTTAAATTTTCTTTAACTAAATATATGTTATTAGGTGAGAATAGGCTTTGGTTCATTTAAAGTTTTCACAAATTATAATTTGTGCGATTGTGTTTTAAATAAATTTCCATAAATTTGCAGTCCGGTTTTCACGCAATATCGTATGTTGCAATCTGCTGAAATTGAATCTTAAAAACTTTTTTTAACTAATGGTTTTTGATTTTCAAAAAATCACTATATTTGCAAACCGAAAAATTAAATAATTAATTAAATAAATAATTTAAATCATGGCAAAGGAAACGTTTAATCGTAACAAACCACACTTGAACATTGGTACCATCGGTCACGTAGACCATGGTAAAACTACTTTGACAGCTGCTATCTCTAAAGTATTGGCTGAAAAAGGTTTAGCACAAATGAGAGATTTCTCTTCAATTGACTCTGCACCAGAAGAAAAAGAAAGAGGGATTACTATCAACACATCTCACGTAGAATACGAAACAGAAAACAGACACTACGCACACGTTGACTGTCCAGGTCACGCCGACTATGTAAAAAACATGGTAACTGGTGCTGCTCAAATGGACGGAGCAATTCTTGTGGTTGCTGCAACAGACGGACCTATGCCTCAAACAAGAGAGCACATCCTTCTTTGTCGTCAGGTAAACGTACCTAGAATTGTTGTTTTCATGAACAAAGTTGACATGGTAGATGATGCTGAATTGTTAGAACTAGTTGAACTTGAAGTGAGAGATCTTCTTTCTTCTTACGAATATGACGGTGACAACTCACCAGTAATTCAAGGTTCTGCTCTAGGTGGTCTTAACGGAGATGCTAAATGGGTTGAGAAAATTGAAGAACTTATGGCTGCTGTTGATACTTGGATCGAGCAACCACAAAGAGATCAGGATAAGCCGTTCTTGATGCCAATCGAAGACGTATTCTCTATTACAGGTAGAGGAACTGTTGCAACTGGTAGAATCGAGGCTGGTGTAATCAACTCTGGTGATCCTGTTGATATCGTAGGTATGGGTGATGAAAAATTAACATCAACTGTAACTGGGGTAGAGATGTTTAGAAAAATCTTGGATAGAGGTGAAGCTGGTGATAACGTGGGTCTATTGTTGAGAGGTATTGAAAAAACCGACATCAAGAGAGGTATGGTAATCGCTAAGCAAGGATCTGTGAAACCACACAAAAAATTCAAAGCTGAGGTTTATATCTTGTCTAAAGAAGAAGGTGGTCGTCACACTCCATTCCACAACAAATACCGTCCACAGTTCTACGTAAGAACTACTGACGTAACTGGTGAAATCTTCTTGCCAGAAGGTGTAGAAATGGTAATGCCGGGTGATAACTTAACAATTACTGTAGAATTGTTGCAACCAATCGCTCTTAACGTAGGTCTTAGATTTGCGATCAGAGAAGGTGGTAGAACAGTTGGTGCAGGTCAGGTAACTGAAATCTTAGATTAATTTCTAATTAAATAATTAAAAGTTCCGTAAGGAAACTTGCGGAACTTTTTATAACTACGGGCATCGTCCAATGGTAGGATACCGGTCTCCAAAACCGTTGATCAGGGTTCGAATCCTTGTGCCCGTGCAAAAAAAAGATAATGAGCTTAGTTGATTTTATAAAAGGTTCGTATCACGAATTCAAAGATAAGGTAGAGTGGCCGAAATGGTCAGAATTGCAGTCATCTACAATAGTGGTAACGGTGGCAACCGTTATTTTGGCATTATTTACTTTCGGTGTTGATTCAGCTTTTAGTAAGGCTATTACTAACGTCCTTACACTCTTTATCAACCTCTTTAATTAAAATTATTTTCCCAAATGAGTGACTTGAAGTGGTATGTTCTGAAATCCATCAGCGGACAGGAAAATAAGGTGAAAACCTATATTGAGAACGAAATGAAGAGGCTTGGTTTCGAACATTTCGTAACTCAGGTGGTTATTCCTATGGAAAAAGTGATCCAGATGAGAAACGGTAAAAAGGTGCCAAAAGAAAAACCTTATTATCCGGGTTACTTAATGGTGGAAGCCAATCTTATAGGTGAAATTCCTCACATCATCAAAAATATTCCAGGCGTTATTTCTTTCTTGAGTTTAACGAAAGGAGGAGATCCTGTTCCGATGAGAAAATCTGAGGTAAACAGAATGCTCGGAAGAATGGATGAACTTTCAGAATTCGCGGTGGAAACTGCAATTCCGTTCGTAGTAGGAGAAAACGTAAAAGTAATCGATGGTCCATTCAACGGATTTAACGGAACGATCGAAAAATTACACGAAGACAAAAAGAAAATTGAAGTTTCTGTAATGATTTTCGGTAGAAAAACTCCAATGGAGTTGAGCTATATGCAGGTTGAAAAAGTGTAATACTTTTTATAATATTGTAAAAGGACTGTTCGAAAGAACGGTCTTTTTTTGTGCCTCAATCAAAAATTTTGATCCATTAAAATAATTTTTATAATATACAGTGCGTAGTAAACATTGTTTTCATTAAATCTTTATATTTGATGAAATTAATTTATTATGAAAACTAAATTTACCTTTTTATTCCTATGGATTTTCGTCATCCATGGATTTTCGCAGGATCAATCGTTTGACTTATTGAAGAACGATACCAAAACCAAAATACTTTACGACCGTGTTTTCGCAGTTTCGAAAGCAAATGAATTAAAACCAACCGGTGTTTCAGCGGCAAACTTTCTTCAGGTTTATCACGAAATGCAGAGAGCGGATTTTCTGCAAAGGATGCCGAATTTAGAAGTCATACAGAAAAAAGCAGATGAAGGTTTTAGCAAAAACTACATTCCGCTTTCTTTATTAATCGTAGATTTTGAAAGCATTAAACCAAGTTTTTTGGAGTCTAAAAGTGTAGCACTAAACACAAAAAACCAATATGTTATTACCGATAAGTCACAAAATGTTTTCAACGAAAATGAAATTAGTCTTTTGGCGCCAATTTTAGGCAAAACAAAGGAAAATCATGTTGAATTTATTTTGAAAAGTGATTTAGTTTTCAATACATCCAACAGAAAAGTTGCTTTTATAGAAATTCAATATGGAGCTCATTGGAACAAAATTTATCAGGATCAAGCAATAACAATTAATTTTTCAAAAAATGGACTCAATGCGATTCCGTACAGAATTCATTTTTCCGACGGGAAAGTTTTGGAACAATCTTTCGTCATGGATGTTCAATATCAAAGAAGGGCAAAAGAAAATAAGGGATTTAAAAGCTTTGAACCAAATATAGTAACGTCTATTTCTTCCACCATTCCGTATAAAGGTTACGGGGAAACGGCCGCCTTTACAGGAAACGGTGAATATGAAGTTTATATGGGAAATGACGGTGTTTTGGACAAGCCTATTATTTTGGTTGACGGTTTCGATCCGGGTGATACCAGAAATACCGCCGGAATTTATCAAATGTTGAATTATGGAACGTCCCAGAATTTAGGAGATTTGATTAGAGCTCAAGGTTATGATATCATCGTGCTGAATTTCCCAACTTACACAAGATCAGACGGAACAACAATTATTGATGGTGGTGTTGATTATATTCAAAGGAACGCCATGATTTTAGTAGAACTCTTGACACAAATTAATAGTGCCAAAACGGGCAATGAAAAAAATGTAGTTATTGGGCCGAGTATGGGTGGGCTTATTTCTCGCTATGCATTACGATACATGGAACAGAACAGTTTAAATCCGGACACAAGGCTTTATCTCTCATTTGATTCGCCGCATTTGGGAGCAAATGTTCCACTTGGTTTTCAACATCTCTTCAATTATATGGGATTTGGTCCGGTGGGAGATGTCACGATGCAAGGAATCGTAAACGGAATGCTGAAAAGTCCGGCTGCCAGAGAAATGCTGATTGATCATTTTGAAGGTCATCTGCAAAGCGGAAGTACTACAGATTTTGACGGTACAAAACTATTGCCTGCAGGTTCACCGAATTACAGGACTCCTTTTCAGAACGAATTAAATGCAATCGGTTTCCCTACGAGTACAAGAAATATTTCAATAAGCAACGGTGCAGGTAATGGCGCAATGACCGGGACTCCGGGAATGGTCGTGATGGATCATACTTTTAATACTTCATCTACGCAGAGAGCCATTATTAAAACCAATTTTACACCCGCACAAAATGTTACAGCGCAAGTAAGCAGTTTTCAGGGGCAGCAATGGATTTTGTTCTGGATTACTTTTTATAACAGCGCCGCAAGTGCAAAGTCACCTGCAACTTCAGATGGATTGGATTCCGCTCCTGGTGGAAGATTTGATCTACAAAAATTTGAAGACGCAGCCAACGGAAATGCAATGCTGACAGAATTTATGAATAATCTTAAGATTTTGTATTTCAATTTTATTCCTGCAACCAGTTCAATGGCAGTAAGCAATAACAACGGAAATTATTATTCAAATATAAATTCTTCTTCTACAACGCCGTTTGCGTCTTATTATATACCAAATGAAAATCAAAATCACGTGACTTTAAATGACCAAAATGTGCAGTTCGCTTTAAACGAAATCTTAAATTATGCGACACTTGGAAACAATGAAGCAGGTAAATTAAAAAATATTACCATTGAAAATCCAGTAAAAAATTCATTGCGAATTAAGTCTGATTTTGTATTGAAAAACACGGAGGTTGTCATCACTGATTTTTCTGGAAGAAAAACATTCTCAAAAACAATTGACATTGCAGGGAATATTGAAATCCCAATTTCATTGTTAAATGGAGTATATATGGTTTCAATTACTTCAGGTAGCGAAAAAATAACTAAAAAGGTTATTGTGAATAGATAAATTGAATACACGACTACATCAACGGTTTCTTAGGAAGCGGTTTTTTATTTTCAAAATTCTTCTTAAAAATCAACACTTTACACTTGCAGAATTAAAAATTATTCTTAATTTTGCAGTCCGAAAAGCAGGTTAAAAAGGTGAGATAGTTTAATCTGCTGATTTATAAATGCTTCCACATTCATAAATTAAAAATCTTAAAACAAAAAAATGGCTAAAAAAGTCTTTAAAATGGTAAAACTTCAGGTGAAGGGTGGCGCTGCCAATCCTTCTCCACCAGTAGGTCCAGCTTTGGGTTCTGCAGGTGTGAACATCATGGAGTTTTGTAAACAATTTAACGGAAGAACACAAGACAAGCCAGGACAAGTTTTGCCAGTGGTAATCACTGTGTACGAAGACAAATCTTTTGAATTCGTCATCAAAACTCCTCCTGCCGCAATCCAACTATTGGAAGCTGCGAAATTGAAAGGTGGATCCGGAGAACCCAACAGAAACAAAGTAGGATCTGTATCTTGGGCGCAAGTTCAAAAAATTGCTGAAGATAAAATGACGGATTTGAACTGCTTCACAATGGATTCCGCACTTACCATGGTTGCAGGTACTGCAAGATCAATGGGAATACGAGTAACAGGAACGAAACCAACTAACGCTTAATACTTATTGAAATGGCAAAATTAACGAAGAAGCAAAAAGAAGTTGCAAGCAAACTAGAGAAGAACAAAATTTATAATTTGGACGAAGCATCGGCATTGGTGAAGGAACTGAATTATGCAAAATTCGACGCTTCTGTAGATTTAGCAGTTAGATTGGGTGTAGATCCTAGAAAAGCAAACCAAATGGTGAGAGGAGTTGTTTCTCTTCCTCACGGAACTGGTAAAGACGTAAAAGTTCTTGCATTAGTAACTCCAGACAAAGAAGCAGAAGCTAAAGAAGCCGGAGCAGACTATGTAGGATTAGACGAATATTTAGATAAAATCAAAGGAGGTTGGACAGATGTTGACGTTATTGTAACAATGCCTGCTGTAATGGGGAAATTAGGACCATTGGGTAGAGTTTTGGGACCAAGAGGTTTGATGCCGAATCCAAAATCCGGAACCGTAACGATGGAAATCGGAAAAGCGGTATCTGAAGTAAAATCAGGTAAAATTGATTTTAAAGTTGACAAATACGGAATCATCCACGCTGGAATCGGTAAAGTATCTTTCGACGCTGCGAAAATCAAAGAAAACGCTTCAGAATTGATCCAAACTTTGATTAAATTGAAACCAACTGCCGCTAAAGGAACTTATGTGAAGTCAATCTACTTGTCTTCTACCATGAGCCCTGGAATCGCTGTTGATACTAAATCTGTAAACTAATATAAATCCTTAAGACAATGACTAAAGAAAATAAAGTTGTAGCAATACAAGAGATTAAAGATTTGCTTCAGGATGCAAAAGTAGTTTATGTAGCAGATCTAGAAGGTTTGAACGCTGGAAAATCATCAGATTTCAGAAGACAGGCCTTCAAAAACAACATCAAAGTAAAAGTGGTAAAAAATACTTTGCTTCAGAAAGCAATGGAACAGATTGAAGGAGTGGATTACTCTGAAATGTTCGATACTTTCAAAGGAAACTCTGCATTGATGATTTCTGAAACAGCAAACGCACCGGCGAAGTTGATTCAGTCTTTCAGAAAAAAAGAGGAAAAACCGGCTTTGAAATCCGCTTTCGTTCAGGAAACTTTCTATTTGGGAGATAACAATCTTGATACATTGGTAAACATCAAGTCAAGAGAGGAAATGATTGGAGAAATCATCGGATTACTTCAGTCGCCTATCCAGAGATTGGTTTCTGCGCTTCAAAACAAAGAAGAAGCTACAGGAAAAGCAGAAGAAGCACCAGTTGCTGAAGTTGCTGCACCTGCTGAAGAGCCAAAAACTGAAGAAGCAAAAACAGAGGAAGCTCCGGCTGCAGAAGCTGCTCCTGAAACACCGGAAGCAAGCGCAGAAGGAGAAGCTCCAGCTGCAGAATAATTTTTAGATTATTCAATCCGCTTGAAGCATAAAGCCGAGAGCAAACTGAGATTAACTCAAAAAAACAAAAATAAATCGTTCAACAACAAAAACATTACAAAATGTCAGATTTAAAAAATTTAGCTGAAACGCTAGTAAACTTAACAGTAAAAGACGTAAATGAATTAGCTGCAATCCTTAAGGATGAGTACGGCATTGAGCCTGCTGCTGCTGCGGTAGTTGTATCAGGAGGTGCAGGCGGTGGAGAAGCTGCGGAAGAAAAAACAGAATTCGACGTAATCTTGAAATCAGCCGGTGCTTCTAAATTGGCTGTAGTTAAATTGGTAAAAGATTTAACAGGTGCAGGTCTAAAAGAAGCTAAAGATATGGTTGACGGTGCTCCAGCTCCAATTAAGCAGGGTATTTCTAAAGACGAAGCTGAAGCTTTGAAAAAGCAACTTGAAGAAGCTGGTGCTGAAGTAGAATTGAAATAATTCTTTTTACTAGAATACAAATAAGACTCCCGATTTATCGGGAGTTTTTGTTTAACAAAACTTTATAACCTCATCAAGTTTAAAGATGTCCTAATTATTTGCTAATGTGGATAAGTTTTTTTAAATTTGCACTCGTTTTGGCGCTAATAATTGTTTGTAAATCAGTAAAATATTGAAATTCAACTCTTTCGGTAGATCCGGAAGGGGTTTCGTGTTTTAGGGATCTATGTCCTTTTATCGCCCAAAGCAAAAATTCAAGAAAAATATTTTGCACTACTCCGTGAAAAGATATACCGGCGTTGCAGTTAGAAAGGTGAATGAGCCAAAAGCCAAGTAAAAAGAACCACGACTTACTGATAGCGCCAAAAATCAACAGTCTTATCTTCCAGCTTCGGACTTCCAACTTCCAGCTTTTCTGATATTTTTTAACCAAAATATTTTTTAACCCCCATTCTTTACAAATTTTTATGAGTAAATCTAAAGCAGTCGCAAAAACTCAGAGTAACGAAAGAATTAATTTCTCTGCAGCAAAGGGGAAAATCGAGACTCCTGACTTTTTGGACATTCAGATCCAGTCATTCAAAGAGTTCTTCCAGTTGGATACCCTTCCGGAGCAGAGAGTTCACGAAACCCTCTACAAAACCTTTGAAGAAAATTTCCCCATCACAGACTCCAGAAACCAATTCGTTTTGGAATTTTTGGATTATCTAGTGGATTCACCACGTTACTCGATCGACGAGTGTGTGGAAAGAGGACTGACTTATTCGGTTCCTTTGAAGGCAAGACTTAAATTGTATTGTACAGACCCTGAACACGAAGATTTTCAGACCGTTGTACAGGACGTTTATTTAGGTCCGGTTCCTTACATGACTCCTTCGGGATCATTCATCATCAATGGTGCGGAACGTGTTATCGTAACGCAGCTTCACCGTTCTCCGGGTGTGTTTTTCGGACAGACTTATCACGCCAACGGAACCAAGTTGTATTATTCCAGAATTATCCCTTTCAAAGGATCTTGGATGGAATTCACAACCGACATCAACAACGTAATGTACGCTTACATCGACCGTAAGAAAAAATTACCGTTGACGACTTTATTGAGAGCAATCGGGTATGAATCCGATAAAGATATCCTTCAAATTTTCGATCTTGCCGAAGAAGTGAAAGTTTCTAAAGCAGCGTTGAAAAAAGTAGAAGGTAGAACTTTGGCAGCGAGAGTTTTGAACACTTGGTTCGAAGATTTCGTGGACGAAGATACAGGTGAAGTAGTTTCCATTGAAAGAAACGAAATCATCTTGGATAGAGAAACTGTTCTTGAAAAAGAACATTTAGACCTTATTTTGGATGCAGGTGTGAAATCGATTTTGATTCACAAAGAAAATTCAAACGAGTTCTCTATCATCCAAAATACATTGCAAAAAGACCCTACAAACTCTGAAAAAGAGGCAGTAGAATACATTTACCGCCAGTTAAGAAACGCAGATCCGCCCGATGAAGAAACGGCAAGAGGAATCATTGAAAAATTATTCTTCTCTGAACAGCGTTACTCATTAGGTGAAGTTGGCCGTTACAGATTGAACAAAAAATTAGGTTTAAATATTCCTGAAAAAACGGAAGTTTTAACCAAAGAAGACATCATTTCCATCGTTCGTCACTTGATCGAATTGGTAAACTCCAAAGCGGAAGTTGATGATATCGATCACTTGTCAAACAGAAGAATTAAAACTGTTGGTGAGCAATTGGCAGGACAATTCGGTGTTGGTCTTTCAAGAATTGCAAGAACAATCCGTGAGAGAATGAACGTTAGAGATAACGAAATTTTCACACCGATCGACTTGGTAAACGCAAAAACTTTAACATCGGTAATCAACTCGTTTTTCGGAACCAACCAACTTTCACAATTCATGGATCAAACTAATCCATTGTCGGAAATCACTCACAAGAGAAGACTTTCCGCTTTAGGACCGGGTGGTTTATCCAGAGAAAGAGCAGGTTTCGAGGTTCGTGACGTTCACCATACCCACTACGGAAGAATTTGTCCGATCGAAACTCCGGAAGGACCAAACATCGGTTTGATTTCTTCTTTAGGAATTTATGCGAAAATCAACAATTTAGGATTCATCGAAACTCCGTACAGAAAAGTTAAAGACGGAAAAGTGGACCTTAAAACTGCTGCAGTTTTCTTAAATGCTGAAGACGAAGAAGATAAAGTAATTGCACAGGCAAACGTTGAAATGAATGATGACGGTACCATTTCTACGGAAAGAGTGATCGCTCGTCTTGACGGTGATTATCCTGTAGTTGAGCCACAACAAGTTGACTTAATTGACGTTGCGCCAAACCAAATTTCGGGAATTTCTGCGTCATTAATTCCGTTCTTGGAGCATGATGATGCGAACCGTGCATTGATGGGATCCAACATGATGCGTCAAGCAGTTCCATTGTTGAAACCTGAAGCTCCGGTTGTAGGAACAGGTCTTGAAAAACAGGTGGCAACCGATTCAAGAATTTTGATTAATGCAGAAGGAAACGGTGTTGTAGAATATGTTGACGCAGATAAAATCACCATTAAATATGAAAGAAGCGAGGACGATGATTTAGTATCATTCGAATCTGCGACGAAAACATACAATTTGACCAAATTCAGAAAAACCAACCAAAGTACCACCATCACTTTGAGACCAAACGTAAGAGTAGGCGACAAAGTAGTAAAAGGTCAGGTTCTTTGCGACGGTTACGCAACTGAAAACGGTGAATTGGCATTGGGAAGAAACCTTACTGTAGCGTTCATGCCGTGGAAAGGTTACAACTTCGAGGATGCAATTGTGATCAACGAAAAAGTAGTTCGTGAAGATTGGTTTACTTCAATCCACGTGGATGAATATTCTTTGGAAGTTCGTGATACCAAATTAGGTATGGAAGAATTAACCGCAGATATTCCAAACGTTTCGGAAGAAGCTACCAAAGATCTGGACGAAAACGGGATGATCAGAATTGGTGCGGAAGTAAAACCGGGCGACATCATGATTGGTAAAATCACGCCAAAAGGTGAATCCGACCCAACTCCGGAAGAAAAATTATTGAGAGCGATTTTCGGTGACAAAGCAGGTGATGTGAAAGATGCTTCTTTGAAGGCGGATTCATCATTGAGAGGTGTTGTCATCAATAAAAAATTATTCTCAAGAAATATTAAAGACAAAAAGAAAAGAACCGAAGAAAAACTGAAACTTGAGGAAATCGAAAACACGTACAAAGCGAAATTCGACGATTTAAGAAATACGCTTCTTGAAAAATTAGGAACTCTTGTAAACGGTAAAACTTCTCAAGGTGTGAAAAACGACCTTGATGAAGAAATCATCGGAAAAGGAGTGAAGTTTACGACCAAATTGCTTCAAAGTGTTGAAGACTATGTGAACGTAAGCGGTTCTGATTGGACAGTTGATGCTGATAAAAATGATCTGATCAAGCAATTGATCCACAACTATAAAATCAAGTACAACGATATTCAAGGGGTGAAAAACCGTGAGAAATTCGCAATTTCAATCGGGGACGAGCTTCCGGCAGGGATCATCAAGTTGGCCAAAGTCTATATCGCTAAAAAACGTAAGTTGAATGTAGGTGATAAAATGGCGGGACGTCACGGTAATAAAGGTATCGTATCAAGAATCGTTCGCGAGGAAGATATGCCGTTCCTGGAAGACGGAACTCCTGTTGATATCGTGTTGAATCCATTGGGTGTACCTTCACGTATGAACATCGGACAGATTTACGAAACCGTTCTCGGTTGGGCAGGTAAAAAATTAGGCTTGAAATTCGCGACACCGATTTTCGACGGAGCAAATCTTGACCAAATTACCGAATACACCGATCAAGCGGGACTTCCAAAATACGGAAGCACGTATCTTTATGATGGTGGAACAGGTGAAAGATTCTCACAACCTGCAACTGTTGGTGTAATTTACATGTTGAAATTGGGACACATGGTTGATGATAAAATGCACGCACGTTCTATCGGACCTTACTCATTGATTACGCAGCAACCATTAGGAGGTAAAGCACAATTCGGTGGACAGAGATTTGGGGAGATGGAAGTTTGGGCGCTTGAAGCGTTCGGAGCATCAAATATTTTACGTGAAATCTTGACCGTAAAATCTGATGACGTGATTGGTAGAGCGAAAACGTATGAAGCGATTGCAAAAGGTGAAGCGATGCCTGAACCGGGTATTCCTGAATCTTTCAACGTATTGCTTCACGAACTTCAAGGTCTTGGATTAGACGTTCGTTTGGAAGAATAAAAATTAAGAAATTAGGAAATTAAGAAATTGGAGTGGGAATAAATGAGGTGGTAATTTCTTAATCACTTAATCTCATAATCTCTTAATTAATTTTTAAAAAAGTTATGTCAAATAAAAATAAAACAAGTAATTTCAACAGAATTACGATCGGTCTTGCTTCTCCCGAATCTATTTTACAGGATTCAAGAGGTGAAGTCTTAAAACCGGAAACCATTAACTACAGAACGCACAAACCTGAACGTGACGGTCTTTTCTGCGAAAAAATCTTCGGGCCTGTAAAGGATTACGAATGTGCTTGTGGAAAATACAAAAGAATCCGTTACAAAGGAATCGTGTGCGACAGATGTGGGGTAGAAGTTACCGAAAAGAAAGTGCGTCGTGAAAGAATCGGGCACATCAATTTGGTCGTTCCTGTAGCACACATTTGGTATTTCCGTTCATTGCCGAACAAAATCGGTTACCTTCTTGGATTGCCGTCCAAAAAGTTGGACATGATTATCTATTACGAAAGATATGTCGTGATTCAACCGGGAATTGCAAAGAAAGCAGATGGTTCCGATTTCGAGGACAAAGAATTTTTAACAGAGGAAGAATATTTGGATATCCTAGATACGCTTCCTGCTGAAAACCAATATCTTGATGATTCCGACCCGAATAAATTTGTTGCCAAAATGGGAGCAGAAGCGGTGGAAGAATTATTGAGAAGAATCGATTTGGATGCGTTGTCTTTCGACCTTCGTCACAAAGCTCACAACGAATCTTCAAAACAAAGAAGAACAGAAGCTTTAAAGCGTCTTAACGTTGTAGAAGCTTTAAGAGGAGCAAACACAAGAATGATCAACCGTCCTGAATGGATGATTATGAGAGTTCTTCCCGTAATTCCACCTGAACTAAGACCTTTGGTTCCATTGGATGGTGGTCGTTTCGCGACTTCGGATTTGAATGACCTTTACAGAAGAGTTATCATCAGAAACAACCGTTTGAAGAGACTTTTGGAAATTAAAGCTCCTGAAGTGATCTTAAGAAACGAAAAGAGAATGTTGCAGGAATCTGTAGATTCATTATTCGATAACACAAGAAAATCTTCTGCAGTAAAATCTGAATCAAACAGACCATTGAAATCACTTTCTGATTCATTGAAAGGAAAACAAGGTCGTTTCCGTCAGAACTTATTAGGAAAAAGGGTAGATTATTCTGCACGTTCGGTAATTGTTGTTGGTCCAAACCTTCAACTTCACGAATGTGGTATTCCTAAAGATATGGCGGCAGAACTGTACAAACCGTTCATCATCAGAAAATTAATCGAAAGAGGAATTGTAAAAACCGTAAAATCAGCAAAACGTATCATCGACAGAAAAGAACCTGTTGTTTACGATATTTTGGAAAACGTGATGAAAGGTCACCCAGTACTTTTGAATAGGGCACCTACGCTTCACAGACTTGGTATTCAAGCATTCCAACCAAAAATGATTGAAGGGAAAGCGATTCAACTTCACCCATTGGTAACTACAGCATTCAACGCGGATTTCGATGGTGACCAAATGGCGGTTCACTTACCTTTAGGACCGGAAGCAATTTTGGAAGCGCAGTTGCTAATGTTGGGTTCTCAAAATATTTTGAACCCTGCAAACGGTTCTCCAATCACGGTTCCTTCTCAGGACATGGTTCTTGGTCTTTATTTCATGACTAAAGAAGCACATTCAACAGAAGATTACAAAGTAAAAGGTGAATGTTTGGCGTTCTATTCCCCTGAAGAAGTGGAAATCGCTTATGCTGAAGGACAAGTTTCTTTAAATGCAAAAGTAAGATGCAGATTGCCAATCAAAGAAAACGGTGCTTTGGTAACGAAACTCACGGAAACTACTGTTGGTAGAATTTTGTTCAACCAAATCGTTCCTAAAGAAGTGGGATACGTCAATGAACTTTTGACTAAAAAATCTTTGAGAAACGTTATCGGTAGAATTTTGGCGGATACAGATTTCCCAACTACCGTGAAGTTCTTGGATGATATGAAAAACCTTGGATATTCAAACGCGTTCAAAGGTGGACTTTCTTTCTCATTGGGAGACATCGTGATTCCTGCAGAAAAGAAAACCATGATTGCAACAGCAGTAGAAAATGTGGATGAAATCAAGGCAAACTATAACATGGGTCTTATCACAGACACAGAACGTTACAACCAGGTAATCGACGTTTGGACGAATACCAACGCAGGATTAACCGAGATGATTATGAGCAGAATGAAAACCGACCAAGGTGGATTCAACTCTGTTTATATGATGCTTGATTCCGGAGCGAGGGGTTCAAAAGAACAGATTCGTCAGTTATCCGGAATGAGAGGTTTGATGGCAAAACCACAAAAAGCAGGTTCTACCGGAGCAGAAATTATCGAAAACCCGATTGTGGCTAACTTTAAGGAAGGTCTATCAATTTTGGAATACTTTATTTCTACCCACGGTGCTCGTAAAGGTCTTGCAGATACCGCTTTGAAAACGGCGGATGCAGGTTACTTGACAAGAAGACTTGTTGACGTGGCTCAAGACGTGATCATCACCGAAGACGACTGTGGAACTTTAAGAGGTACCGAAGTTGCTCCATTGAAGAAAAACGACGAAATCGTTGAAAGACTTTCTGAGAGAATTTTGGGTAGAGTTTCTCTTCACGATGTTTACGATCCTGAAACCGATGAGGTGATTGTTACTGCTGATTCCATCATTGATGAAGCATTGGCAAAACAAATCGAAAATGCCGGAATTGAAGTGGTAGAAGTTCGTTCACCGTTAACCTGTGAAGCGAAAAAAGGAATCTGTGCAAAATGTTACGGACGTAACTTGGCAACCGGAAAACCAATTCACATGGGAGAAGCTGTAGGAGTTATCGCAGCACAATCCATTGGTGAACCGGGAACACAGTTGACGTTGAGAACTTTCCACCAAGGAGGTACTGCAGGAAACATTTCAGAAAATCCATCCATCGTTGCAAGACGTGACGGTATCGTGGAAATGGATGAGGTGAGAACTGTAACTTCAGAAAACGACGAAGGTAAAAAAGCTGAAATCGTGGTTTCCCGTTCTACGGAATTCCGTTTGGTTGCAGACAATGCAGCAAGAACTCCACTAATGGTCGGAAACTTACCTTATGGTTCCGAGATTTTCGTGAAGCCGGGTGATAAAGTTGCCAAAGGTGAAATGATCGCGAAATGGGATCCTTACAACGCGGTAATCATCGCTGAAACTTCCGGAAAAGTGGAGTATGAAGACATCATTCAAGGGGTTTCGTTCCAGTTGGAGATCGACGAACAAACCGGTTTCGAGGAAAAAGTAATTTCGGAATCCAGAAACAAAAAAGCGGTTCCTACCTTGAAAGTGGTAGATTCCAAAGGTGTGGAACAGAAAGCGTACAACCTTCCTGTTGGAGCTCACTTAATGGTCAACGACGGTGAAAAAATTAAGGCAGGTAAAATCTTAATTAAAATTCCTCGTAAATCTGCAAAAGCAGGGGATATTACCGGTGGTCTTCCAAGAGTTACCGAATTGTTCGAAGCAAGAAATCCATCGAATCCGGCTGTAGTAACCGAAATCGACGGGGTAGTTTCTTACGGAAAAATCAAGAGAGGTAACCGCGAATTAATCGTGGAAGCAAAAACAGGAGAAATCTCTAAATATTTGGTAAAACTTTCCAACCAAATCTTAGTACAGGAAAACGACTTTGTGAGAGCAGGTTCGCCACTTTCCGACGGTTCCATCACTCCCGATGACATCCTTAAAATCAAAGGACCAACCGCAGTTCAGGAATATTTAGTAAATGAAATTCAGGAAGTTTACCGTCTTCAAGGGGTAAAAATCGACGACAAGCATTTCGAAATCATCGTTCGTCAAATGATGACCAAAGTAGAAATCGTGGACGGAGGTGACACCCAATTCTTGGAAGGCGCTCTTGAACACAAATACGATTTCTTGGAAGAAAATAACCGAGTTTTCGGATTGAAAGTAGTAACAGAAGCCGGAGATTCCAAAGAATTCAAACCGGGACAAATGATTACGGCAAGAGAATTAAGAGATGAAAACTCTAAACTGAAACGTGAAGATTTAGCATTGGTAGAAGTTCGTGAAGCGCTTCCTGCAACGGCAACTCCGGTTCTTCAGGGAATTACCAGAGCAGCGTTGCAAACCAAATCCTTCATGTCTGCAGCATCGTTCCAAGAGACTACAAAAGTTCTTAACGAAGCGGCGGTTTCAGGAAAAGTTGATTATCTTAGCGGTCTAAAAGAAAACGTAATTGTAGGACACAGAATTCCTGCAGGAACAGGGCTTAAAGAATATCAAAACGTAATCGTGGGTTCTAAAAAAGAATTCGAAGACATCAATTAAAAAATTTGAAATAGTTTGAAATTGGTTTGAAAGTTTGATATTGTTCAGGCTTTCGAACCAAATCAAACCAAATCAAACAATATCAAATAACATAAAACAAAAGAAACAAAATGGACAACAATCAAAATCAAGATCCAAACAACATCAACATCGAATTGAACGAAATGGTAGCTGCAGGAGTTTATGCAAACTTGGCTTTAGTGAACCACTCTCCATCTGAATTTGTAGTGGATTTCATCCAGTTAATGCCGGGAGTTCAGCAAGCGAAAGTAAGATCAAGAGTAATCTTGGCTCCACTTCATGCAAAAAGAGTTCTTTCTGCATTGCAACAAAACATCGCAAACTACGAACAGCAATTTGGAGAAATCAAAGAAGTTGAACCTTTCGTATTAGGACAAAACAACGTTCAGGCGTAATTTTTCCTGAAAGTTAAATATAGAAATCCCGACTGTGAAGTTGGGATTTTTTCATTTATATTTGAATTTTTCTACTAATGATGAAAATTTTAATTTATAAACGAGTTTTTCAATTTTCCTAAATAAATAATGAATAAAATATTTTTCCTATTCCTGTTATTCTCAAGTAATTCATTAATTCCCGGAACTTTCCACCTCCAAAAAAACCAAGTCGTTCTAAAAATGAAAATCATCGGTGTGAAAGATGGCGACACCGTGGAAGGACTGTATTACCAGTTCCCGATCAATATTCGGCTTGAACACATCGACGCGCCTGAAAAAAGACAACCTTTCGGAACGAAATCAAAAGAAAAACTTTCGGATTTGTGTTTTGGGAAAAATGTCACCATAATCAGCAACGGCAGAAATGGGAATTACGATTCCAGAGGCAGACTGATTTCTGAAATTATTTTGGAAGACGGAACTAATGTCAACAAAGAAATGGTGAAATCAGGTTTAGCATGGTATTACAAAAAATATTCTTCCAATTTAGAATATGCAAGATTAGAGGAATTGGCGATGAAAAACAAAGTCGGTTTATGGAGCGACCCAAATGCAGTTTCACCGTGGAGTTTTAGAAAGTGATGCGAGTTGCGAGTTACGGGATTAGAGATACGAGTTTTTTAATTATATAATTATTAAGAGTTTCGTTGCTAAGTGTAACGCCTTTGAGTACTTAACAGTTTCAAGAAAAGCAGCATTATTATCAAAGCAACTTTGCGTCTATTGCGTTTGTTATTCCTCACTCTAAAACCCACCGCACATTCAAGCACATTTGGTTTTCCAACCGCACAAACCCACCGCTAAAAACCAAAAGAGCTTGAATTTTCCCAACGCTCAAAAAAATCCGACAAAAAAATTGTAGAACTAAAATATTTAGCTAACTTTGTCAATGATTGACAAGTTAAAATTTACAAGCAAATGAAAGCAACGTTTGGAGAATATATAAGACAATTAAGGACAGACAAAGGTTTTACTTTGACTGAACTTGCCGCACTTCTCAAACTTGACTCTGCAAATTTGAGTAAAATTGAAAATAACAAACGAGAATTTGACGAAAAGCGATTAGATAAATTGGCAACCGCTTTTGACCTTGATTTTGAAAAACTGAAAACCGAATATTTTGGTGACCAATTCGCTAAAAAAATGTACGCTTACAATTGTTCGACTGAAACTCTAATTGTAGCCGAAGAAAAAGTTAATTATTTGAAAAGCAAGAACGTAAAACAAACCGAAATAAAATTCTAAACTATGAACAAACCATTGACATATATAAGTTTATTTAGCAGTGCGGGAGTTGGTTGTTTTGGTTTCAAACAAAACGGTTTTGAGTGCATTGCAACAAACGAAATCTTGACAAAACGCTTGAAAATTCAAGTGTTTAACAATAAATGTAAATACGATACAGGTTATTTGGACGGAGACATTTCAACAAAAGAAATCAAAAACAAGCTTTTTGAAGAAATCAAAAAATGGCAAGCTGAATACAAAATTTACGAACCTGATGTAATTATAGCTACTCCACCTTGTCAAGGAATGTCAGTTGCCAACCACAAGAAAAACGAAGAATTGACAAGAAATTCTTTGGTTGTGGAATCCATAAAAATCACGAAAGAAGTCAATCCGAAATTCTTTATTTTTGAAAATGTAAGAGCATTTTTAAATACAACTTGCACCGACATTGACGGAATGGAAAAAACAATTGAAGAAGCTATAAAATTAAATTTAGGAGGACATTACAATATACTTTTTAAGGTTGTAAATTTCAAAGATTATGGTTCCAATTCGAGCAGAACAAGAACGCTTGTAATTGGCGTTAGAAAAGATTTACAAAACATTAGTCCGTTCGATATTTTTCCCGAAAAACAAAAGCCAAAAACATTAAGAAAACTTTTTAAAGGATTGGAAGAACTCAATGAAATGGGACAAATATCTCAAAGCGATATTTTCCATTCGTTTAGAGAATACAATCCCAAAATGTTACCTTGGATTGAGAATTTGAAAGAAGGAGAATCCGCATTTCAAAACACTGAAAAAGAACGTATTCCGCACCAAATTAAAGACGGAAAAATTGTTTTTAACGAAAGTAAAAACGGAGACAAATATGCTCGTTGGTATTGGGATAGAGAAGGTCCTTGCGTACATACAAGAAACGACATTTTATCAAGTCAAAATACTGTTCATCCATCAGAAAACAGAGTTTTCAGCATTAGGGAACTAATGCTGACGATGAGTATTCCCGATACTTTTCAATGGTCAAATACATCAACTGAAAAGTTGAATAATTTGAGCATTCTCGAAAAGAAAATGTTTTTGAAATTGGGCGTTCCCTACGGTCGGGCTTTCCGTTCCAATCTTTCGCTCGTTCCTCTCAAAAGGATTTCCACTGCAATCCCTAACGCATTAAAACAAGTCACTTAATGGAAAATGAATTGAACGAAAGTGAAAGACAATCAGAAATAATGAATTTGATTGGTTACGGATTAGCAAAATTCGATTTGGCTTTTGCGAAAGAATTTGGATGCAATACAAAAACAGCGTTCAATAAATTTGTTGTAGAATTAGGCTTGGCAAAAACAGAAAAAGCAGTTTCAAATCGACAAGATAGTTTCGACCCATATTTTGAAAATGGTAGAAAAGGTTGGTGGCAAAGAAATCAAAGAGAACACGTTAAGTTATTTATTGATAGTCTTTTCGGAAATGAAGATGTAACATCATTTGCAAACATTGTAAAATTATTCATCAAGGAGTACGACAAAAAATTGATACTTCCGACAAAAGAAGTTCAGCCGATTGTAAAATCAAAATTCAAACAATTACAAGAAACGGGAAACGAAGCGGAATTTTTCTTTATGAGCAATTACAAGGCTGTTCCTGTTTTTGAAAGTGGCTTGTTACAAGATGCAAGATTATGGGGCGATGGTTATGATTTCCAAATTCAATTACAGGAAAAATTTGTTTTAGCAGAAATAAAAGGTGTAAGAAATAAAAAAGGTTCAATCAGAATTACACAAAATGAATTTGTCAAAGCCGAAGAATATAAAGATGATTATTTTCTTGTAGTAGTTAGCAATTTATCAAAAACACCGCAATTAAATGTTATTGAAAATCCTTTGAAAAATTTAAAATTCAACCGAAAAGAGTTGAGTTCTATACAAGTTAATTATCATACAGAACACTTAAATTGGTAAAATATGGAAACAAAAATAATGTATGCAGTTGAGCATTATTATACAGATGACCGTTCAACTTATGAAATTTTTGAAACTTTAAGTGAAGCCGAAAATTTTTGTTTAGATAAGAATAATTGGGACAAAAATCATTTTCCATTATTCATTTTCAAAGCCGATTTTAATTCAGAATTGATATATCAAGAAGAAAACGGGAATTGGAACTATGATGATTTTTACGATACAATTTTGAAATATCATTCTTTCAGAAAAACATTAAATACAATCAACTGATGAAAAAGGAATTTATATCCGAACTTTTTAAGAAGTTTGAAGATGCTTGTTACGATTATGAGGACGTAGAATGTTGGAGTGCAAGAGAATTACAAAACATTCTTGGATATTCTCAATGGAGGAATTTTAAAAATGTTATTGAGAAAGCTGAAAAATCTTGTGAACAGGCAGGAGAAGATACTAAAAACCATTTTGCTGAATTCAGCAAAATGGTCGAAATCGGTAGCGGAGCCCAAAAACCAATTGAAGATATTGCTTTGACAAGATACGCTTGTTATTTGATTGCACAAAATGGTGATTCAACTACAAAATCAGAAATTGCTTTTGCTCAAACCTATTTTGCAGTTCAAACTCGGAAACAAGAAATTATAGAAAAAAGATTATTAGATGTAGCAAGAGTTACGGCTCGTGAAAAACTATCTCAATCCGAAAAGAAATTATCAGGAATTATTTTTGAACGAGGAGTTGATAATAAAAGCTTTGCAATTATTCGTTCAAAAGGAGACCAAGCGTTATTTGGAGGAAGAACCACAAACGATATGAAACGTATCTTGCAAGTTCCTGCAAATCGACCATTAGCCGATTTTCTTCCAACTCTAACAATTAAAGCAAAAGATTTTGCAACAGAATTGACAAGCCATAATGTTGTAGATAAAAATTTAAAAGGCGACAATCAAATTACTAAAGAACATATCGAAAATAATTTGGCAGTAAGAAAAATGTTACACGATAGAGGTGTAAAACCAGAACAACTTCCACCAGCAGAAGATGTCAAAAAAGTAGAAAGAAGATTAGAAAGTGAAGAAAAGAAAATCTTGAAAGAGGTAAAGAAAATTCAAGAAAAGAACAACAAAATATAAGTGAAATATATTTTTGAAGATTTGCAAAAGCGTTTTATCAAATTCATTATCGGAAATACAGCAATCAAAGGAGATGTTGAAGTAAGGCGTATTTATCCGAAGTTACTGAATATTTATGCTTGTGAAAACAATTTACCTGTTTCGGTAAAAGGTCGAATGTCTGATAATGAATTTTATTACACGGACTTAATGTATAACCGCAAAAATTGGCGTGATGTGTCAAAAGACAAAACCATTTCACGACAAGAAGCAAATACCGAAAGTGAACAAAATGTATTAACTGATACAGCATTTAACGTTTATTTGGTTCAAAAAGCAATGAACCAAATCAAGTAAATGTATTCTGAAAGTGAAGTTAGAGACCAATGGGCAAATGGCGATGCAACGCAAATACATCACATTTTTCCAAAAAGTAAGTTTCCACAACTCGCTCACTATTTGGAAAACTTAATCAAACTGACAGCAACGCAATATTATACAAAGGCACACCCAAGTAACAAAACAGATGCGATAAATCCCGATTATCAACTTGTTTGCTTACTTGCAAAATCGGACAGCATTGAAAAATCGTTAAAGAAAAACGAGTTGTATTACCGAAAAGAATCGTTCATTTATTGCATAAACACAGGATTGAGCCAAGAACTGAATTTTGATTTGAGTTTCAGACAAATCAAAACGGAATTGGCAACAATTTATAATGACCTTTAAAACCAAAAAATATGACACAACTAATTTTCGGGACAAAACAGCAAATTCAATTTGCATCGAACAGCGATTTTTTTGAAGCACTTGGCTTTCTCTCAAAAAATGACGGAACAACTTCTATTCATTGGGAACATAACGAAAATCAAGGTGCTTGGGGAAGTGAAGGAAGAATACATTGTTATCAAAACGTTGCAAACTTTCCTGCATATCCAGCAATGCTTTTTCGGCAGGAGTAAATAATATTATTCACAGGATTAACTGTAACGAATACATAGAATATCTTGCAACAAATCATGCTGTTCAACTTGGACACAACCAAGACGTAAATGCAATTACAGCAACAATTGCAGCACAACATTTAGCAGACTTTAATCGTGGTTTAAATTTGTAGGATTATGCCAAGGGGATTACCAAAATCTGTAAAAAAATGTTTAGAAAAATCCGTTGACTCAGCATTATTGGCGGTTGAAACGTACAATAAACCTGCCGTAAAATTTAAGTCGGGGGGTTATATTGTTCTAATGGTAATTTCTTGGACTTCTTTATTTCACGCTATATTCTTTAAACAAAAAAAGAAACCTTTTTACAAAACCAACAATAGATTTGACAAGAAAGATGGAGATTATTGTTATTGGGAATTGAGCACTTGCTTAAAGGAATATTTTAAAACTGACACAAATAATCCTATAAGAAAAAACCTTGAATTTTTTATTCCGCTTCGTAATATGATTGAGCATAAATCTATCCCCGAAATAGATTCTGATATTTTTGCAGAATGTCAATCATTACTATTGAATTACGATAAGATAATGGAAAAAGAGTTTGGAAAAGAATATTGTTTACGAGAATGTTTATCGTTCGCTTTACAATTGTACCCCTCCTCCAAAAGTTTGAATAATGCTGTTGTTGCCAATCCTACAACAAAACCTATTGTAGATTTCATTAAATCATATAGAAGTGCCATAACGGCAGACGTATTAGATAGTGGAGAATATTCATTTAAAGCGTTCTTAATTCAAGTCGCAAATCATCAGTCAAAAAACACATTACCAATTCAATTTGTAGCTTATGATAAACTTGATGAAAATCAAAAAACTAATGTTAATAGAGTTGCCGCACTCGTTAAAAACAAATTCATTCAAGTAGCAGTAACAAATAAGGATTTATTAAAACCAGGAATTGTTGTTGAAAAAGTTCAGTCTGCATTAGGTAGTCCCAAAATCCATAAAAATGGAAAAGAAAAAGATAAGTTCAATATGGACACGCATACGAGATGTTGGAAAAAATATGAAGTAAGACCTATCAATAATGCTCAACAACCTGAAATCACAAAAGCAGAACATTGTGTTTATGACCAACCTAACGAAACATATCTTTATACAGAAGATTGGGTAGATTTTCTTGTTGAAGAACTATCAAAAGACGGAATTTATGAAAGTCTATATGAGTAACCCAACGCAATTGGTAGCACATTTGCATTTTTCCAAACGCACAAATCCAAACAAAATTGCAAAAGAGCTACCAAGCCAACTCACCAACAAACGGACTGCCAAATAGGACGAAAACAGGAGGGCGAAGGCATAACAAGGGTTTGGAGTAATTGCGGGCGAAGTGTTTCGTATGAACATTTTTGCTAAATTTGAACGTTCTTGCTTCGTATCAACTGTAGTGCTTTAAAACCGCCACTACGCCAAGCCCTAAACCGATTAAAAACCATCAATTTTTTTCAGTCAAATATTTCCAATACCTTTTCGGGAGCCACTGAATGTGCAGTTTTATATTTTTACGCTCCACAATATTAGTTTTGAAAAAATATCGTTGCCATAATTTTTGGTATTTCTTTTCCTCGTCGTGATGTAAGTTTTTCGGATTTCTTAATTGCAAAATTTGATGTTCTTCGGGATAGAAAAAATCAGCGTTTTCTAAATCATAGAAAATTCCATAATTTCTTTTCAAGTCAAAAATCATCCATTTTTGGTCCTGATAACGGTTTTTGAAATGATTCAGAATCAAGGGCAAAACATTAAAATCAGGTTCGATTTTCGAGAAATAAACATCATCCTGTAGTTTTTCAAAACGAACAAAAGCCGTCATTCGATGTCGTTCACGACCGACGCTTTTGCAGATTTTAGAGATTTCTATGATATCGGGATGGGCAAAATCCTGTAAAATATTTTCTTTTGGATTTTTTATTGAATATCGAACCGCACTCAAAATCAAGCGTTCCAGATCCTTTCTTTCAGAAAGATAAACCCACAACAAATTTCTGATACCCTCTTTGCCTAAATTTTCCTCCAATTTTTTCAGAACGCGGTCTGCTTTTTCCTTTTGGGAAATGACTTCATGAATTTCCGCAAAAAAATCTTTCTGCTGATAATTTGCAGAACTGATGATTTCGGCATCGTCAAATTTATATTCAAAAACTTCGAAAATAGAAGTGAGCAATCCTTCAAAACTGCCGTCGTAAAGTAAGATGGTCATTTTTTTAGAATAAACTCAACTGTTGAGAAAAAGGATTTTGAAACTTTGATTTCATTCCGGAAAGTAAAATTTTACGCAAATTTTGTTCATCAAGTAATCGGTTGAAAATATTTTCACTTTCAAATTCCACGAAGTATTTGGCTCGGTTTACGGCAACTCCCATTTTTTGCAGATGTTCCAAATTTAATTTTTGAAATCTTCGTGCCATCAAAATTTTTCCTGTTGATTTTGTTCCGATTCCAGGAACTCTTAGAATCAATTCTTTGGGAGCAGTGTTAATGTTTACAGGAAATTTTTCGCGGTTTCTTAAAGCCCACGCTAATTTCGGGTCCACTTCTAAATCAAGGAAAGGATTGGTGTTTTCTAAAATTTCATCCGCTCTAAATCCGTAAAAGCGCATCAACCAATCCGCTTGATAAAGTCTATTTTCCCGCTGCATCGGAACTTGGGAATGTATCGAAGGAAGTCGGCTGTCTTCCAAAACAGGGACATAACCGGAATAATAAACCCGTTTCAAATTAAAATTTTGGTAGAAATGATTCGCAACTTTAATAATTTTTAAGTCAGTCTCATTCGTTGCGCCCACAATCATTTGCGTGGACTGTCCTGCAGGTGCGAACTTCGGGACTTTTTTGAAAATTTTTCGTTCGTCTTTATAGAGAATCAATTCGTTTTTCACAAAATCCATCGGCTTCATCATTTCCGCGTGAGATTTGTCGGGAGCCAAAAGTTTCAAGCCTTTTTCGGTCGGAATTTCAATGTTGATGGAAAGTCGGTCTGCATAAAGTCCGGCTTCTTTCATCAGTTCGTCACTTGCTCCGGGAATTGATTTTAAATGGATGTAACCGTTAAAACGATGTTCTGTTCGCAATTTTTTGGCGACCCGAACCAACCGTTCCATCGTCGTATCTGCATCTTTGAAAATCCCGGAACTTAAAAATAAACCTTCGATGTAATTTCTGCGGTAAAAATTGATCGTCAAATCCACCACTTCTTCCACGGTAAAAGCAGCTCGTTTGATGTCGTTTGACTTTCGGGAAACACAATATGCGCAATCAAAAATACAGTGATTGGTAAGGAGAATTTTCAACAACGAAACGCATCTTCCATCTTCGGTATAAGAATGGCAAATTCCCGAAGCGTGACTGTTTCCCAATCCGCCATTATTTTTTCGGTTTCCGCCACTTGAAGAGCAGGAAACATCGTACTTCGCAGCATCTGCAAGTATTTCTAATTTTTCCTGAATACGGGCAAAATCCATTTTATTATGTTAAGTTGATTAAACAAATTTAGTATAATTATTTTAAAAATAGATCAAAAATTCTACCGCAAAAGTCGCAAAAGAAATGTGTAAATGAGAATAGTTTTAAAATTATTGATTCTCAGTTTTGTTTACTTTAATTCTTTATTTTTCAGCATTGAAAACCATAAAATTTTTATGACTTTTGTGGTTTTAAGACATTACTAAATTTCTTTTGAATAATTTCGACAAAAAATCCCAACCGAAATTGGGATCTATTTTATTGAATCTTAATGATGATCAAAGTTCCACCATTTCCGTCACTTCCACGTCATAACCGCTTACTACAGGTTTCTGGTTGACATTTTGTGTAATCACGCGGAATTTATTGATGCCTAAATTTTTCAAAATCTGCGTCCCAATTCCATAATCTCTAAAATTAGAAGCGAGCGTAGGACGCTGTTCCTGTCCATCCTGAAAATCCAAAAACTGCTGCAATTTGCGCATCGTGTTTTCAGAATTCGAAACATTGTTAATGAAAATCAAAGCTCCTTTTCCTTCGTCATTAATCATTTTGGTCACTTTTTCAAGCAAAGGTTTTTCACCGGTAATCAATCTGCTCAAAGCATCAAAATAAGAATTGGAAGACTGCACGCGAACCAAAACCGGTTCATCATCCTTCCAAGAACCTTTGGTTAAAGCAAAATGGATTTGTTCTGTACTTGTTTCCTTAAAGGCAAAAAAATCAAAATCACCGTAAAAAGTTTTCACTTTTCTTTCTTCAATTCTTTCAATCAGGTTGCCCTTTCTCAGCTGATACTCGATTAAATCTTCAATGGAAACAATTTTCAAATCATGCTTTTTGGCAAGTTCCACCAATTGCGGCAATCTTGCCATGGAACCGTCTTCGTTCATGATTTCACAAATCACGCCGCCTTCTTTCAGTCCTGCAAGTTTGGTCAAATCAATCGCGGCTTCGGTGTGGCCCGCTCTTTTCAAAACACCGCCTTTCTTCGCACGCAACGGAAAAATATGACCGGGACGCATAAAATCGGTTGGTTTGGTTTTTTCATCCATCAACGCCAAAATCGTTTTGCTTCGGTCACTTGCAGAAATTCCTGTAGAAACGCCGTCTCCCAACAAATCCACAGAAACCGTAAAAGCCGTTTCTTTCGGGTCGCTGCTTCTCGTCACCATAATATCGAGCCCCAATTCATCGCAGCGTTTTTCGGGAAGCGGCGTACAAATCAAACCTCTTCCGTGAATGGTCATAAAGTTGATGATTTCGGGGGTGGTTAATTCCGCGGCTGAAAGAAAATCCCCTTCATTTTCACGGTCTTCGTCATCAACAACAATGATGATTTTGCCGTTTTTCAGGTCTTCAATAGCTTCAGGAATCGTATTTAATAGGATGTCGGACATTTTTACTTTTAGATTTTTGCAAAGATACTTAGAATTGGGGCGAACTGCAATTTTTATTTGGGCGTCTTTTTCCGCGCTCCACTCCCGCTTTTTTGTTACACTCCGTTCCACAAAAAGAGCTCCGTTCAGCTCGGGACGCGGGAAACTATATCTTCAGAATATAGTTTGGATTAAAAAATTTGCACATACGTATATAAATATATACCTTTGAATAAACAATAATGCATGAAATCAAATGAATTTTTAAGAGAAATCAAGCGAAAAGGTTGGATTCTGGTTCGGCAAGGAAAAGGAAGTCATGAAATTTATGAAAAAGATGGTGTGCAATTTTCAGTTCCGAATCACGGCTCAAAAGAAATGGGTAAAGGAATAGAAAATAAGTTGAGAAAAGAAATGAAACTCTAAAAATTTAAAAATGAAAACAATTAAAATAATAATCGAAAAAAGTAACGACGGATTTTTCTGGGCATATGCAGAAAATGTGGAAGGATTAACTGGCGGTGGCGAAACCGTTCAAGATGCAAAACAGGATATTTTGGATGGGATTGAAACCATGAAAAGTTTTGATAAAAAACCAAAAATTTTAGATGGAGATTATGAACTCGTGTATAAATTTGACACGCAAAGTCTTTTGAAATATTATAAGGGAATCCTTTCTAATCCTGCATTGGAAAAGATTACGGGAATTAATCAAAAACTAATTCACCAATATTCTACAGGTCTTAAAAAACCACGACCTGCACAAAGAAAAAAGATTGAAAACGGGATTCATGAATTCGCGAAGGAATTGTTGGCGATTGAACTTTAGAAGGAAATCATTTCACTAAATTATTGCAAACAGTCAGTCACCTTTTTAATAATCTCATAAGATTTCAATCTCGCTTCATGCTCATAAATGTGGGAAGTAATCATGATTTCATCCACATTGAAAGTCTCCTGAAAATGCTGAATTTGGTTCCGAACAGTTTCTGCACTTCCAACAAAACTGTAACGCAGTTTTTGTAAAACGCCTGCTTTTTCCATCGGATTCCAAATTTCATCCATGTCATCGATTGGCGGTGAAAAAGGTTTTCGGTCGTTTCTAATAATATTCACAAAAGCTTGATAGAGTGTAGTCGCTAATTTTTTGGCTTCATCATCCGTTCCCGCTGCAATTCCATTGACACAGGCAATGATATAAGGTTCAGGAAATTTTTCGCTCGGTTTGTAATTGTCTCGGTAAATTTCAAACGCAAAACTCATCATTTCGGGTGCAAAATGTCCCGCAAAAGCATACGGCAAACCAAATTCTGCAGCCAACCAAGCGCTGTCTGTACTCGAACCTAAAACATAAATCGGGATATCGCAACCTTCACCTGGAATCGCGCGAACTAAACTTTCAGAATTTTCTTCAGAAAAATATTGCTGCAATTCCTGAATCTGTCTCGGAAATTGCTCATTGATAATCATCGGATTTCTGCCCAAAGCTTTTGCAGTTAAGCCATCAGTTCCGGGAGCTCTTCCAACGCCCAAATCGATTCTTCCCGGAAAAAGATTTTCTAGTGTTCCAAACTGTTCGGCAATAACGAGTGAACTGTGATTCGGCAACATAATTCCACCCGAACCAACGCGGATTTTTTCTGTTCCGTTGGCGATAAATCCAATTAATACTGAAGTTGCAGAACTTGCAATCGACGCCATGTTGTGATGTTCAGCGAGCCAAAATCTTTTGTAGTTGAGTTTTTCAACAAATCTCGCCAAATCGAGACTGTCATTAAATGTATCGTGAATTGTCTTATTCTGTTTTACGGGCGCTAAATCAAGGACGGATATTTCGAAAGGTTTCATTGAAAGAAAATATTTTAAAGGTGATAATAAAATTTTGATGAAATTTGCGTTTCATTCAAAATGTAAAAATGCGAAAATTTTTAATAATGTTTTTGTTGGTTTTTGGTGCGAAAGTATTTTCACAACAAAATGTACAAGTCGTTTCAGCAACAGATTTAAATTTCCCGAAGATAAAATCTTCCATTACGATGCCTGTGAAAATTCCTCTTTCGGAGATTGCCAATATCATTAATAATTCCGTTCCGCAATTGGTTTTTCAGGACGATTCGTACACCGATAATGACAATGACCAATTCAAAGTAAAAGTCTGGAAAACCCGACCAATCCGTTTAGTTGGCGGAACAAATCAAAATTTACTCATTGAAGTTCCCTTAAAAATTTGGGCAGAAAAAGGAATCGGAACGTTCGGAGTTTACACTTACCAAAACACGACTTTTGAAACGGTGATGTATTTCAATTCTCAACTCACTTTTAATAATAATTGGACGATGAATACCAAAACACAACCGATGGGTTTTAAATGGGTGACAAAACCTGTACTTGATTATGGTAAAATTAAAGTTCCCATTACTAATTTGGTAGAATCAAGTCTGAAAAAACAGCAAGCCGATTTTTGTAAAACTATTGATGAGATGATGTTGAAGCAACTCAACTTTCAGCAATATGCTATTATGGCGTGGAATCAGTTTTCGCAACCTTTTAACATTTCGGAAGAGTACAACACTTGGCTGAAAATCACACCGATTGCTGTAAATATCTCACCATTAGTTTTCTACGGAAATCAAATTGAAGCCAATATCGGAATCGATACCTTTTCTGAAACGTTTACGGGACAAAAACCTGCAGCTTCGCCTTCAATTAAAACAATTGCAAATTTTAATTCTGTTCAAGCTTTGCCACAGAAATTTCTACTTCAAACTACGGCGAATATTCCGTTCACCGAAGCAACTGCAATCGCTGAAAAAATGTTTTTGAATAAGGAATTTGACTTTAGAGAAGGAAAATCCAAAATCAAAATCACAAAAATTAAAGTATATGGCGAAAATCAACGAATCATGATTGAAGCACAAACGGAAGGAACTGTTGACGGAACTTCTTTCATTTCGGGAATTCCGATTTATGATGAGCTGAAAAGAAAAATTGTTTTAAGTGATACCAAATTCAAACTGAAAACTAAAAATATTTTGCAGAAAACCGCAACATTACTTTTTCAAGGAAAAATCGTGAAAATGATTGAGGAGGAATATGGAATTCCAACCGCGGAATTAGAAAGTTCATCCAAGAAAAGCATTGAAGAAACCTTCAACAAAGAATATTTCAAAGGCTTGAAAATGCAGGGGAAAGTTTTCAAACTGAAACCTTCACAAGTTATTTTAAACCAAAATGGAATTACAGCAGTGATTGATACCGACGCACAACTGAAACTTTTAGTCCAGGGAATGTAATTTATACCGCAACAAATTTTTCAGTTTTTAGAAAAATTCCTATATTTGCAAACCCAAATGGTTCTTTGGCCGAGTGGTTAGGCAGTGGTCTGCAACACCATCTACAGCGGTTCGAATCCGCTAGGAACCTCTTAAAGCAAATTGTTAAATATCAGCAGTTTGCTTTTTTGTTTTAAGAAATTTTAAAGAGTTTAACGTTTCTTTAACACTCAATTGGTTTCGTTTTTGGCATACACTCCGTGACTATGATCAAAGATATATCATCTAAAATTTAAAATTATGAAAAATATATTGTTAGCAGGTGTAATGTCGGTATTTATGTTGACTGCCTGTAAAAAGGACAACACGGTAGCTGAAAAATCATTAGAACAGCAAAAAGTAGAATTTCAGCAAAGACAGCTTGAAATTGAACAACAAAAGTTGGCGATTGAAAAAGAAAGAATGGCTTACGAAACACAGAAAAAAGCCGATAGTATTGTTGAAGCCAACAAAGCGAAAGCAGCTGCAGCAACAGCAGTCGCTGCTAAACCTAAAGTGGTTACTAAAACGAGAACGGTTTATGTAAATAATACACCAAGAACATCTTCAAGTTCAGGGACTTATGCCGGAACACAGGGAACTTCTTCAGGAACAACTCAAGGTACCACCCAAAAACAAGGGATGAGTAAAGCAGCTAAAGGAACCATTATTGGTACAGTAGGTGGTGCAGCAGCAGGAGCGATTATCAACAAAAATAACCGTGGAGCAGGTGCCGTAATTGGAGGTATTGTAGGTGGTGCAACAGGATATGCAATTGGTAGAGCGCAGGATAGAAAAGATGGTAGAGTGCAACCGAGATAATTTTTAAACCAAATTACAATTTATATATTGAAAGATTGCTTAATTTTAAGCAATCTTTTTTATGCTTATGAAACTCAATTATTTTCTCGCAACTTTTGCCACAATGCTTTTTAGTGCCCAGCAAAATGTTGTTATTCACAGTGGTACACCCACTGAGCCAACGATTGCTGTTCATCCTAACAATCCCAACATCGTTGTTGCTGCCGCAAATATTAATAACTATTATTATTCAACCAATGGTGGTTTAAACTGGACGCGCAAAACTCTAAGTTCAACATTTGGAGTTTGGGGAGATCCGGTGATGGTTTTCGACAATACCGGAAATTTGTTTTTTGGGCATTTGTCCAACCCAAGTTCTGGGAGTTGGCTCGATAGAATCGTCGTGCAAAAATCAGCCGATGGGGGAGTATCTTATAATAACGGAAGTTTTGCAGGATTGAATGGAAAGCAACACGATAAACAGTGGCTTGCTGTAGACAGTAACAACAATCTGTACATGACCTGGACTCAGTTTGATTCTTACGGAAGCACCAATCCAAACGACAAAACCGCGATCTTATTTTCAAAATCTGTAGACGGAGGAAATTCGTGGAGCAATGCCCTCAAAATAAATCAAATTGATGGTGATTGTGTGGATGAAGATAATACGGTTGAAGGTGCAGTCCCAGCAATTGGTCCTAATAATGAAATTTACGTTTCTTGGGCAGGACCGGCTGGTCTTGTTTTTGACCGCTCGTTCGATGGCGGAAATACTTGGCTCACCAATGACATCAAAATTGCAGATATTCCAGGAGGTTGGGATTTTATGATTCCCGGGCTTGATCGAAGTAACGGACTTCCCATTACTGCATGCGACATTAGCAACGGTCCAAATCGCGGAACGATTTATGTGAACTGGTCTGATCAAAGAAACGGAACAGATAATACCGACGTTTTTTTAAGCAAGTCTACCGATGGCGGAAATACATGGACAAGTCCCGTAAAAGTTAATAACGACAATTCCGGAAAACACCAGTTTCTTACCTGGATGACCATCGATCACACCAATGGAAACCTTTATTTCGTATTTTACGACAGAAGAAGTTACACCGACAGCAGAACTGATGTTTATATTGCCAAATCAACCGATGGTGGACAATCTTTTGTGAATATGAAGGTGAACCAAACAACCTTCACCCCGAATGCGGGAATATTTTTTGGAGATTATACCAATATCGCGGTGAGAAACGGCGTCGTTCGTCCAATTTGGGGAGATCAGGTAGGTGGAGCAAGTAGAATCGTTACAGCAAATATCAACGATAATGAGATTTTGCAAACCAGTGAAGATTCTAGTGATCACAACATTTCTTTTTATCCAAATCCTGTTGTAAACGAAGCATACATTTCCTATAAACTTCATTCCCTATCGCAAGTTGAAATCAACATCTACGATATGAGTGGCAAAATGGTTCATCAGATTTTAAAAGAAAAACAGACTTATGGAAAATACATCCAAAAAATTGAAGTCGACCTTCTGAAACTGAAGAAAGGTAATTATGTGTGCGAACTAAAGGTGGATGGAACCACAAAGAAATCCGTGAAGTTTATTAAATAAGTGCTTTACATTTTATTTACAGTTATTTTCCTGCTTCCGGTTCTTTTGGGATTCGGAAGCATCTTTATGAAGCTAAGCGGAATTTACAAATCGAATATTTCTCTGAAAATATTAACAGGAATCATTTCGATTACCACTATTTTCACCATAACTGCATTTTTCTTTCCGCTGAATGTTCTGGTTGAAGCTCTAATTTTATTCATTGGTTTGGCGGCTTTCTTTTATTTTAAAGAATATAAATCGGTCTGGAATTTCTTTTCGGAACATCAATGGGAGTTTTGCGTTCTGGCTTTCATTACGGTTTTTTTCGGTTCCTATTATCCATTTATTTTAGACCATTTTGGTTATTATGTTCCAACCGTGAAATGGATCTCGGAAGTGGGATTGGTAAAAGGAATTTCAAATTTGGATTTGGTTTTGGGGCAAATGTCGATGTGGCATATTTTTCAGGCAGGATTATCTAATTTCTCTGATCCTTTCCTAAGGTTAAATACGATGGTTCTGATAACTTACCTGATTTATATATTTGAAAAAAAATCGTGGATAAATTTAATTTTCCTTCCAGTTTTGTATTTATTTACACAATCTCCAAGTCCAGATTTACCGGTTATTGCTTTTTCATTGATGGTTTTAAATGAAGTTTGGCGCGCCAACACAAATTCGGTTTTGCTTTTTTTGATATCCATTTTCATTTTCTGCATCAAACCAACTTTGATTTGGGTGCCACTCTTCGTATTTCTATATTCATTGCTGATCCTAAAAAAATCTGTGAAATTTGTACTTCCAGGGATTTGCATTCTTTTGTTATTCTTCATCAAGAATATTTGGGTTTTTGGTTATCCGGTTTTTCCGATGCAATTTTTAGATTTAGGGTGGTCCTGGAAACCCAATGCCCAACTTTTAAAAAATTCTGCAGAAATGGCAATCCAGAAAACTTATGACATGCAGTTCACCTACTCGAAGATTGACCAGTTTTCGCGGTGGGATTATATTAAAAATTGGTTTTTATTGGAAGGGATTAAAGGTAAAATCAACACATTATTTATCATCAGTTTAATTGTTTTTTTTGTTTTTGCCTTGAAGAAAAATTCAACATTAGTTTGGATTTTATTGGTGTCGGTTGTAACTAAAAGTGTTTTAGTTCTTTTGTTTTCTGCGCAGTACAGGTTTTTCATTGATGTGTTCTTCGTCATATTTTTTGTTTTTTTTGTCAACCGGTTTTCCAGGAAGTTTTCAATGACTGCTTTCTTTGTCATGTCGTCTGTTTTGGCACTTTTTCTTTCTTACCCTAATCTTTTCAAAAATCATCTGCCAAGTTTTCGGGTGGGATCATTAATGGGGAGTTTCAAAGCGGAACAGTTTATTCTACCCTCGACATACGATTGGAATCATTATCGAAGTTATCAAATCGGAAATCTTGATTTTAAGGTCGTGGATGGATATATTTTAAGTTTTGACATTCCTATTCCTGCCGTTTCACCTGATTACCTGAAAGAATATCACGATGCCGGAATTTTTCCACAATTGAAAGGAAAAACTTTGAAAGAAGGTTTTATCTGGAAGAATTTAACACCAAAAGAAAAAATGCAACTTCAGGAAGTTTTGGAGAATTACATCTTAAGTTTAGATGCTAAAAGGTAGTACATTAAAGATTTTTCATGCTTTTACCTGCAATTAAGTTCGCACCTCGTATCACGAAATCTCGCACGTTTTCATTAACTTTGTCACATGTTCAGTTTAGGAAATTTTCTCTCGCTTTCCACTTTTGGTGAAAGTCATGGAATCGCTTATGGCGGAATTTTAACCCATTTTCCAGCAGGTTTGGAAGTGGATTTGGAAGCAGTTCAGCATCAACTCGACCGCAGAAAACCTGGGCAAAGTTCCATCGTGACGCAACGCAAAGAAAGTGACACCGTGAAATTTCTTTCCGGAATTTTTGAGGGAAAAACCACTGGAACTCCAATCGGTTTCATCATCGAAAATGAAAATCAAAAATCGAAAGATTACGACCATATTGCAAAAGCATATCGACCAAGTCACGCAGATTTTACATACGACCAAAAATTCGGAATCCGTGATTATCGCGGCGGCGGGAAATCTTCTGCACGCGAAACCGTAAATTGGGTGGTTGCAGGAAGTTTGGCAAAGCAAATTCTCCCAAAAGACGTTGAAATCAGTGCTTACGTTTCTTCTGTTGGCGAAATTTTCTGTGAAAAACCTTATCAGGATTTAGATTTTTCTGAAATTGATTCCAATGAAGTTCGTTGTCCGGATTCGGAAACCGCCCAAAAAATGATTTCAAAAATTAAGGAAATTAAAAAAGAGGGAAATACAATCGGCGGAACAATAACCTGCGTCATCAAAAATCTTCCGGCTGGAATTGGCGAACCCGTTTTCGGAAAATTGCAGGCAGAATTGGCAAAAGCAATGATGAACATCAACGCAGCAAAAGGTTTCGAATACGGAAGCGGATTTTGTGGCGCAAAAATGACTGGAAAAGAACACAACGATTTATTCAACGAAGATTTCTCCACAAAAACCAATCTTTCAGGAGGAATTCAAGGCGGAATTTCGAATGGGATGGATATTTATTTTCGTGTCGCTTTCAAACCGGTTGCCACGATTTTGAGACCGCAAGAAAGTGTGGACAAAGACAGAAATCCCGTGATTGTGGAAGGAAAAGGTCGCCACGATCCGTGTGTTTTACCGAGAGCAGTTCCTGTTGTGGAAAATTTGGCTGCTTTTGTTTTGGCGGATTTGTTTTTGATTAATAAAATTCGCAAAGTGTGATACCCTTAAAGGAAATGATTTGGAAAATTACATTTCAAGAGTGATGGTTATCACAAATTAATCGTTTTTTAATCACGAAATTTGCAGAATAAATTAAATAATTTCAAACAAAATCAAATCATGTCAAACCTACAGAACTACTGGCAAAAAGCAATCAGTTTCGACGAATACCTAAAAATTTCCGAAGAAAGAGCAAATGATAATCCCGACAAAAACGACGAACATCAGGAATATTACGAACTCGGACTTCAAAGAATGAACCGAATTTTAAAAACTTTTAAAGTTGACGATTCACAACTTGAAACTTTAAAATCAAAAAATTTTAACGGCAAAATTCTCATGATTTCTGAACCTTGGTGCGGCGATGCAAGTGCGACTGTTCCTGCAGTTTCCAAGTTTTTCGAGGCAGCGGGAAATGAAGTGAAAATTTTTCTGCGTGATTCCGACCTTTCCCTAATCGACCAATTTTTAACCAACGGAACACAATCAATTCCCATTGTTATTATTTTGGACCAAAACTTCAACGTCATCAATCATTGGGGACCAAGACCAAAACACGGAATGGAACTTCTGAGAAAATTCAAGGAAAATCCCGAAGCTTATCCAAGAGAAGAATTCTACAACGATTTACAAGTTTATTATGCGAAAAACCGCGGTAAAGATGCCGTTCAAGAAATCCTCGAACTCATTTAAAAATGTGTTAATTTGAAAATTTAAAAATAAAAATGAACTTTGTTAAAAAAAATATTTTCTATTTAATTGCAACTGCAATGCTGATTATTCTTTTTGCCTTTCCAGAAGTTAAACTGAAAATAAAAGATTTGTTCTTTCCGGTTGCAGCCATTGAAAACGCAGTTACGTTGAACGATGCAGATTACGACATTCAATTAAAAGGAATAAACACCACTTCAACCAACCTTAAAAATCTGAAAGGGAATAAACTGGTTTTGCTGAATTTTTGGGGAACTTGGTGTCCTCCTTGTCGCGAAGAATGGCCAACAATTCAAAAACTTTATGATTCCAAAAAAGATAAAGTAGATTTCGTCTTGATTGCGATGCAGGATCAAGAAGAAGACGTGGTAAAATTTTTGAAAGACAACAATTACACGGCTCCAGTTTACATTGCACAAAGTCCGGTCACTGCGAACGTTTTACCAAAAGTTTTCCCGACCACATTTTTATTGGATAAAAACGGAAGAATCCTTCTAAAGGAAGACGCTTCCAAAGATTGGAACTCCAAATCCGTACACGAATTTATTGATAATATCGTAAAATAACTTTAACTAAAATTTACGAAATCTTGGTACAGATTTTGCGAAATTATCAGCGTTTTAAAATAATCAAACACAAGAATGAAACTATCAAAAATTCAACTGGCGAAAGAAGCTTTTAAGCACAAAGGATTCATCCAAAAAATTCCTGTTATCGCAAGAATGGTGAAGTCTATCATGTCAAAAGGCGGCTACAAACCAGAATTCAAAAACGTGATTTTACCAGCATTGGTCATGCTTTACCTGCTCTCACCGCTCGACATTATTCCAGACTGGATTCCTGTAATCGGTGTTTTAGACGACCTCGCTTTACTTGCAATGGCAATCCCGATGCTCACTTCCGAAGCCGAAAAATTTGTGGCATGGGAAGCTTCCAGAAAACAAAACGACAACAATATTGTAGAAGCAGAAATTGTAGGATAAATTACAAAGCAAAATACACAAACCGCTCAAGAAATTGGGCGGTTTTTTTAGGAGCTTGAAGTTTTATGCAATCTTTGCAAATCGGTCCCGCTTTTCGTTACAGTCTTTTTTGCGGCGGCGAAGCCGCCGCAAAAAAGGATTTTCACCGCAAAACCACAAAGGAGTTTGGACGATTCCTTTAAAAATAATAAGATTAGTGAGTCAATCGGGGCTAAAAATTAAATTTTGTTTCCTTTTGGAAAAAATCTGCGCCATCAGCAAAATCAGCGAGAAAACATCTAAAGCTTTTCGGAAAAATAAAAAAATTCAAGTAATTTGCAACGAAATGAAAACCCTCATCTCCATCATCGGAACAACAGGAATCGGCAAAACAAAACTCGCCATCGAAATTGCAAAACATTTCGACACCGAAATTATTTCCTGCGATTCCCGACAGTTTTTCCGCGAGATGAAAATCGGAACGGCAACCCCGTCCAGTGAAGAATTGGCAGAAGTTCCGCATCACTTTATCGGCAATCTTTCGGTGGAAGATTATTATTCAATCGGTCAATACGAAAAAGATTCTTTACAAAAAATTGCTGAACTTTTTAAAAGACATGATGTTTTGGTTTTAGTGGGTGGAAGTATGATGTACGAAAAAGCCGTGATTGAAGGACTGAACGATTTACCCGAAGCGAACGAAGAAAACCAGAGAAAACTCGAAAAAATTTTCAATGAAGAAGGAATCGAAACGCTTCAAAATATGCTTAAAGAACTGGATTCTGAATATTATCAAACCGTTGACAAAGGCAATCCCAGAAGACTGTTCAGGGCCATCGACATTATTTGGCAAACAGGAAAAACCTATACCGAAAACATTAGTTCACAGTTAAAAAAACGCGATTTCAAGGTCATCCGAATTGGAATTGAGGCGCCACGAGAAAAGATTTACGAAAGAATAAATCAACGCGTGGATAAAATGATGGAAGACGGTTTATTGGATGAAGCCAAAAATTTATTTCAATATAAAAATCTCGTTCCGCTTCAAACCGTAGGTTACACCGAGCTTTTCAAATATTTTGATGGAACTTGGACTTTAGATTTTGCAATTGAAGAAATCAAGAAAAATTCCCGCAGATTTGCAAAACGTCAGTTGACTTGGTATCGGAAAGAAGAAAACATCAATTGGGTAAATTTTGAAAATTCCCTTCAAGAATCGTTATCTTTGCTCCAGAATAATGTAAAAATGTAGCAATGTGAAAATGTAAAAATCTTGCGCAATCATTATTGATACATTGGTAAATTATAAAACTGTTAAATTGAAATTTATGGCAAACACTCCTTCAAATATGCTCGAACTCGGAACAAAGGCGCCTTTTTTTGAACTTCCGAATCCTTCTCACAGCAATGAAATTCAGTCTTTGGATGATTTGAAGGGCGAGAAGGGGACTTTGGTGATTTTCATGTGTAATCATTGTCCGTTCGTGCTTCACATCATCGATAAATTGGCAGAATTGTACGAAGATTATCAGGAAAAAGGCATCGAATTCATCGCCATCAATTCCAACGATGTTGAAAAATATCCTGCAGATTCTCCCGAAAAAATGGTAGAATTTCAAGTGGATAGAAAATTTGATTTCCCTTATTTGTTTGACGAAAGTCAGGCAGTTGCAAAAGCTTACGATGCAGCTTGTACTCCAGACTTCTACTTTTTCGACGAGAAACTTGATTTAATTTACCGTGGTCAAATGGACGATTCAAGGCCTGGAAATACTAAAGAAGTTACGGGTGAAGATTTAATTATCGCGTTCGAAAATCTACTCGCAGGTGAACCGCAGGATGAAATGCAAAGACCAAGTATGGGCTGCAACATCAAATGGAAGTAAATTAATTTTTTATTACCGCAAAAGAAACAAAAGAAAAAACTTAGAAATAAGCTTTTTAAAAGGTTTAAAAATATTATTGACAAAGAATTTGGATTAATTTTGCAGCCTTTTGCACCACTAAAAAAGCAATGTCTTTTTTTACTTTTGCGGTGAAAATATTGTTCTCTCGTACTATAAATTACCTAAAAAACGGATTATGCATTTTCTCAAAACCAATCGTCGTAGGATTTCCGTGTCCATTGTAAACTTTTGTTTCATCCTCTAAAACGAAAAGTTTAGTTTTGATGCTGTTGATGAGTTGTTCGTAATTTCCTTTGTATAAATCGGTTCTTCCGATGCTTCCTTCAAAAAGTACGTCACCTGAAATAACAAATTTTTGTGGTTGGTGATAAAAAGCGACATGACCTGGAGAATGTCCTGGAACATGAAGGATTTTGAATTTTTCCTCACCTAAATCTATAGTTTCGCCTTCTTTCAAATATTGAATTTCACCCTCGAAAGGTTTGAAGAAAAAACCAAAACGGTTTGCATCCATTGGATTTCTTTCAAGGATTTCTTTTTCGATTTCATGCAATAAAACGGGAACTTTAAATTGGTTGTAAATTTCTTGCAGTCCCAAAACGTGGTCGATATGTGCATGAGTCAAAAGAATGTTTTTAACCTTTAAATTATTTTCGGAGACCAATTTTATAACGGTTTCGGTTTCCTGTTCGCTGAAATTCCCAGGATCGATGATGAAAGCGTCATTCTTTTCATTAAAAATGACATACGTATTTTCGGAGAAAGGATTGAAAACGAAAGATTTAACAGTAATCATGATTCGAATAAGATTTTTAACAGTGACGAAAATACGAAATCTAATTCAAGACTTCCAAAGAACGGTATTTTGCTGAAAGCTCTTCGCCGAAAGCAGAAAGCACAAAAATAAGCTGTTCAAAATTTTTTGGCGTATTTTTCGTTATCTTCGTATTAATGAAATATCTACATTTTTTTTTATTATTTACTAGCAGTTTCATTTTCGGGCAGGATATTCGAAGTATTCAGTTGTTCAATCCTCAAACCAATGATGAAACTCCTGTAATTGGATTTAATGAACGTTTAATTCTTCGTTTTGACGACTTGTCTAATTCAAGCACCATTTATCGCTACACGATCAAACATTTCGACAGAAATTGGAATGACGACGGACTTTTCTTCACCGAATATGCAAACGGAAGTCTCAACGGAATGATCGACCAGTTTCAGTATTCCTTTAACACTTTGCAGAAATACACCAACTACACATTAACTTTTCCGAATGAAAAAATACAGCCAAAAATTTCGGGGAATTTTGAATTGGTCGTCTATATAGATTCGCAGGATAAACCTGTTTTTACCAAAAGATTTTGTGTCGTTGAAGATGGTGCAAATGTAGGGTTAAACATTTCAAGAACTTCAGATGCAAGAAAACCTGAAGTCAACCAAAGAGTTGAAGTTCAGGCGATTGGAAATAGCTCTGTATTAAGCTCAAATATGAATTCAGTTTCTTTAAATGTGATTCAGAACAATAATTGGAATGTCGCTGTACTCAATCAAAAACCGAGTTCCGCTTTAGGAAATAAACTTCTTTTCCAGCAGATGAATCTGGTTTTTCCTGGGAATAATGAATTTTATTATTTCGACAATAAAAACATGAACAACCCATTCGATATGGTTGCAAAAACAGAGAATATCGCTGAGGTAAATTACACCTATTTATATCCAGTTTGGGCTTTTCCGATGAATTACCAATATCAACCGGATGTGAACGGTGCCTTTTATTTCAGAAGAAATGATTTGGGAATCGAGCGAGATGCAGATCGAGAGGGAGATTATTCTTGGGTTTACTTCGCCCTTGAATCTGAGAAATCAGATAAGGAAATTTTTGTTTTGGGAGGCTTCAATGATTTTATTCCATCGAAAGAAAATCAAATGGTTTTCGATGAAAGCTCTAAAATGTTCATGGCAAAAATTTATTTAAAACAAGGTTTTTACAACTATATTTTGGCCACGAAAAATCCAGATGGAACCTTAAATTTTGGCGAAGTGAACGGTAATTTCTGGCAAACAGAAAATCTTTATCAGGCATTTCTGTATTACCAACCATTTGGAAGAAATTACGATGGACTCATTGGTTATGGTGAGTTTCGCAATCCAGTGCGGTAGCAATTTTATCTTTTTTTTTTGAAGTCATTCGAATGCTATGAATTGAAATAGATTTTTTCAACTTATTTTACTCGAATTCTTGATCTATTGCCATATTTTAATAAAATTTAATATTAGTTAATTTTTATGGAGAGATATTTGGAAAGTGTTTGATTATAATTACTTTATTCAGTTTTATTAAAATTTATTGTAAACTGTTTTGAATTTTACAATGATGTAATCAATAACGAAGGTGGTTTCAGAAAATGTCAGAAGTTTTGCACGAAGAAAAAATATTAAGTTTCAGATTCCTGCCAATGAACTTACAGGTGTTTATTATGTAATTGTAAACGGAGAAAAAGCTGGCTCCGTAGTAAAAAAATAAGACGTGTGATCAATAGAAACAGCGCTTCGTCTGGAAGCGCTGCTTTGATCACCTGTTTGTTTTCATCATTTACGTAATAGTGCAAATTTAGACTTAAAACCAACGATTAACAATGAACTTGAGTTAAAAAATACGTGCACGAATCCTACTTAAAGCCTGTGGAGTAATTCCAAGGTAAGAGGCAACATGTTTTAATGGGATATGCTGAAACCATTCGGGACTAGACTCTAAAAGTTCAAGATATTGCTGTTCAGGAGATTTTACTAACATATTAATTTCACGTGAAGAACTGGTGATGTATAAATATTCGGCAGAGATTCTACCCATTCTGTTGCCCTTCTCGATTTGAAGATAGCAATCTTGAAGGTCATCATAGGTAATGCGCCAACATTTGCAGTCGGACAGGGTTTCAATGGCAATTTCACTGGGTTTTTGCAAAATAAATGAGGCATAACTGCTCACAAAATTTCCCGGAAATGTAAAACGCAAAGTTTTTTCCCGACCATCATTTGGAAGAAAACTCCTTGTAAGACCTTCTTCTAAAAAGGTCAAGTGATTTTCTGTCGCCCCATGATTAAGCATTAAGCTTCCCTTTGGAAACTCTGCATAAGTAAATTTTGATGCAAAATAGTCCCATTCCTCATTTGAAATTTCCAAAAATGGATACGCTCTTTTTTTGTTCTTTTTCATGGCTATTAAAGATAATCAAAAAAAGGAACGACAAAATGAACTCAAGTTAATTTTTTACTTGAAAGGCTGATTAATAGGCAAAAGTTTAATAAATGATGGGTAATAAAATCTTAAGTTGCTGATAGGCAATTAACAAGCGGTTTCTAAACCAGGTAAAATTCTTCCAATTTCTCTTCACAAAGCATTTTTACCACCTCAATCCATCGGTCTTCATCATTCAAACAAGGAATGTAGTGGAATTTTTCGCCACCTGCATGAAGAAATTCTTCCCTTCCTTCCACCGAAATTTCTTCTAAAGTCTCCAAACAATCAGAAACAAAAGCGGGACAAACAATGGCTAAATTCTTAACCCCTTTTTTCGGGAGATTTTCCAAAGTTTCATCGGTATAAGGTTCAATCCATTTATCTTTTCCTAAGCGAGATTGAAAAGTTACCAACGCTTTTTCTCTCGGTAAATTCAATTTTTCTAAAACTAAATCCGTGGTTTTAAAACATTGATGACGGTAACAAAACTGATGACTCGGATTGTTTTCTCTTTGGCAGCAATCGTTTAAGTTACAGGTTTTAGTCGGGTCGGTTTTGTAAATATGTCTTTCGGGAACGCCGTGATAGGAAAACTGAAGTGCGTCGAAGTTTTCTGGTAGTTTTTCGTTAATGCTTTCCGCTAAACAGTTAATGTAGATTTCACGATTATAAAAAGGCTGAACATAATTAATTTTTACATTCGGAAAAAATTTCTTGCGAACTTCTTCTGCTTTGTCGACAACCGTTTCCGTGGTACTCATCGCATATTGCGGATAAAGCGGAAACAAAACAATTTCGTTCACACCTTGGTCAACCAACTTTTGAATTCCCGTTTGAATACTCGGTTCTGCATAACGCATCCCGATTTCCACAGGAACGTCAACCAATTTCTGTAACTTCTTCTGAATTTTTTCAGTGATGACAATTAAAGGCGAACCTTCATCGGTCCAAACGGTTTTGTAGGCTTCCGCGGATTTTGCGGGACGGGTTCTCAAAATAATTCCCTGCACGAGAAGCGAGCGAAAAAACCATCGGTAATCAATCACTTTTTCGTCCATCAAAAACTCGTCGAGGTATTCTTTTACATCTTCAACTTTGGTCGATTTCGGCGAACCGAGGTTGACTAATAATATTCCTTTTTTATTCATAAGTAATGAGTAATGGGTAATAAGTAATTTTTTATATGCGCATCATTGCTCATTGCTGGTTACTTATTGCTCCTATTTTTAACCATTCACCGCTTCCACTTTTTCCACCAATTCGGGAACGAACTGTTTCAGCACATTTTCAATTCCGCCTTTCAACGTTGCCGTAGAACTTGGGCATCCTGAACATGCACCTTGAAGCAACATTCTTGCGATTTTGTTTTCCTCGTCATATTCCAACAGGGAAATTTTTCCGCCATCGCCTTCTACAGCCGGAGCGACATATTCGTTTAAAATATCTGAAATTTTCTGCTCGTTTTCGGTATAATCACGGTTAATTAATTTCTCAACTGGATTTTCATGTTTTTGCGGTGCAAGGTTGGAGATTTTTCCGCCATTTTGTAAATAATCTGCGATAAATGCACGAACTGCAACCATCACTTCATGCCATTCCACGGAAACGTTTTTCGTCACCGCCACGAAATTATCGGAAATGAAAACTTCCTTCGCAAAATCAAATTCATCAAAAATCGCTTTTGCTAAAGGAACTTCTGTAGCTTCTTCACGCGACTTTACTTCCACAAATCCATCCATCAAAATTTTTGTCGAAACGAATTTCATCACCATCGGATTTGGCGTCATTTCGGCATAAATCTGATACATTTCCTTTTTCTTTTGAAGGTAAATTCTCGGGTTTGCCAAAAGTTCGTCTTCAATCACATTTTTCAGACTTTCCGCAACGTGTTCCCATTCTACTGTGTCTTGTTTTGCTACTGCGATAAAGTTTGCCGTGATAAAAATCCTGTCTACAAAAGGATAGTTGAAAAGTTCCTGCGCCAAAGGAATTTCGGTAATATCTGAACTTCTGTCCAACTCCAAAGAACCCGGAATCAAATTGTAGTCGGCTACAAACTTCATCACTTTTGGGTTTTCGGTAGGTTCTATAATAATTTGTCTCATTTTATTTCATTAAATTTGAGTTGCAAAAATAGGCAATAGATATTAGATTTCAGACAACAGACATTAGACTTTGTCAATCGTTAAATTTGGCAGAATGTTGGGTGATGAATGTAGGAAGCAAAATCTGATAATATCAAACACAAAACCTGAAACCCGAAACAATTTTGGATAAATTTAAACAATAAAAATGGCAATAATTCGTGAACTTTTAGGGAAAACTCCGCAAATTGGCAAAGGAACTTTTTTGGCAGAAACTGCAACAATAATCGGCGACGTGGTGATGGGAAAAGATTGCAGTATTTGGTACAATGCGGTCATTCGGGGCGATGTTCATTACATTAAAATGGGCGATAAAGTGAATGTTCAGGATAATGCGATGCTTCACTGTACTTATGAAAAATTTCCGCTGAATATTGGCAATAATGTTTCGATTGGTCACAATGCGATCGTTCACGGCTGTACCATTCATGACAATGTTCTGATCGGAATGGGAGCCATTGTGATGGATGATTGTTTGGTGGAAAGCAATTCGATTGTCGGTGCAGGTTCTGTGGTAACACAAGGAACGCACATCAAATCGGGCGAAGTTTGGGGCGGAGTTCCTGCCAAAAAAATCAAGGATATTTCTGCCGAATTGTTGGAAGGCGAGGTGAATCGGATTGCGAATAATTATGTGAAGTATTCGGGTTGGTATAAATAATTGAATTTGCTTCGCTGTGAATTCGCCTTCGTCGGTGAATTTTGCTTTGCAAGTGAAATTAAAGATTCGACGAAGTCAATGGCGAATTTCTGTCAAAATATTGTAGGGACAAGTCGTGACTTGTCCAAAAGCCGTAGGTTTTTCATAAAAATTAAATGTTATTTTTGGGCATAATTCGTATTTGTCCAAAAAACCGAAGGTTTTTTCTGCGTGATAAATTCATCAACAGGAACGGACTTTAGTCCGTTTGAATTAAAAGATAAAATACAATTTGGCTTTAGCCGAAATTTATTTTTTTGAACCAGGAGATCAAAATGACAAACTTTCCAACTTTAGAAACCGAAAGATTAATCCTCAATCGCCCAACAGAAAACGATTTGGGTGATTTAATTCTGCATCTAAATTCCGATAACGTTTTTTCAGAAAACACATTGAATATTCCTTTTCCTTATCAAAATGAAAATGCTGAGTTTTGGATTCATGAATTGGTGAACAAAGGTTTTGAGGAAAAGAAAAATTTCACATTCGCCATTCGTGAAAAAGAAAATCCAAAATTAATCGGTGCGATTGGAATTCATTTAGACAAAGTACATCTAAAAGCCGAAATCGGTTATTGGATTGGTAAAGAATTTTGGAATAAGGGTTTCGTGACAGAAGCCGTTCGAGAAATCATCAGATTTGGCTTTCAAGATTCAGGATTGAATAAAATTTACGCCACTCATTTTCCGCACAATCCCGCATCGGGAAAAATCATGCAAAATTGTGGTATGAAATTAGAAGCGACTTTAAAACAGGAATATTTCAAAAACGGAAAACCCCTTGATGTTTTGAAGTATTCTATTTTAAAGCAAGATTTTGTGAATCTTGAATTTTGAATCTTGAATTTTCAGCATGAAATACCTAAAATTCATTTGGGAACTTTTAAAAGAAACCTTCAATGAGTGGAACAATTCTTCCGCCTCAAAAGATTCTGCAAGCATCGCCTATTACGCCATTTTTTCTTTGCCCGGACTTTTGATTATCGTGATTTGGATTGCGGGAATTTTTTTCGGTGACGAAGCCATCCGTGGCGAAATTACCCGACAAGCAAGCGGAATTGCAGGAAAAGATATTGCAGACAGTATTCAAACCATGATCATGAGTGCAGTTTGGGACAACCAAAATATTTGGATGAAAATATTTGGGATTCTCACCCTTATTTTCGGGGCAACAACTTTATTTTTTCAAATGCAGCGAAGTCTGAACACACTTTGGGATGTGGAAGCTGCACCCAAAAAAGCCTTTCAAAAATATGTTCTCGACAGAGCCAATTCTTTGGGAATGATCCTCATCATTGCGTTTTTGCTTCTTATCAGCTTAATTCTTTCGTCCATTCTTGGTTTGGCAAATGAATGGATTACAAGACATTTTGGTTTGGAAACATTCTTTATGGCGAGAATCATCAATTTTGTGGTGAGTTTTCTTGTCGTGGTGGTGCTTTTCGCGTTTATGTTTAAAGTTTTGCCCGATGTGGAAATCTCGTGGCGTTCCGTTTGGATGGGCGCTTTCGTGACCGCTTTGCTCTTCAATATCGGAAAATTTTTACTGAGTTACTATTTTGAAATTTCAAAACCAACCTCCATTTTCGGTGCGGCGGGAACTATTATTTTGTTGATGATGTGGATAAATTATACGTGTCAATTGGTCTTTTTCGGTGCGGAATTTACCAAAGTTTATGCACAGAAAATGGGACACTTCATCCAACCATCGCGACACGCGAAATGGAGTGCCGCAAAATTGTTGAAAGATTCTTTGAACAAAAGAGAAAGCAATCAAAGCGTAGGATGAAAATTAATATGAGTTTCTTTTGATTTAAGTTTTTTGTCGTAGGAGATTTTTGCGTTGAAAAAAATTGAAATTTCTTTCGGCGAAGTTTTTCTTAATTATAACAAGATAAAAATTTCCATTGTTTGAATGGCGGCAATACAATGACTTAAAATCTATATTTAACTTCCCGCCCGAGTTTGGAAATTTTCTTGAAAGAAATTTTAATTTTTTAGCAAAAATATCCAGACTTGATTTTTTGTTACTTTTGCATCAAGGCAAAAGTAATTAATATCGTATTGAGATTATTGCGATTCCAATGCAGAATTTCTACTCACCAAAACCGCTTTTCCATCCACACATCTAATTCCTGAAGGCGGCATCACCATCATACAGTCCGAAACCAAACCGTATTTTGTGTTAAACGCCGACTGCATCTGGGTGAAATTTTTAATTTTCGGCACAATCTCATCTTCTATTTTTTTCGGATAAGCAATGTAGGAACTCGGTCCGCCACAAGGTTTTGAGCCAATCGCAGCGAAGTTCCAATCGGCGACATCACTGCAGGTTTCGGAATTGGCAAGCTTCTCAATTTCTTTAATTAAAGCTGAAAGCTTTTCTCTATCAGATTGTTGCGAAATATTATTATCTGGTTTTTGAGAAATATCTTTCGGTAAAGTTTCGGGATCAATTACTTTTTTGGATTTGCACGACGCTAAAGTCAGAAGAGAAATCGCGATGATGAGAATATTTTTCATTTTTATTTTTTCAGGGGTTTACAAAAATACTTCTTTTATTGAGATTTAGTTTATTCCAAAAAAACTATTGCAACCATTGCACCAACTGCAACTTGCGCCTCAAAAACAATTTAGTAAATTTGAAGGATGAACGAATCTCTCTTCAATTTAGCCGAACATACCAACAGAAGCATATTTCTCACCGGAAAAGCCGGAACCGGAAAAACGACTTTTCTGAATGAATTCGTGCTGAAAACCAAGAAGAAACACATCGTTGTAGCACCTACAGGAATCGCAGCAATCAATGCAGGTGGCGTTACGATTCACTCCATGTTTGGATTGCCGCCACGAACTTTTTTGCCAACTACCGAAAGAATCGACGGGAATTTGGCGATGAATATTGCCGATTTGATGCACCATTTCAAATACCGAAAAGACAAACTGAAACTTCTGCGTGAAATTGAAATCATCATTATTGATGAGGTTTCCATGCTTCGAGCGGATGTTTTGGATATGATGGATTTTTCGCTGCGTCATGTGCGAAGAAATCAGCAGAAATTTGGTGGCGTTCAAATGCTTTTTATTGGGGATTTGTACCAACTTCCACCGGTAGTCAGAGACGAATATCTTTTAAATCAATACTACAATTCTCCTTTTTTCTTTGAAAGCTTGGCGTTGAAGGAATTACCATTAATTACGATTGAATTAACCACCGTTTACCGACAGAAAGATGAAAAATTCCTGGATATTCTCAATGAAATTCGCGACGGGGAAATTGGCGACATCGATTTTGAAACGTTGAACGAAAGATACATTGCTGATTTTGAACCGACCGATGAACCTTACGTTTATCTCACTTCCCACAACAGAATGGCAGATGAAATCAATCAGAAAAAGTTGGCGGAACTTTCAGGGAAAACTTACTCTTACAAGGCGGAAATCGTTGGAAATTTTAATGAAAATCAATATCCAAACGATGAGGTTTTAGACTTGAAAGTCGGTGCACAAATCATGTTCATCCGAAACGATGCAAGTGGGGAACGAAGATATTTCAACGGAAAATTAGCAGAAGTAGTCGATTTAGATGAAAAAGAAATCACCGTAATTATTGAGGGCGACGACGAAAATTACGTTTTAAAGAAGGAAGTTTGGGAGCAGAAAAAATATTCCCTTGATGCGGAAAAAAATATTACGGAAGATGTTTTGGGAAGCTTCAAGCAATATCCGATTCGTTTAGCTTGGGCGGTTACGATTCATAAAAGTCAGGGACTTACTTTTGACCGACTGATTATTGATGCGGGAAAATCGTTCGCTTCCGGACAGGTGTACGTGGCACTTTCCCGTTGCCGAACTTTGGAAGGAATTGTATTAAAATCCAAAATCACTCCCGAAGTTATTTTTGCGGACAGAAGAGTTTCAAAATTTCAAGATGAAACCCACGCAAACGACAGAATGGATGAAATTTTGAATGCAGAAAAATACGATTACAGCATTAAAAAAGTTTTGAACCGACTCGACTGCAAATGGTTTAAAAATTCTTTGGAACCATGGTACAATTCCGCAAAACACAGCAAAGCGATTGACAAAGACAAAGCGAAATTTCTTTACACTGCGATAAAACCCGAAGTGGAAAATCTTGCTTCCGTTTTTGAAAAATTTGAAAAAGTCATCCTTCAGAAAACCCAAAAATTTGTTCAGGGAAACGAAGATTGGAGCGAGATTGAAACCAAAACGAAAGGTGCAGTAAATTTCTTTTTTAAGAATGTGAATGAAAAAATATTTTCGCAGTTACTCGATTTTTATGCGGAAAATAAAGGAACGAAAGGTTTGAAACAATACAACGAAGATTTCCGTGTATTTCTCGATGATTTGGAAGATTACCTAAATGATTTGAAGAAAGTTCATCTTCTGGAAACACCACTTTTCGATGTGGAAAATGATGTGAAAGTGACCACCAAAATTGCAAAAGTTCCATCGCACATTTTATCTTTCCAATTGTTTGAGGAAGGAAAAACGATTCCCGAAATTGCTAAAGAAAGAGGTTTAGTCACCGAAACCATTTTCGGACATTTGGCAAAATTTGCGGGACAGGGACTTTTGGATTTACCCCGAATTTTCGACAAAGAAAAACTCAAAACCTTTGAAAAAGAATTTGATCAAAATTGGGAAAAACATCAATCCTTATCCGATTGGAAAAACGCATTGCCAAAAGAATTTGAGTTTAATGAAATCAGGTTGTTGCTGAATCATTATGAATTTAAAAGAGCCAAGTAAAAAGAGTCAGGAACCAAGTTATTATTACTCATTGCTTTTTACTTACTGCTCATGTTTTTCCTGTTCTGAAACTTCTTTATCAGCGTATAAAACACCAAAAATCCCAAGACAAAAATCGAAATTCGCGACAGCAAATCTCCCGCTCTTGAATAGAAAGTCATTTTGTCGTACAATTTCACTTCCGCGAAAAGTGCTGTTTTATCTCCATAAAGAGTGTCGGCTAAAACATCACCTTTTGCATCAATATGGGCGGAAATTCCGCTGTTTGCAGATCGGGCGATTTCTCGGCGTGTTTCAATCGCGCGAAGTTTTGCGTAAGACATCAATTGTTGGTGACCCTGTGTAACTCCCCACCAAGAATCGTTCGTCATAATTGCTAAAAAATTGGCGCCTTTTTTTACATAATCTGTGACAAACTCGCCGTAAATACTTTCGTAGCAGATGATTGGAGCGAGTTTTCCTTTATTGAATGGATTGGAAAAAACTTTCCTTTCTTCATCAATTCCTAAAGAAACGGTTGCGCCGCCTAAATTCAACATCGCGTCGCCAAGAATCGGTTTTAAAACATTGATGTACGGGAAAATTTCAACACCGGGAACGAGTTTTCCTTTGTGGTAAACTTCCACTTTTTGATTCGGAATAATTTGAACAGCGGAATTGTAACTTTCCACGAAACTTCCATCAGAAACTTGATAAGCTGCGTTTGGTTTTTGTTCGGTACTTTGAAAGAATTTGTGAGAAGAAATTCCCGTAGCAAAAACAGATTTCGGATGTTTCGAAAGGAAATCTTTTACGTTATTTAAAAGCGTACTTTGCTCAAAACCTCGTTCAGAAATGGAACCAAATCCGGGAAGTGAAGTTTCGGGACCGATGTAGTAATCGATTTGTCCTTTTGAGTTTTGTTCGGCTAAAGTCAGCAAATCATTCAAAATGGTCAAACTGTCTTTTGAATATTTTTCTGTGTAAGGATCGAGTTCAGGTTGCAGCATTAAAACTTTGACGGAACCGATTGGCTTCTCATCAAAATTATTGTATTTCACCACGGAAATTAACATCGGTAAAGCGATGGCTCCAACAAGAATAGCCGAATTGATGATTAGCGATTTTCTTTTTCTCCCCGCTTCCCAAATTCTTAAAGTGTAGAATGCGTAAACATTAATCAGCAAAATCCAAAAACTTCCGCCGGTTGCGCCCAACGTGTCGTACCATTGAATGATTTTCGGGTATTCTGAAAAAGCATTTCCTAAATTTAACCAAGGCCACGTAAATTCCCAACTCATGTGTAGTTTCTCGAAACACATCCAAATCGCCACAAAAAAAGTAAGTCCCCAATAAGTTCCCTGCAACTTTTTGTACCAATGATAGAGCTGAAAAACGAAAGAATAGAGCAGTGAATTCACCACAACCGGAAAAACCACCGCCATCACAGAATGGGTTCCATCAGGATTTTTTGAGCCATACAACCAACCCGTCGTAACAATATTCCAAATCACGAAACAGAAATAGGAAAGTCCGAAAATCACCCAACCTTTTCTTTTGATTGTAGAAAATTTGGTGATGTCGTGCTCCATCATCATTAAAGGAACCAACGCAAAAAATATGAAGAAAGGAATTCCGTAAGTGGGCCACGAAATGCTTAAAAGCATCGCGGATAGTAAAGAAAGAATAACGTATTTCATAATTGATTTTTGAACTTCGGCTGAAATTAGAAATAAACGAAGTTGTTTTGAATGCCAAATTTACTGAAATATCTTTTAAGAAATTAGGTTCAAAAATTAGATACTTTTGCCTTGATGCAAAGTATCCAAAAAATCAAGACTTGGATATTTTTGCTAAAAAATCAAAATTTCTCACAAGAAAATTTCCAAAACTCGGGCGGAAAATTAAGTTTCGATTTTAAAAAAATGTATTGCCGCCACTCAAACAATGGAAATTTTTATTCCGTTATAAAAAATTCACGCCGGAAGAAATTTTAATTTTTATGAACGCAAAAATCTCCGAGGTCAAAACTGAGAAATGGTTGTTAAAAAGAAATTCTTCAAAAAATTCTAAAAGTTACTTTATTCCTCCATAATCCTTCTCAATTTCCACGCTGACTCCCTCCATTTCGCCCTGCATCGGTGGATTGGTTTTGGTCATTTTTACTTTGATATAAGAAATTTGTGGAAACTCCAATTTGATTTTTTTTGAAATTCTGCCACAAACATGTTCCATTAATTTTGATGGAATTTTCATTTCTTCGTGAATGATGTCATTCACTTCCGCATAATTCACGGTATCGTTCAAATCATCAGTTCCAACGGCTTTCCATAAATCGGCATGAATCTCAACGTTCACGATAAAGTATGTTCCGATTATTTTTTCTTCGGGAAGAACGCCGTGATAAGCGTAGATTTTTAGGTTTTCAAAGAGGATTTTTGTGGTCATTTTCGAGTTACAAGATTCGAGATTCGAGATTCGAGATTTGAGGTGCGAGTTTCGCAGCAGAATTTTTACCACGAAACCCGTATCTCGTATTACTTAATGGTTGTTGAAAGTTCCAACATTTTTTCGATGGGTTCTAAAGCTTTTAGACGAAGTTCTTCATCCATAAGAATTTCAGGAAGTTCATATTTCATGCACAAATACAGTTTTTCCAAAGTATTTCGCTTCATGTAAAAACATTCTGAGCAGTTGCAGCTTTCATCAAAAACCAAAGCGGGAAGTAATTCTTTTTGTGGTGCACGTTTTTTCATTTCGTGCAGGATTCCTTCTTCTGTAGCGACGATGAATTTTTGGGCATCATCTTTTTCCACATAATTTAAAAGGGCAGAAGTAGAACCGATGAAATGTGCCAAATCCAAAACAGGCGTTTCACTTTCAGGATGTGCGATGAGTTTTGCGTCAGGATTTTCAGCCAACTGTTTGGCAATTCTTTCCATGGAAAAGGCTTCATGAACGATACAGCTTCCGTCCCACAAAATCATGTCGCGACCTGTCTTTTTAGCGAGATATCTTCCCAAATTTTTATCAGGAGCGAAAATAATTGGCCGGTCTTCAGGAAGTGCATTAATAATGGTTTCCGCGTTGGAGCTCGTTACAATAATGTCGGATTCCGCTTTGGTTTCTGCGTTACAGTTGATGTAAGTTGCGATTAAAGCGTTTGGATACTGTTCGCGCATTTTTCTCAAACCTTCGCCGCTACAGCCGTCTGCAAGCGAACAACCAGCCTGTGTGTCCGGAAGAACAACCTTTTTGTTTGGGTTCAAAATTTTCGCAGCTTCCGCCATGAAATGAACGCCGCAAAAAGCAATCATATCTGCATCGGTGTCTTTCGCAGCTCTCGCCAATTGAAGGGAATCACCAAGATAATCCGCAATATCCTGAATTTCTGCAGGTTGATAATAATGCGCCAAAATCACCGCATTTTTTTCCTTTTTAAGGTCGAGAATGGCTTTTACCAAATCTTCACCTTTGGGAATAATAAGGTCGTCTATTTTTAAAAATCCTCTTACAGGAAGGTTTGCTTTTGCTTTATCTAGGGTTTGTGTGCTCATAATTTTTGGTTTAACGTTTAATTTGTTTCAAATTTCAACTTGGAATGGTTTGACATGGTTTGAAATGGTTTGATTTTTCCTCGAGCATCCATCACCCAGCATCGAACTATAAATTTAAGAATTTAAAAATTCGCTCACTAATTTTTCGATCTCCGCTTTTGCGGTTTCTAAATCAGTATTCACTAAAATTTTGTCAAATTCGTTTTGAAAAGTCATTTCCTGTTCTGCCTTTTCCACTCTTGTTTGTATGGTTTCTGCGTCTTCCGTAGCTCTTGCAATCAATCTTCGTTCCAACTCCTGAATCGAAGGAGGCATAATAAAAATCGATAATGCTTGTTCGCCGAAATATTTTTTCAGGGCGATTCCGCCTTTCACGTCCACATCGAAAATCACGGTTTTTCCATCGTTCCAGATTCTTTCAACTTCGGATTTTAGGGTTCCGTAATATTTGTCTTCATATACTTCCTCGAATTCTACGAAGGCTTCTTCCCAAATTTTCTGACGAAATTTTTCAGGAGAAATGAAATGATAATCCACCCCGTCTTTTTCCGTTCCGCGAGGATTTCTTGTTGTACACGAAATTGAAAATTCAAGTTCAGGAAAATGTTCCAAACAATGCTTTACCAAAGTGGTTTTTCCACTTCCACTTGGTGCTGAAAATATGATGACTTTATTCATTTAAATTTGATGTTGTTTGACTTTGTTTGATATTTGATATTGTTTGAGACGCTCTAATCAAACAAAGTCAAACAATTTCAAGTTTATAGTACATTTAACGTTTGCTCCTTAATCTTTTCCAAATCATCCTTCATCATCACGACCAATTTTTGGATTTCCGCGTGATTGGCTTTTGAACCCAACGTGTTGATTTCACGGCCGATTTCCTGCGAAATGAATCCGAGTTTTTTTCCGTTGAAATCTTCATTTTTCATCACTTCGTAGTAGTATTTCAAATGCTGGGTGAGCCGAACTTTTTCTTCGGAAATATCCAATTTTTCTGTAAAATAAGCCATTTCCTGGTAGAATCGGGTTTCGTCGATATGGTCGAATTCATTTAATGTTTTTCGGTAACGTTCTTTCACGCCGTCCATTCGGACGTCCTCATGAGGTTCCACCTGAGAAAGATAATCCTCAATATTTTTAAGGTTTCTTTTTAGCTCTTCATGCAAAATTTCACCCTCTGTTTTTCTGAAGTTATCAAACTTTGAAAGCGCCTCATTCAGTAAACCAGTGAGGAAAATCCATTCATTTTCATTAAGTTCATCGGGTCTCGTGGAAATCGCATCCGGAAATCTAATCGCCATTTTCAAATATTCGAAATCGGGGCCATCACCAGAAATTTTTTTTAATTCATCGATATAGGATTTAACCAAATCATGATTAATATTCACATCGTTGGAATCGTTCAGTGTTTCCAGATTAATGTAGCAATCTACTTTTCCGCGGAGGATTTTATCGTTCAAAACTTTTCGGATGTCGAATTCTTTTTCCTTGTACCGTAAAGGCATTTTGATGTTGAGGTCGAACGATTTGCTGTTGAGCGATTTCAGGTCGATGGTAATTTTTTTTCCTTCGAAGACGCCTTCACTTCGTCCGAAGCCGGTCATGGATAAAATCATAGATTGAATTTAATAAGCAAAGATAATTATTTCAAAAGTTTTTTAGTGCGTGACATTTTTTTACCGCAAAAGAAACAAAAGTATCCAAAAAATCAAGACTGGATCTTTTTGCTAAAAAATCAAAATTTCTTTTGAGAAAATTTCCAAACTTGCGCGGATTGGAAAGTTATTTATAGAAGTTAATGTGTTGCCGCGCTTCGAACAGTGGAAATTTTTATTCAGTTATCATTAAGAAAACTCTCGCATAAAGAAATTTCAATTTTTCTTAACGCAAAAATCTCCTAGGTCAGAAACAATAATTGTAAATGATTTCCACAATTACCGAAAAGATTATTTTATATATTTGCAGATACATTTAAAGTTTCAGCAATATGCTTAAATCGCTTTTCCACTGGAAAGTTTTGGTAAATATACTATTAGCGGCGGCAGTTTTCACAGGTTTGGTTTGGTTGACATTCCGTTGGTTGGAGATTCATACCAATCACGGTAAAGAAATCCCCGTTCCTAATGTGATGAACAAATCCGTTCATGACGCCATCAAAATATTAGACGATTCCGGACTGGAATATGAAGTGGACAGTTTTAAGTATGATCCAAAATACCGCCCGTTTCAGGTTTTGCAGGTTTATCCTTCACCAGGATCGCGTGTGAAAGACGGAAGAACCATTATATTAAAAGTAAATCCAAGAACTTGGGCGCAAGTATCTGTTCCCGATGTTTTAGACCGATATAAAGGTTTGGCTTTTAGGCAATTGGAGCAGGTTGGATTAAAAGTGGGTGATACTATTTTTGAACCGAGCATTCAAAGAGATGCAGTAATCCGAATGCTGTATAATGGCTCGACTTTAAAACCGGGCGCACTTTTGCCGAGATTTTCAACGATTGATTTGGTAATTGGAGCGGGTCCGAAAAGAAATATTTCGGTTCCCAATTTAGTGGGATTAACAGTGCAACAGGCGAAAGCAATCATCGCTCAAAATTTATTTGAAGTTGGTTTGGTGGAGTATGAAGACGGTGGTTCCGATGAATCAGACATTGTTTATTATCAAGATCCGGTCTCGTTTGATGTGCGTGATCAGGGAATGCAGATTGATATTTGGGCGAGTAAGAAAACGCCGGCAGAAATGAGCGGCAAAATTTCACAGCTGAATTCGATTTACCGAATTAAAATCGACACCACAACTCCGCCGCCAAGTTATTATGAACCGCCGGTTTATAGAGAACCAGTTGCGCCAAGAGTTTCGGAGCCAAAACCGGAAACTCCAAGAACTGAAACTCCAAAACAGGAAACTCCAAAATCAGAAGTTCCAAAAGCAACGACGGAGAAAAAACCAAAGACTACTGTAGAACAGAAACCGAAAACTTCTTCTGCAACAACGCCAAAAACTACAACAACCACTTCTCCAAAACCGGAAGAAAAACCGAAAGCTAAAAAAGTGATTGTTGAATAAATTTTTAAATATCAAAAACTGAAGCTTCAACATTGGTTGGAGCTTTATTTTTAAATAAAATGACCGAAGACCACGAAGAATATTTAGATGAGGAATTACTGGATCAGGAATCGAATGACGCTGATTCAGAAGGACTTTACGAACACTTTTATGTAAAAGTAGATAAAGGTCAGGAAATTGTGCGCATCGATAAATTTCTGCATAATATTCGTCAGAACTCTACCAGAAATAAAATCTCACAAACTTGCCGTGCGGGAAACGTAGTAGTGAACGGAAAACCCGTGAAGCAAAACTACCGCGTAAAACCGGGGGATGAAATCTCGGTTCTTTTAACCAGACCGCCGCGCGAAAACTTTATCGTTCCACAAGATATTCCTTTAAATATCGTTTATGAAGATGATGATGTTGTGGTGGTAGATAAAAATGCAGGAATGGTGGTTCATCCCGGTCATGGAAATTGGGACGGAACTTTGGTGAATGCGCTCGCTTTTCATTTCGAAAAAAATGGTGAGAAATCTGATCTGGATCGGGTAGGTTTGGTTCACAGAATCGATAAAGACACTTCCGGACTTTTAGTGGTGGCAAAAAATGAATATGCTTTAAGTTTTTTGGCGAAGCAGTTTTTTGACCGAAAAACGAGAAGATTGTATTGGGCATTTGTTTGGGGAAATGTTGCAGAAGATGAAGGAACTATTCGCGGACATATCGGAAGACATCTGAAAAACCGAATGCAGATGGCAGTTTTCGAGGACGGAAGTTTCGGGAAACATGCGGTGACTCACTATAAAGTCATCGAACGTTTTAAATACATGACTTGGGTGGAATGTAAGCTGGAAACGGGACGAACCCATCAAATTCGTGCCCATTTCAAACACATCGGTCATACTTTGTTTAATGACGAAAGATATGAAGGTCACCAAATTTTGAAAGGAGTAAATCTCCCCAAATACAAACAGTTTGTGAAAAATGTTTTCGAGGTTTTGCCGCGTCATGCACTTCATGCACACACTTTAGGATTTATTCATCCCACCACGAAAGAGGAAATGTATTTTGAAAGTCCGATGCCGCAAGATATGCAGGAAGCTGTCGAAAAATGGCGTAAATATTTGGAATAAATTGTTTTTAAAAGTTTTTTATATTTGTTGAAAATTCACTCAAAATTAATTATGAGAAAAATATCTCTGTTATTTTTCGTTTTTACCTTTCTGGGGCTCTTTAAAAGTCAGGAAACCTTACCATATTACCAACAATATTTGATGGACGGCGATTTTCTTTTCAATCCTGCGCTTTACGGAAAAACGGACGATGTGGTGCTGAACCTGAATTATCAGAAACAGTTTTCAAAATTCGACCAGTCACCCAATGTACAGTCGATTGGGATGCATGCGAATGTTTTCGACAGAGTTGGAGCAGGTTTGTCATTCTTTCGTGACCAGAACGGCGCGATTTCTTCGAATGGAATTTCGGCGGGAGGTTCCTATTTTATTCCGATAGATGATGATGGCGAAAGAAAAAGTCAGTTTTCCTTTGGTACGAACGTGAATTTTTACAATATGCATATCGATTTGGCCATGCTGAATCCAGAAACTCCGGGTGATCCTACTTTAGGTCCGGATGTTAATTCCATTTTTTTGGTGTATGCCAATATGGGAATGGCGGTAACTTACCGTAAATTTTTTGCGGGAATTTCAGTAAACGATATCGCTTTAACCAACGATATTCCAATCGTCAACGGAATTGAGCCGGAACCCACCAAATTCATTTTCAATACTGGTTATGATTTTTATATGGGTGAACAGTTTTTTGTGACTCCATCAGTTTTAATGAATTTCAATACCAATTCTTCTAAAATGATCGACCTGAATTTAATGGCGACCGTTTTGGGGGATGAAAACTCTTTTTCAGCTGGAGCAAGTTTCAGAACATCCAATAATAAATTTGGTAATCAGAGTTTGGGGATTTCACCCATTATCAAGGCAAAAGTGAACCGATTTACTTTTGGAGCGAGTTACAATTTCGGACTTTCAGATATTCAGCAATATGCCGGAAGCAGCTTTATGTTGAGCGTGGGTTATAATTTTGAGAACTTTATCAATTCAAGAGGATTTAGGTATTAGTGATTGAGTGAATTTCTTTCCGAGTGAATTTCAAATTCATTAAATGTCTTTTAGTAACTAAAAAATTCAGTATTCACTGCGAAACGAATTCATCTACGAAGTTGATTTCACCATTTAATCATGCTATTTAGTAAAATCTTCTGTTCAAACCACTGGTTCTTGGCTCCTGTAACTTGTCTCTTCTTTAATGATCTACCTTCACATTCCTTTCTGCAAGCAAAAATGCAGTTACTGTAATTTTCATTTTTCTACTTCTTTACATTTTAAAGAGGAGATGATTGCTGCCATAAAAAAGGAAATTTTTCTTCGGAAAGATGAACTTCAAGACAAAAACCTTAAATCGCTTTATTTCGGCGGTGGAACTCCTTCCATTTTAAAGGTGGATGAACTGAAATCGATTATGGATGAGGTTCTGAAATATTTCACATTTGAGAAAGATATAGAAATTACACTTGAAGCCAATCCGGATGATTTGGATAAAAGTTTTCTAAAAGATTTGGCAAATACTGAAATCAACCGACTTTCCATTGGAACACAGAGTTTTTTTAATGAAGATTTAATGCTGATGAACCGGGCCCACAATTCCTCGGAAGCTGAAAGCTCCATCAAACGAGCGCAGGACTTTGGTTTCGAAAATATCAGTATTGATTTAATTTACGGTTCACCCACTTCCAATTTTGAAATCTGGAAAGAAAATCTCAACAAAACCATAGAGCTTCAAGTTCCGCATGTTTCTTCTTATGCGTTAACCATTGAACCAAAAACTGCCTTGAATCAATGGATTAAACAAAATAAAATCGCTGCACCAAGAGAATCGGAACAGAACAGGGAGTTTTATTATATGTCGGATTTTCTAAAAGACCACGGTTTTGAGCATTATGAAATTTCCAATTTCGGGAAACCTGGGTTTCATTCTAAACACAATTCCGCTTACTGGAAATACCAGGAATATTTAGGAATCGGCCCATCTGCTCATTCCTACAACGGACGAAACGAAAGAAGCTGGAACATCGCCAACAACAAAAAATACATTAATTTTTTAAGCGAAAACAAACTCGCCAAAGAAACTGAAATACTTTCTGAAAAAGACCAGTTCAACGAAATGCTGATGATTGGTTTACGGACGATTTGGGGTGTAGATTTAAAGTCTTTAAACCAAAAATTCAGTCCAGAAATCTTAGAATATTTACAAACAGAAATCAATCCGAAATTGAATGAAGGAATTTTAACCATCGAGAACAATCACTTAAAAATCCCTGAAAAACACTGGTTTCTTGCGGATGGAATTGCTTCGGACTTGTTTTTAGTGTAAAAAAATTCACTTGAACTAACTTCCAGCTTCCATCACCCACCATCCAGCCAAAATTCTTATTTTTGTAAAAAGCTTTCCCCTTGAAAAAGAAAAAACAGGATTTCAGCCATCTTTCAGCAAAACAACCGATTGGGATTTTTGATTCCGGAGTTGGTGGATTAACCGTCGCAAAGGAAATCAAGAGACTTCTTCCGCATGAAGACTTAATTTATTTTGGAGATACGAAACACCTTCCTTATGGTGAAAAATCTCGGGAAGCGATTGTAGGCTATTCCACAAAAATCACCAAATTTTTATTGGAAAATAACTGCAAAGCAATTGTAATTGCCTGTAATTCTGCAACCGCAAATGCTTTGACTGAAGTGGTGGAATTGGTGAATGAAAAAGTTCCGGTAATTGATGTAATTAATCCTGTGGCTGAAAAAGTTTCCTATGAAATCCACAACAATGTGGGCGTAATTGCTACGAAAGCAACCGTAAATTCTGGACTTTACAAAAAATCAATCCGCAAACACAACAAGTTTATCAAGGTGGATGAATTGGCGACTCCGCTTTTGGTCCCTGCCATTGAAGAGGGTTTTAAAAATCACCCCATTACCCATTCAATCATTTATAATTATTTGAGCAACAATAAATTAAAAAACATTGAAACTTTAATTTTAGGTTGTACGCATTATCCGCTTCTGATTGACGAAATTAAACAGTATTATGGAAACCGCGTCCGTGTCATCGATTCACCCAATATTGTGGCGAGTCAGCTGAAAATGATTTTGGAAAAACACCACTTGCTCAACGAAAACAACACCAATCCGAGCTATCATTTCTACCTTTCGGACATTACCAAAAACTTCGAGAAAATTTCTAAAAAATTCTTCGGAAAAAATATTGATTTGGAGCTGAAGGTGCTTTAAGCTGTAAGCTGGATGATGGAAACTGGGAGAAATTCCCCTCCTTTGGAGGGGTGTCAAAAATTTTCAGAGAAAATTTTTTGACGGGGTGGTTTAATGTTTAGTTAAGATTATTTAGCTTCCTCTACTTGTAGACTTTCCCGCTCATTAGCTTTAAAAAAAGAAAAACTTACATTCCCATATTTTCTGGTATCGAGCAAATTGGGATGAACAAGTTTCATTCGGCTTTGGTGTTCCAGAATGAAAATTCCGTTTTCCTTTAAAAAATTATTGTTTAAAACCAAAGCAATCAGTTCGTTGTATTTTTTTTCTTCCGTGTCGAACGGTGGATCGGCGACCACTAATTCGTAGGTTTTTCGGTTTCTGTTTTTCTTCAAGTATTCAAAAACATCGCCTCTTTGCACATTGATTTGCAAAGACATATCAAGTTCAGCCGCCGTAGAATTAATAAATGCCGCATGTTTCGGGTTCATTTCTACCGAAGTCACATCTTTGCAGCCGCGTGAAGCAAATTCCAAACTGATGGAGCCAATTCCCGCAAACAAATCGAGCACGGAAATGAACTCCTCATCGAAATCGAAACGGTTTTCAATAATGCTGAAAAGTGCTTCCTTCGCAAAGTCGGTGGTTGGGCGAACATCGAAGTTTTTTGGGGCAGAAATCCGTTTTGATTTCCAGCGACCGCTTATGATTCTGTACATTTAGTGTAGGGTGTTTGGTGTTTGATGTTGGATGTTTGGTGTTGGATGTTCGATGTTTGGTGATTGATTAATTGAAATTTCTTTAGAGTAGTTTCTTTCTGAACGCAATAATCGTATTCATTAACTTGTACGATTTATCGTAATGTTCATCAAAAATTTCTTCATTGATATAATTTCTATATTTTGCTTTGTAGAGACAAGTTACTATTTCAGAAATAGAACGAATCGCATAACCTAAAAATCGTCTGAACTCTTTATTGCTTTGTAAAATACTACCTTCTGAAATATTCAACGCTACCGAATCTACCGCTCTCCGAATCTGTGATGTTAGGTTAAAAGTTTCTTCATTTGGAAAAGTTTTAGACATCAAATAAATTTCTTCACCAAATGTCATCGAATCCTGCCAAATAATCAATTTTTCAAACTTAAAACTCATGACATTCATTTTATAAATTATTTTTTAGCGACTACCTACCTCCATCATCGAACATCCATCATCCTGCAAGTATGAAATTCTTCTTCGGTAAATTATCAAAAACAATTTTCAAATACTTTACAAATTTCTGCAGTTCTGAAATAAAGGTTTCATTTTCAGTGGTTTCACCGTAAACGTAGAATTGCGTTTCGTCAATTCCAAATCCTATTTTACTTAAGGTGAACATGATGAAATAAAGGAAATCAACTTCCGAATTTACATCGAGGTTATTGTAAAGGATTACTTTTTTTCCAGCAATCGCAAAAAACTCACATTGGTGATGGTAAAGATTGATGTGGATTTCCTTCTGACTTCTCGGATTTAGAGCGTTCAAAAACTTCTCGCCTGAAAAATTGAATTTAGTTGGAAGATTCAAACTCTTAATTTTCTGATAGAAATCTTTCGGAAAAGTATAGTAAAACTGAACGCCGAATTTTTTGTTCACAGAAAGCATGAGTTCTTCCTTTTCACGTTCAACGGCGGAATTGTAGGCAATTAAATCGTATCCTGATTCATGATCAGAAAAGTTTTCAGGCATTAAGGTAAAGTGGTTCAAAGCAGAAATGACGCTGATTTCCTGAAAGTTTTTTTGTGCTAGAATTTCATCCAGTTTTTCTGAAACAAAGTTGTCACCAGTTTCCTCATTCATGAAAAAAGACTGTTCGTGCTGAACATTTCTGTTTTTTGAAAGCTGATACTGAAGCCCGTCTTTGGTAAAAAGTAAAGATAATTTCTGCATTTTTCTTGAAGTTGTGCAAATTTATGAATTTTAGCTGGATGTTGGATGCGGGGTGTTGGATGTACGTTGAACGCGGAAGCAAATTGAAGTTTTGACAATAAATAATTTGATGGTGTAACCTTTGACATTTTTGAAATTAAGTTTATTGAAGTTTTCACCCATCATCAACACCCAAAATTCATCAACCTGCACCTACAAAAATCTCACCACCACATTACCCGTTGAGTGATAGAAAAAGTCTCCTTCTTCAAACTCTAGGTTTGTTTGTCCGATCAAGTAATCATAGACCATTTTCTGTAAAACGCCTTCACCAATGCCGTGAATGATTTCCAATTGTTTGAGTTTGTTCTTTCTACAAAACTCCACCGTTTCCATTAATTTTTGTTTTTGGGTGAACAGTCGTTCGAAGGAATCGTACTCTGAAGGATTGTTGACGAGGTTTTCAAAATGAAGGTCGAGAACCAAATGTTTTTTGTTGTGTTTTTTGGAAACGGATTTTGAAGTTTCCTTTTTGTGAACGGTTTTTACTTCATCGTAGATTTCACCAACTTGTAGCACCAATTTTTCTTTTTTGTATTGATGGGTGAAACCATGTTCATCTTTAAAAACGATTGTGTTGCCGTTCACGGAATTGACTTTACCCTTTAAATCTTCATCAATAACGGAAACTTGATCGCCAATTTTCATTTTAGCTTAAATTTTTGCAAAGGTAGAAAATGTTGTGGGATGTTGGGTGTTTGGTGTTGTGATGTTGGATGTTGGTGCCGATTGCAGAAAGGAGAAAGCCGATTGCAGAAAGGAGAAAGCCGATTGCAAAAAAATACAGTAACCTTGTTTTAGAGGATTCTTGCTTTTCATCCTTCGAGAGCCTCAGGATGAAAAACTCCCCAAAACATATATTGTCAGATCACTTATTGTTCATTCCCAACCAAGCCGATTGCCGATAGCCGAAAGCCAATAGCAATTAAATCCCGAATTTTCCTTAAATTTGAAACCATCATTAAACAATCATCAATTATCATTTATAAAAACATGGATCCAATTTTCGACCTCATTGAACAGGAAAGACAAAGACAAACTCACGGAATAGAACTTATCGCATCAGAAAATTTTGTTTCTGATCATGTAATGAAAGCGATGGGAAGCGTCCTCACCAATAAATATGCAGAAGGTTATCCGGGAAGAAGATATTATGGCGGTTGCGAAGTGGTGGACGAAGTTGAGACTTTGGCGATTAATCGTGCGAAAGAACTTTTCGGGGTGGAATATGCGAATGTTCAACCGCACTCCGGTTCACAGGCGAATGCGGCGATTTATCTTTCAGTTCTAAAACCAGGTGACAAGATTTTGGGATTGGATTTATCGATGGGTGGTCATTTAACACATGGTTCTTTTGTGAATTTTTCCGGGATTCAGTACAACGCCAATTTCTATGGAGTTGACCGTGAAAGCGGATTGATTGATTATGAAGCCATGCGTCAAAAAGCTTTGGAAGTGAAACCAAAAATGTTGATTGCGGGTTATTCTGCCTATTCCAGAGATTTGGATTTCAAAAAATTCCGTGAAGTTGCGGATGAAGTTGGAGCTACACTTTGGGCAGACATTGCACATCCGGCAGGTTTGATTGCGAAAGGATTATTGAGTTCACCGTTTGAACACTGCCATGTGGTGACCACGACAACTCATAAAACATTGCGTGGGCCAAGAGGCGGATTAATTATGATGGGCAAAGATTTTGAAAATACTTACGGTCACAAAACCCCAAAAGGAGAAACTAAAATGATGAGCCAGGTCTTAGACGGAGCAGTTTTCCCAGGAATTCAGGGTGGTCCGCTTGAACATGTTATAGCCGCCAAAGCTGTTTCTTTTGGAGAAGCGATTGATGGGAAATTTGAAGTGTATGCGAAACAAGTGATCGCAAACGCAAGAGCATTAGCAAACGCAATGATTGACAACGGTTTCGATATCGTAAGCGGCGGAACGGACAACCACTTAATGCTGGTGGATCTTCGCAATAAAAACGTCAACGGGAAAGAGACCGAAAAGGCACTGGTTCAAGCCGACATTACCTGTAATAAAAACATGGTTCCTTTCGATGACAAATCGGCGTTCACTACTTCCGGAATCCGTTTGGGAACAGCCGCGATTACCACTAGAGGCCTCAAGGAAAGCGATATGCAGACTATTGCAGGACTGATCAATGATGTGGTAATGAATATTAAAGATGAGAATGTAATTTCTGGTGTTCGCAAGAAAGTCAATGAGTTGATGGATTCGAAACCGCTTTTTGAGGGTTAATGGTGCGGAGTGCGGGATGATGGATGCGGGATGATGGATGCAGGATGCGGGATGATGGATGATGGATGATGGATGCGGGATGATGGGTGCAAAACGGTGTAAGATTGATTATTTTTTCCAGTTAAGCTGCCGATTATATAGAACCACCCCGTCAAAAATTTTTCCTGAAAATTTTCGGCCTTCAGCATCTACAATCCGCAATTATCAAACATCATGCATCAAACATAAGAAATCAGTCAACATTCACAATCAAAGAGCAACTGGCGCCAATATTTTGAAATCCTACACTTTTACCGAAATCAAACAGAAGATGGTGAACTATTGTGTTTACCAGGATCGCTGTCACAGTGAGGTAGAGTCGAAGATGAGGGATTTTATGCTGATTCCGGAGGCGAAAGAGGAAATCCTGCTGTATTTGATGAAGGAGAACTATCTCAACGAGGAACGTTTTACGAGAAGTTACATTAGGGGTAAATTTTACATGAAATCTTGGGGAAGAAACAAGATTAGAAATCATTTGAAGTTCAAGGGAATTTCCGAGAAGCTGATCAACAATTGCTTTGATGAAATTGAGGAGGCAGACTACGACCGAACGCTGATGAAAATCTATGATGATTATTATCAAAAACAGAGCGGTTTAAAGGAGTATCAAAAAAAATCAAAGGCTATAAAGTATTTATTAAGCAGAGGATTTGAATATGATGAAATAATTAGAAATTTATCAAATTTTAGTAAGGACTAAAAAAAAATATAATTATTGAAAAAAAATTAATTAATTTGCACAGATATTTTATAAAAACTAATATTCTTTATCAAATAAATGATATGAAGAAAATCAATTTGCTCATCGCGGTTTTGTTTTTAACCATGGTTAGTGGTTTCACTGTGGTTAAAGGCCAAGATTTTAAATACGGTATAACGGCAAACGGTCATCGAGGGTCAATTGTGGGAGTGCACGACCGCTCTGTAGGGAAATGGGGAGCTGGGCTAGGTGTTTTCGGACAAATCCCTTTAGTTGAAAATGATATTTTTGATTCGGCGTGGCTTTATTTAACTGGGCAATTGGAATATACTATGCAGGGAGAAAATGCAAAGGTGAATACTGATTTATATGGAATCCAAAAATTTCATCATGATTATGTTGCTGCGGAGCTATATTTGAAATATTTCTTTCACAGAAATAACAATAAGAGTGATATTTTCATTTTTGCAGGTCCCAAAATTGAGTTTTTAGTACGAGAAGACCGGAAGGTAGATCCAGCTTACGACTTGGTACATTATAAATTCAATCTTGACGATAAGGTAAAAGGTTTTGGTTACGGAGTATCTTTTGGTGCTGGTTTGCAGGTTTCACAGCGTATGGAGGCTTTTATAAGATATGATCGTGGTTTTAGTAAAGTATATCCAAATAATAACACCCATAACACTTATAATCGTTTAATTGCCGTGGGAGTAAATTATTATCTAAACGATAGTTGGAGATAAATTAGAAATAAGTTAAGATTACCTTTGCCTAAATTATCTTTACATTTGTAATCTTAAAATTTAGAAATGAAAAAATACTTCTCGGTATTTATATTAATATTTACACTACTTCTGTCTTTATCATGTAAACCAAAGAGAAATATTGTTTACATGTCGAACAATAATTTCGAGCAGGAGGTTTCACAGGCAAAATTTGCAGGGCTGCATATTCAGGAGGGAGATCAGTTGCAGATTTTGGTTTCAGCCTTTGATGATATTGCAGTTCGACCTTTCAATATGAATACCATGCCCAGAACAGGCAACAATACCAACAATACTTCTTCTTCCGCATCAACTGCCTCAACACCTAGCGAATATACCGTTGGTTCAGACGGTACTATTGTTTTTCCGGTTTTGGGGACAGTTTATTGCAAGGGTATGACCAAACAGCAGCTTAAGTCGGATTTGGAAAGCAGGTTAAAGCGCTACCTTACCGATCCACTTGTTACCATTACATTGTCGAACTTCAATATCAGCGTTTTAGGTGAGGTTAAAAGTCCTGGTCAAAAAACAAGTCCAACGGAGAAAATTAACATTTTTCAGGCTATTGCTTTGGCAGGCGATATGACTTATGATGCTAACAGAACTAATGTGAAGTTGATCAGAACATCAGATGTGTCAGGTAAAGATGAAGTTGTTTCGCTTGATCTTTCGGAGGCTTCCATTGTTAATTCTCCCTATTATTATCTTCAACAGAATGATATTCTCTATATTGAGCCAGACCGTAATAAGCAGATACAGGTCAATAATGATTCTGGAACTGATAAATGGTTAAGGTACGGAGGTATAGGTCTTGGGCTCTTAACTTTAATTTTAACATTAACCCGAAAATAGATTTTCAATGGAACTTTTAGAAAATTCGGGTGCAATACAGAGGGGTAAACCTTTAAATGTAAAAAAGGAGATCGTTAAATATCTTAAGAAATGGCCTTGGTTTTTATTAAGCATGGCACTCTTTTATACCGCTGCAAAGATCTATCTTCGCTATGCGCAGCCACAATATTATACCAAAACAACCCTTAAGCTACAGGAATCGAAAGCAAAAAACGCCGCGGCGCTGAACGATTTGAAAAATCTTGGTATGGGGGTAAGTGGTGACAATGAGTTGCAGGGTGAAACTACGGTGATCGTTTCAAAACCCCTTTTAAGAACAGTAGCAAAAAACCTAAATCTGGATGTAAGTTTCTTCAGCCAAGGTACTATTAAAGAAGTTGAACTTTATGATTCTTCACCCTATACGGGCAAGATTATCGAGCTTAATAATCCAGCAAATTTTGGAGGGGCAACCTATATCATTACTACGACAGGAAATAATTCCTACCGTATCTCGAATAGCGGTACCACATACCGTTTTGGCATTCCTGCCAAGTTTCCTTTTGGAACGGTACAGCTTGATGCAAAGCCGGGAAATGGCTATTCAGCACCAATCAAAGTTGTATTTAGAAATGCCGTGAATGTAGCCGATGGATTAGAAGGTGGGATCACTGTGGTTTTGCCTCCTAACAAAGGAATGTTGATGGAGCTTTCGATGGTAGGACCTGTTCCCAAGAAATCGGAAGATATTTTGAATGAAGTTACCAAGCAATACATCATTGATGGAATCAACGATAAAAATGAAGAGGCACAAAACACTCAAAACTTCATCAACGACCGGCTTGGAATAATCACTGAAGACCTCTCTGGAATTGAAGGCGAGAAGGAACGGTTTAAAAGAGCTAATCAAATTACTGATCTGGAAGCGCAGGCGAATATCGCACTACAGCAATCTATCGAAAATACCAAAACGGTCTTAACTCAAGGCATGCAGCTTGACCTTATCAATTCTATCTATGCAGCTTCTAAAGGAGACCAGCTTTTACCGACTGGAATGGGTTTGCCATCCGGAGCCGAAAGTACCATTGCGGATTATAATAACCTCTTACTTACAAGAAACAGGGTTTTGAAGCAAGCTACAGGAGAGAATCCTGCGGTGATTGAAATGAATAAGCAAATTGCCTCCCTAAAAAATTTAATTCAGAAAAATTTACTGGAATCCCGGGAAACTTTACAGCTTCAAATTGCTCAAGCCAATGCACAACTGAATGTTGCAAAAGGCAATATCAGCAGATATCCAACGCAGGAAAAAATTTCAAGAAGTATTGACAGACAGCAAACGTTAAAAGAACAGCTTTATCTCTATTTACTTCAGAAGAGAGAGGAAAATGCTATTACCTTAGCGGTTACTGCACCAAAAGCCAAAGTAGTGAATCCTGCCTTTACGACAGGAAAAGTGAAGCCCGACAATCAGCAGATTATTTTGGGATCACTGGCTGCTGGATTTTTGCTGCCGCTTCTATTTTTTTATACTAAAAATACGCTGGACACTAAAGTTCACACTAAACAACATATCGTTTCGCATTTCCCCAATGCATCTGTTATTGCAGAAATTCCTTTGAATAGTGAAGAAAATGCGATTGTTCATCCCAATGATTTTTCTGTTTTCGCAGAATCATTTAGAATTTTGGGCTCCAACCTTAAGTTTTTATTGAAGGCAAAAGGAGTTGAAACTGGCGGGGTTGTGTTGGTAACCTCTTCTGTGAAGGGTGAAGGTAAAACCACTATTTCCATGAATACGGCTTTAACATTGGCGGGAAAAAGTAAAGTTATTATTGTGGGAGCAGATATCCGTAATCCACAGCTCCATCGTTTTGTGGACGGGAAAAATATAGGTCTTACCGATTATTTAGTATCCGATGAACCGGTACCAGATTCGTTGATAATAAAGTCAAAAATCAATGACAATCTCGATGTTCTGTTTAGCGGTCAAATTGCACCCAATCCGAACGACTTGCTCGATATGCAGAAGTTTGATGATATGATTGAGTATCTCAAAACAAAGTATGATTATGTGGTGTTGGATTCAGCACCGGTGATGCTGGTGAGCGATACTTTACATTTGATTGAAAATTCAGATGTCGTACTCTATGTTGTGAAATCCGACTTTACGGAAAAGGAAATGATTGATTTTGCTGCAGGTTTTCAAAAAGAGAATATGATTAAAAATATGGCATTTGTGCTCAACAGTGTGAAGCCGGAAAACACCCGTTACGGTAAAAAATATGGTTATGGATATTATTCCTATACCCATGATAGGCAACAAACAAAATGGTGGAAAAGATTTATTTAAGATGAAGAGGATTTTAATTACTGGTGGCGCAGGATTTATAGGGTCTAATCTGTGCGACTATTTTATTTCAAGGGGAAACAAGATTACCTGTCTAGATAATTTTTCTACCGGATTTAAACATAATATTGAGCATCTGCTCGATAATCCAAATTTCATATTAATTGAAGGCGACATCCGTGATTTAGAAATCTGCAGAAAGGCGTGTGAAAATCAAGATTATGTTCTGCATCAAGCGGCACTGGGAAGTGTTCCTAGATCGATTAACGATCCCATTACCAGCAATGAAGTCAACGTAGGAGGATTCCTCAATATGTTGGTTGCCGCAAGGGATGCAGGAATTCAACGCTTTATTTATGCGGCAAGTTCTTCTACTTATGGAGATTCCAAGTCTTTACCGAAAGTGGAAGACGTCATAGGAAAACCACTCTCACCTTATGCGATTACCAAATATGTTAATGAACTTTATGCTGATGTATTCAGCAAAACTTACGGATTAGAATGCATTGGTCTTCGATATTTTAACGTTTTTGGGAGAAGACAAAATCCGAATGGTGCTTATGCGGCAGTAATTCCTAAATTCGTTATTCAATTAATGAATCATGAGAGTCCTGTAATTAATGGAGCAGGAGATTATTCTAGAGATTTCACCTATATTGACAATGTGATTCAGATGAATGAAAAAGCCATGTTGACGGATAATAAAGATGCAATAAACCAGGTTTATAATACGGCGGTAGGAGATAGAACAACCATCAAAGATATGGCAGGATTTCTTAAGGATTACCTGTCTGAATTTGATCCTGAAATAAAGAATGTTGAAATCGTATTCGGACCCATTCGTGCGGGAGATGTGCCTCATTCCAAAGCAAGTATTGAAAAAGCTGTAAATTTGCTGGGTTATCAACCAAGCCACAGGTTTGCGGACGGATTAAAAGAAGCGGTTGCTTGGTATTGGCAGAATTTGAAATAGTTAAGCATTAATAAAAAAATGAACAATAACCATAAAATATCAATTATAGGTTTAGGTTACGTCGGACTCCCTTTAGCGAGGTTGTTTGCGACCAAATTTCCGGTGGTGGGATTCGATATCAATGAGTCACGAATTGACGAATTAAAAAACGGTAAGGACTTTACCTTAGAGGTAGAGGAGGATTTGCTGCAATCGGTTCTTAAGAAAGAAAACAATTTAGAAAACGGATTGTTTGTAAGTGCAGATTTAAGAGCTATTGAACATTCAAACATCTACATCATTACGGTTCCAACACCGGTAGATAAAAACAACCGTCCGGATCTTACGCCATTGTATAAGGCCAGTGAAACGGTTGGGAAGGTATTGAAGAAAGGAGATATCGTGATTTATGAATCTACAGTTTATCCGGGTGCAACGGAGGAAGACTGTGTGCCGGTTTTGGAAAAGATTTCCGGGTTAAAGTTTAATGAAGATTTCTTTGCAGGATATTCACCTGAAAGAATCAATCCCGGAGACAAAGCGCATACGGTAGAAAAAATTTTAAAGGTTACTGCTGGTTCCACACCTGAAACTGGAAGAATTGTGGATGACCTTTATCAATCCGTGATTATTGCAGGAACGCATTTAGCACCCACTATTAAAGTGGCGGAAGCTGCCAAAGTGATTGAAAACTCACAGCGAGATATCAATATTGCCTTTGTGAATGAACTTGCAAAGATTTTTAATTTGATGGATATCGATACGCATGCTGTTTTGGAAGCTGCGGGAACGAAATGGAATTTCCTTCCCTTTAAGCCAGGCTTGGTTGGCGGACATTGCATTGGGGTAGATCCTTATTATCTGGCTCAAAAAGCGCAGGAATATGGTTATCACCCGGAGATTATTTTGGCGGGACGAAGGCTGAATGATTCTATGGGGGAATATGTGGCGTCGCAGGTAGTAAAGGCGATGATTAAAAAGAAAATCAAGGTGAGTGAAGCGAAGGTGTTGATGTTGGGAATAACCTTTAAGGAGAACTGTCCCGACGTTCGTAACACCAAAATTGTGGATGTGGTATCAGCGATGCAGGATTACGGCATTGAAGTGACCATTTACGATCCTTGGGCAAACCCCGAAGAAGTAAAACATGAATACAGATTGGACTGTGTTTCTAGCTTAACCACCACCTCAACCTTTGATGCGATTGTCTTGGGTGTTGCCCACCAAGAATTCCTGAATTTGGATTTGGATTCATTAAAGAAAGAGAATGCGGTGGTATATGATGTAAAAGGAATTTTAAAAGAAAATGCCGATTTCAAATTATAAAAATGGAAAAGCCACAGATCATCCAATTACCGAAGATTTTGGACAAAAGAGGAAACCTTTCTTTTTTTGAATACCCTCGCCAATTGCCTTTTGAAATTATGCGAACTTATTGGATCTACGATGTTCCTGGAGGGGAAACCAGAGGAAGTCATGCGTTTAAAGCGCAACAGGAATTTATAGTTGCATTATCTGGTAGTTTTGATGTAGTTTTACATGATGGAGAGAACGAGGAAAGATTTTCATTAAACCGATCTTATTATGGGTTGTATATCCCGAAAATGTACTGGCGAAGACTAGAAAATTTTTCAACAAATTCGTTGGCGTTAATTGTTTCAGACAAATTATATGATGCGACAGATTATATTCGTGATTTTGAAGATTTTAAAAAACTGAAAAATGGATCATAAAATGTCTGTTTTTGATTGTTCTTTGATTGATTTGGGGAAGATCAGCTTTGAGCAAGGGAATTTAACGGTAGTTGAAAACAACAGCGATTTTCCGTTCCAAGTGAAAAGAGTGTTTTATCTCTATGATATAGCAGGAGGTGAAAGTAGAGGTGCTCATTCACATCACGAATGTCATCAGTTTTTAATAGCTGCAAGTGGGAGTTTTGAAGTTTCCCTTGATGATGGAAAGTTTAAGAGACAGGTTTTTCTCAATCGTCCCAATTTAGGTTTGCATATCCCGCCAGGAATTTGGGCTTCGGAAATTAATTTTTCTTCAGGTGCAATTTGTTTGGTTTTGGCTTCGCACACTTACAATGAAGCTGATTATATAAGAGATTATCAGGATTATTTAAAATTGAGAAGTGATGAAATTTAATGGTAGAAATGTATTCATTAGTGAATCCGCTATTATTGGCAAAAATGTAAGAATTGGTGATAATTCAGTAATTTATGATCATGTTGAAATCGGTGATAATACGATTATTGCAAATGATTGTGTTATCGGGGAGCCTACAAACAGTTATTACCATTCAAAAGATTATGTAAATCCTAAAACTATAATAGGAGCTAATTCTTTAATTAGAAGTCATAATATTATTTATGCAGGTTCAGAATTTGGAGAGGGTTTTTCAACAGGACACCGCGTTACAATTCGAGAAAATTCCAAATTTGGTAAACATTGTAGATTAGGTACTGTCACTGATATTCAGGGATATGTAACATTTGGTGATTATTGCTGGTTGCACAGTAATGTACACATCGGACAACAATCTAAAATTGGTAACTTCGTGTTTATCTATCCTTATGTAGTATTTACAAATGACCCACACCCACCTTCCAATATTTGTACCGGCGTTACCATTGGTGATTTTTCTCAAGTTGCGGTTGGAACTGTGGTTTTGCCAGGAATTGAAATCGGAAAACATTGTTTAATTGGTGCACAATCTTTAGTTGGTATCAAAGTAGAAGATTATCAGCTAGCAGTTGGTAACCCTGCTAAAGTACTGAAAGACGTAAGGGAATTGAAATCTAGAGAAACAGGGAAATCGCATTATCCATGGCCTTATAATTTTGAACGTGGAATGCCTTGGGAAAATATAGGTTTTGAAAAATGGAAATTAGAAAATGGGTATGAAAATGATTAAATTCCTCGACCTTCAAAAAATAAATCTTGCGCATCAACAGGAAATTGAAGAACGGCTTTTGAACACTTTCAGAAGCGGATGGTATCTTCTTGGAAATGAAGTAAAGCAATTTGAAGAAAACCTCGCAAAATATATTGGAGCTCAACATGCGATTGGAGTTGCGAATGGATTAGATGCTTTGCGTTTAATTTTAAGAGCTTATATCGAAATGGGAGTAATGCAGAAAGGTGATGAAATTATTGTGCCTGCAAATACCTATATTGCTTCAATTTTGGCAATTTCTGATAATGGACTTGTTCCAGTTTTGGTAGAACCTGATTTAGAAACCTACAATATTGATATTTCAAAAATTGAAGAAAAGATTACCTCTAAAACAAAAGGAATTCTCATTGTTCACCTTTATGGAAGAGTCGTTTTTTCTGATGAATTAGTCAGCATTGCAGAACAACATCAACTTAAAATCATTGAAGATAATGCACAGGCAATTGGTGCAGAATGGAATGGTAACAAAACCGGAAACTTAGGAGATGCTTCAGGTTTTAGTTTCTATCCGGGGAAAAACTTGGGAGCTTTGGGCGATGCAGGTGCTGTAACTACTAATGATGAAGAACTTGCAAAAACAATTCGTGCTTTAGCAAACTATGGTTCTAACCAGAAATATGTGAATATATTTCAAGGACTCAATTCACGTTTGGATGAAATTCATGCTGCAGTTTTAGATGTAAAACTAAAATATATCGATGCGGAAAACGAGAGGAGACGAGACATTGCCAAACGTTATCTTTCCGAAATCAAAAATCCAAAAATTGTTCTTCCAGAAAATCCGGCAAATGAAGCTGAACATGTTTGGCATCTGTTTGTGATCCGAACTTCAGAGCGTGAAAAGCTTCAGAATTACCTAACCGAAAATGGGGTTCAGACTTTAATTCATTATCCGATCCCACCACATCAGCAGGAGGCCTACAAAGACTGGAATGATTTATCATTCCCGATTACGGAAAAAATCCATGCAGAAGTACTGAGTTTGCCCATTTCTCCGGTGATGACCGATGAAGAGGTTAGTAAAGTGATACGTATATGCAATAGTTATGCTTAGAAAAATTTTAAGAAAACTGGATTTATTACAATTGAAAATTTGGAACACTCTTAAATATAAAGGGCTAAATTTTATTGTCCTTAATTGGAGAAGACTCAATTCAGAAAATATTAAATTAAATGGAATTCCATTTTGTGAACAAAAAACATACTTTACAGGCGTAGGAAAAGTTGAAATAGGAAAAAATTGCAAATTTGGTCTCAAATCAGGCGGGTTTTACAGAAATGGATCCATAGAAATTCAAACCCGAAATAGAGATGCAAGTATCAAATTAGGAAATGACCTCTTTACAAATAATAATATATTCATCTGCGCTGCAAATTCAATTATAATTGGAGATAAAGGTTTAATCGGACAAAATGTGGCTATCATGGATTTTGAAGCGCATGGAATTGCTCCCGACCGACGAAATCAGATTGGAGATATAGGGAAAGTGATAATAGGTGAAAATGTTTGGATCGGAAATAATGTGACTATTCTTAAAAATACAGAAATCGGAAATAATTCTATCGTAGCTGCAGGTGCGGTTGTAGGTGGTGTTTTTCCAGAAAATGTAATCATAGGAGGAGTTCCGGCCAAAATCATAAAAAACTTGTGAGCAGTTCCCAATCATCTTACCGACAAATTATGAAAGCTACCTCTATTTTCGGAGGTGTGCAGGTTTTTAATATTATTATTGCACTTATAAGGTCAAAAGTTGTTGCCGTTTTGCTTGGTCCTGCAGGAATGGGAATTATGGGATTACTACTTTCTACAACTGGTATTATTGCTTCTGCAACCAATTTTGGATTGTCCACAAGTGCCGTTCGGGAAATTTCTCAGGATCATGAATCGGGTAATAATGAAAAAATTGTAGAAACAGTTTCTGTTTTTAGAAAATTGGTTTGGCTTACAGGATTATTGGGAACCGTGGTAACAGTATTACTATCTCCGTTTTTGAGCAAACTTACGTTCGGCAATTACGACTATACATTTTCCTTTATCTTAATTTCTGTCACGCTGCTTGTAGGACAGCTCACTATAGGTCAAACGGTTTTGCTTCAGGGGATGCGTAAAATTTCTTGGATGGCAAAAGCGGGAATTTATTCTTCTTTATTTGGATTAATAATTTCACTTCCGCTCTATTATTATTTCGGAATGGACGGCATTGTTCCAGCCATCATTTTATCAGCAATCGCTGTTTTCATCATTCAATATTTCTTCGCTAAGAAAATTGATATCAAATCAAAATTTATCCCTTTCAAACTGGCTTTTCAACAAGGTAAAGGGATGTTGAAATTGGGTTTTATGATTAGCTTAAGTGGTTTTATAACGGTAGCTGCTTCCTATATTATAAGAATTTTTATTTCACGATTTGGCGGGGTAGATGAAGTAGGATTTTACAATGCGGGATTTGCAATTGTAAACACCTATGTCGGAATGGTTTTTTCTGCTATGGGTACCGATTATTATCCTCGTTTAGCTCAATTGAACAAAGACACAGAAAAATCGAATCTACTTATTAGTCAGCAGGGAGAGATTGCATTGATTATTCTTTCACCACTCATCTGTATATTTCTGATATTTATCAATTGGATTGTGGTGTTGCTTTATTCGCAAAAGTTTTTACCCGTAACTGAAATGATTCACTGGGCAATGTTGGGCATTTTTTTTAAAGCATGTACTTGGTCCATTGGATTTCTTTTGCTAGCAAAAGGAGATTCCAAAGCTTTTTTTTGGAATGAGTTGGTTGGCAATATTTATTTATTATTGCTCAATTGTATTGGTTATTACTGGATGGGGATGGAAGGACTGGGGATTAGCTTCTTGATTGGTTACTTCCTTTATTTTCTACAGATATTTTTGTTCTGTAGATCGAAATATGATTTTAGATTTAATAATAATTTTTATAGGCTTTTCCTGTTGTACCTAACTTTTTGTATTATTGGTTTTTTGAGCGCATATTTTCTGAATGGACTTTCGTTATACGTTGTAGGTTCTATTATAATTTTAATGCTTACAGCTTTATCATTTCATTTATTAAATCGCAAGATGGATATTTTTAATTTGTTAAAAAATAAATTAGGGAAATAATGGATACCCCACGTGTTTCAATAATTGTGATTACTTACAACTCCTTCAAATACGTTTTGGAAACCTTGGAAAGTGCCAAAGCCCAAACCTACCAAAATATTGAATTGATCATTAGTGATGACGGTTCTCAGGATGATACCGTAGAAGTATGTCAAAATTGGCTTGCTGAAAATAAAGAGCGGTTTGTATATAGCCAAATTATAACGGTAGAAAAAAACACAGGCATCCCGGCGAACTGTAACCGAGGGGTTAAAGCTTCGAAAGGGGAGTGGATTAAATTGATTGCGGGGGATGATGCTTTCACTGAGGATGCATTTTCCAATTTCGTTCATGCGTCACAAAAAATTTCTTCGTTCATTATTCAAACCAATGCACTGATCTTTAATGAAAATTTTAATGAGGAAAATTTTCTTGGTACATTTATTACGGTTTCCTCTCCAAGATTTTTCATATTAGAAACCTTCACAGCAAAATCGCTTACTTTTGACTCATACATATTTGAATGCACCTGCTGTTTTTTTGAAAAGAAAGATTTTTGAAAGTGTAAACTTTGATGAAGATTTTCCTACCATCGAAGATTATCCTTTTTGGGTAAAAGCAACAATGCTTGGCTTTAAGATAGATTATTTAGAGGTGACGACTGTAAAATACAGAATTCATAATAATTCAGTCCAAACACTTGATAAAAATGTTTACCAAAACTTTAAGAAAAGGAGCAAAACATTCTTAGAAATTAAAAATAAACTTTACGGTGAAAGTTATAATTTTTTATATCAATCGTTTGATAAAATACGGTGGGAATCTCTGAAAAATAAGTATTCTACTAAATTAATGAATACAGTTGATATAGTTATAAAGAAAATATTATTATATACAGCTTAGATGAAAGTATTACTTCTTCAGGAAATGAGTGGTGTGCACTCTGAACTTAAAAAAGGCCTATTAAATAATGGCGTTGATGTAGCAATAGCTACTCTTGGCGATGGATTCAAAAAATACCAATCAGATGTTTTTTTAGGGAATAATGCTAATAACACTACTTCGAGTTTCGATAGACTCATTACACAGTTAGGATTGATTAAAAGGCTTAAAAAGTACGACATCATTCAGACAATTTCACCTGATCCTTTTCACAAACTCATTTCCAGATTAATGGATAAATTGGTTTTAGAAAAGACTAAAACAATGTATGTTGCGGCCGGTTCAGATCCTGTTTACAGATACCATGTGCAAGAACTGAAGTATTATCCTCCTCATGATGAATTTAAGAATGAAAAAAAGTATAAGTCTTTTAAAAATAAATTAAGCCATTTTGATAAAATTATACCTGTTTGTTGGGAATATGAATATTCAATGACAGAAGCAGGATTTATTACTGAAGAAATTATTCCTTTTCCTATTGAAATTCGGCCATTACGATTGAGTAAAGCAACAAGGAAAATTAGAGTTTTTCATCCACTTAACAGGACTAATTTGAATTTTGATTTTAAGGGAACACTTATTATTCAAGAAGCCTTTAAGATATTAACAAAAAGGTATGAGGATGTTGCCGAATTTATTTGTAAAGGAAATATGACCCATGTGGAATATGATAATTTTACTGATAGTGTCGATCTCATTGTGGATCAACTATATTCTTACAGTTATGGAATGAGCGCAGCGTATGGTTTGGCGAAAGGTAAAGTTGTTTTTTCTGGTTTGGAAGATGTTGCTAAGAAAGGGCATTATTCAAACTGTCCTATTGTTAATGTATTGCCAACTGTTGAAGATGTAGTAGAAAAGGTAAGTTATTTCATAGAGAATAGTACGGAGAGGAATATACTTTCTGAAAGATCAAGAAAATTTGCAGAAGACTATCACGATACTAATATCGTAGCTAAGAGATATTTAGATATTTATTTGCAGTTGTAATAATCGACATTCACTACTTAATTTAGATATTAAATGAAAATCCTACGCCTCACCACATTGCTTGATTTCGGGGGAATAGAAACTAAAATGGCCAATCTTTCAACTTATAATGATGAAGAGAATGAATGGGTTTTTGTTGCCCTCGGAAAAGGGGGGGAGGCTGAGAAAAAGATCCGAGCAAACGGAAAACGAATTCAAGTACTTGGTTTTGATTACAAAATACCTTCTATCAAAACTATTTGGAAATTTTACAAATTTTTGAAAAAGGAAAAGCCGCATGTTTTACATACCTCTGGTGCCGAAGCTAATTTTTTTGGTTTTTTTTCCGGAAAACTTGCGGGAGTACCTAAGATTGTCGTTGAAGAAATTGGTATTCCTAATCAGTCTCCCGTTGCAAAGAAGATATTTCGTTTTATTTTTAATAATGCAGATTGTGCAGTGGGAGAGTCTAAAGTAGTTGTTGATCATTTTGTTTCAACATATCAAATTAATCCCGACAAAGCAAAAGTTGTATCAAATTTTGGCTTATTTCAATATAACCTTTCCAAATTGAATGTTCAAAAAGAGGAGCATTTGTTTAATATATTGATGATTTCACGCTTAGAAAAGGTTAAAAATATAGAAGGAGTAATCAATGTGGTAGCAAGACTATGCGATACAACTTCCAAAAACATTAGACTTACAATTGCCGGTTCTGGTGCTCTTGAACAGGAATTAAAGAAAAAGGTAGAACAAATGAACCTCCAGAACCACGTTCATTTTTTAGGATTTATCACTGATCCTTACCCTCATTTATGCAATGCGGATCTATATGTACTCAATTCACATTCTGAAGGATTTTCCAATTCACTGGTGGAAGCCATGTACAGCAAAACCCCTTCTTTGAGTACCAGTGTCGGAGCTGCACCAGAAATTATTGAAGATGGCATCAACGGTTTTCTTACACCTGCAAATGATGAAGAAGTCTTGTTTGATAAACTTAAAGCAATCATAGCATTACCAAAAGAGAAATTACAGGAAATAGGGCGGGCTGGACAAGATAAAATTATGACAAACTTTTCTTTGGAAAACCATGTAAATGCATTAATGAAAATTTATACTCATTCATGAAAAACCTCCTCTTCATCACCTGGGACGGTCCCCAAACTTCTTATATGGAAGGACTTTTCATGCCTATATTTCATGTGATTGCAAAAAAAGAGGATATTCAATTTCATATTATCCAGTTTACTTGGGCAGATGAAAAAAAGAAACAGGAAGTAAAGACTGCTGCTGAAGAAATGGGAATTATATATAATTCATTTCCCATTATGAAAAAGCCAGTTGCTTCATTGGGAAGTTTGCTCACTCTTTTTTCATCTTCAAAGAAAATAGAAAAATACATCAATGAAAATAAAATTGATTTCGTGATGCCAAGAAGTACATTTCCGGCATTCATGGTGAATCAAATAAAAAATAGAACATTTAAAACTATTTTTGATGCAGATGGTTTACCTATTGAGGAAAGAGTCGATTTTGCTGGTTTGAAAAAAAACGGTAGGATGTACAACTGGCTGAAATCTATAGAAACAAAAATGTTGAAAAATGCAGATCATGTGATTACGCGTTCTCAAAAAGCAATTGAAATTCATCTGCAAAGCATTGGTGAGAATTACCGCAATAGATTTTCAGTTGTACAAAACGGAAGAGACGCATCTTTTTTCAATATCGATTTTGAGTCGCGTAAAAAAAAGAGAAAAGATCTTCAGCTTACAAACGAAACACTTTTCGTTTATTGCGGTTCATTAGGAGATCAGTATTGTTTGGATGAAATGCAGCATATTTTCTCTGAATATCGAAAAAATAAACCGGCAAAGTTTTTAATTCTAACCGGTAATTTGGACTATGCAGAAAGCCGTGTTCTTACAGAATTGAGAAATGATATTATCCTAAAAAAAGTTCCTTTTTTAGAAATTCCGCGATGGTTGAACGCAGCCGATATCGCGTTTGCTTTACGAAAGCCTACTTTCAGTATGCAGGGAGTTGCACCCATAAAACTTGGAGAATATTTACTCTGCGGAATACCAACGATCGCAAGCAAGGGAATTGGTGACAGTGAAACCATTTTGCAGGAGTTTGAAGATTGTTATATTTTTGACCATGGTACCGATTTCAATCAACAGCGACGAGAAATACTAACATGGATGAGTCAAAGATCTTTAGCGACAAAATTTGTGACCCACGATATGGCATCAAATTTCTTCTCTATGGAAGCAGCCGTGGAAAGTTATAGAAATGTTATTACAAAAGTTAGGTAAATGAAAATCCTTTACTTTACCAAATATTCCAGAAATGCGGGGAGCAGTCGTTTGCGTAGCTTCCAGTATTTTCCTTTATTAGAGGAAGCAGGATTTCATGTCGAAGTAAGTCCTTTGTTTTCAGAGGAGTATCTTGTTAATCTTTATTCCGGAAAATCAACAATTAAGCAAGCCGTACAAGGATATTTAAGAAGACTCATTAAAATATTCCAAGTTGGGAAATTTGATCGCGTAGTGATCGAAAAAGAATTGTTTCCATATCTTCCATCGTGGGTTGAAATGATTTTTAAAAAGTTGGGTGTCCATTACATTGTGGATTATGATGATGCTATTTTTCACAATTACGATCAAAGCAAAAGTTATTTAATCAGACAACTCTTAGGAAATAAAATCGGTTCAGTGATGAAAAATAGTTCAATGGTTGTTGCTGGCAATTCTTATTTAGCCGATTATGCGCTCAAAAAAGGTGCGAAAAATATTGAGGTTATCCCCACAGTCATCGACCTTAGCCGTTATCCAATTATAGAAAAATTGGATAACAAAATTTTTACCATCGGTTGGATTGGTACAAAATCGACTTTTGAAAAACACCTTCTTCCATGTAGGGAATGGATTATGAAAGTACAAGAGTTAGATCCCGAAATTAGATTTCACATTATTGGTGTGGAATCAGGTGAGAATTTGGGTAAAAATGTTTATTATTTTCCATGGACTGAAGAAACAGAGGCAGAAGAAATTTTGAAAATGGATGTAGGTATTATGCCTTTGCAAGACTCACTTTGGGAAAGGGGAAAATGTGCCTATAAATTGATTCAATATGCTGCATGCGGAGTTCCTGGAATTGCTTCTAATATTGGAATGAATCGTGAGATAATTATTAATGGTGAAACAGGAATTTTAGCTGAAAATGATAAACAATGGGTCGAAACTGTTATTCATTTGAAAAATAACGATAATGAACGGATGATATTAGGAAAGAAAGCTCGGGCAAAAGTAGAAAAACTTTACAACACAGAAGTTACTACTTTAAGATGGATCGAAATTTTAAAAAATGCTCCATAATATACTACTTTTGCGCTCATGGTTTTAGACCTTATTTACATATCGGTTATTGTTTTGTTGGGAGTAATGTTCATCTCACTTTTTCGGAACGATCTTTCTGAAAGAGATCTTATCCAATTAAGATATCTATTTTTTTTTCATCTTGCTTTAGGGTTTTATTACTGTTATTTTATTAAAGGAGATGCTATAGGTTATTGGCGTGTTCCCAAAGACTATACTTTTGACACCTTTAAGGATGGACTTTTTAATGGGGAAGGCACCATGTTTATGTATGCCTTTAATTTTGTATTTTCTAATTTGCTAAATATGTCTTATTTGGCGAATACCTTGCTATATTCGCTGTTTGGATTTATGGGTTTGACTTTTTTTTACTTAGTTGCAGTGAAAACAATACCTTATAACAAAATTTTAAATGGTTATATTTTGTTTCCTTTGATTTTTTTCTTACCCAATCTTCATTTTTGGAGTGCGGGAGTAGGAAAAGATTCGATTCTTTTTTTGTGTATTGGTATGTTTTTTTATGGTATACTCAAGCCATTTACGCGTATTCCTCTTCTGGTAATAAGCTTACTATTAGCTATGGCAATCCGGCCGCATATTGTTTTGTTTTTATCGGTTGGCTTTGGATTGGCCTATATTATGGGCGGCAAAATTTCTTTATTCCAAAGAATTGTATTTTCTATCGCATTAATTGGGATAGGAATTGCTATTCTTCCTTCGGTGATGGAATTTGCAAAAATTGAAGAGGCTTCTGTGGAAGGTTTTGATAAATTTGCAGATGCTAAAGCTGAGGTTTTAAGCCGTTCAAATACAGGCTCTGCACTAGATGTCTCTGCGATGCCATTTCCACTTAAGGTTCTGACCTTTTGGTTTCGTCCTTTTTTCTTCGATGCCCGAAATTTGAATGGTTTTATCGCATCGATCGAGAATTTGATATTGGTTGTTGTTTTTATCAAAGCGATGAGAACACATCCATTCAGAGCCTTTATGGCAGCTCCGTTTGTTATTAAAGGAATGGTTGTTTTCCTAATTTTAGGAACTCTTGCTTTCTCGCAATCATTAGGAAATGTAGGGATTATGATCCGTATGAGAAATATGTTCCTTCCAGGCATGTTGATATTCCTAATGTGGTGTTTTTCTTACCAGCAACAATTAGCTTTGCAATTTAGAAATTCGTTACCGAAAAAAATGACAGATGAAGACACAGACGAAATGCTTTAAGCAATGCTTTGTGCTACTATGTGTATATCACCTCTCATTCTTCTATTTTGCGTGGCAATATATACTTGAAAACAACGGAGACGCTGCGCGGTACTGGTTTGTGAATGAGGATTTGTCTCACCGCTCTTGGCTAGAATTTTTTAAGCCAGGAACTTCAGTGATTCAATTTTTTACTTTTCCTTTGGTCAAGTACCTTCATTTGCCTTTCTGGTCAGGGTTTCTAATTTTTAGTGTGATAGGTCTCATTGGGATTTACCTGCTGATGAAAATACTTTTTAAGATTTCAGGCGAAAACAGATTGATACAACTGGTTTCTGCCATCCTTTTATTACTTCCCAACCTGCATTTCTGGACGTCGCTGATTGGCAAAGAACCTGTTATTTTTTTATTGGTGACGTTATTTGCACAAGAAGTTTATCACCAACGCTATCGCAGTAAACTATTGGTCTTTTCCTTATTCGTTGTAGCGCTGATTCGTCCGCACGTTGCATTTATTATTTTGGTGGGCTATGTGGTTTCGCTGATGGTTACCCAAAAAATCACCTTGAAACTAAAGTTAATTCTAGGCGCTGTATTGTTCTCCTCAAGTGCTGTTTTTGCTTGGATTCTCGTGAATCTCCAAGATTTTAGGGGAGGTATCCCGCGGGTCATCAGGAAGTATGAAGCCCACATTCGACACTTCAAAAAAACTGACGCCTATGTACCGTTGGATGAATATCCATTACCCTACAAGATTTTTACCTTCTATTTCAGACCTTTACCGTTTGAAAAGTCGGGTCTTTATTATAACATCATCTCTATTGAGAACCTCATCTTACTGATTCTGTTTGTGGTTACCACTTTCTTTTCCATCAAATATTTTTCGGCATTGAAGAAGGAGATGCTTTTTGTTTTTCCAATGCTGTTGCTGCTCCTTTTTGCGGTGATGTATGTGTATGCGTACGCTAATTATGGCATTATTATGCGGACCCGGATTATGGTGGCGCCGTTTATTTTTATGGTGGTGGTTCGGGTGTTTTCTTATGGGTGGAGGGCGCGCGAAAAATGACCTTCGGTGGCATTTTTCGGGGTTGCTTCGTCGTTCCTCCTCGCAATGACGGGGTGTTTTTTGGAATGCAGATAGCATTCAAAGGGTTGCTTCGTCGTTCCTCCTCGCAATGACGGGGGTGTTTTTTGGAATGCAGATAGCATTCAAAGAGTTGCTTCGTCGTTCCTCCTCGCAATGACGGGTTTTTTGGTTTTTCTAAAGGTTGCTAGACGATGACGTTCGTTCTCAATTTTCTCTATCTTTGTACCTGTCATGAAAAAACTAATCCGCATTACAGCCATTCCGCTTTCTCTGGATAAACTTCTTGGAGAGCAATTACGGTTCATGAATGAGCATTTTGAAGTGACTGCGGTTTCTGCAAATGAGGTTGCACTGGCAAGAGTCGCAAAAAAAATATGGAGTAAAGCACTTTCATAAAGTCAATCGAGGTAAACCAACCACAATTGTGAACCAATGCCACTTTGAGTTTGGTAAATTCTTGTAATGTGATTTAGAAAGTGAATTTTATATGAAATTTGTTAGTTTTCTAAATTTTTTTGATGATGTTATTAAATTTTTTATAATATTGTAGTCCCAAATTAGATGTGGGCAAGAGAAATAAAAACAAATTGATTGTGAATTATAGACTGATCACTACCTTTTTTTAAAACGTGAAAAAACTTGTAAGAATTACCACTGTTCCGGTATCACTGGATAAACTGTTGGGCAATCAGCTCGACTTTATGAACAGGCATTATGATGTTACGGCGGTTTCTTCCGACCGTGCAGCGCTTTCAAAGGTTGCCGAAAAGTATGGTATTAACCATCACCATATTGAAATGACGCGGCAAATCACACCCCTGAAAGACCTCAAATCTTTGTGGAAGGTTTACCGTTTCCTTAAAAAACATAAACCAGAAATTGTTCATACCCATACCCCGAAAGCAGGACTAATCGGGATGTCGGCTGCTTTTTTTGCAGGCGTTCCTATTCGGATGCATACCGTAGCCGGTCTCCCATTAATGGAGGCTTCCGGAATTAAACGGCAGGTGCTGAAAATGGCAGAGCGAGCTACCTATTCTTTTGCAAACGGTGTTTATCCCAATTCGTTTAATATGGCGAAAATCATCAGCAGTTATGGTTTTTGTAAGGATACTAAGATGAAGGTATTGGGTAATGGCAGCTCCAATGGTATCGATTTGGATCATTTTAGTCCATCATTTATTACTTCCATACAAAAAAGTGCACTCAGAGCTTCGTTGGGAATTTCTGAAGACGATTTTGTTTTTGTTTTTGTAGGACGATTGGTGAAGGATAAAGGCATTAATGAATTAGTGAAGGCATTTACTTCGCTTTCCCAACATCATCCAAAAATGAGTGTCAAACTTTTGTTGGTAGGCGATTATGAAGAAAAATTAGATCCACTGCATCCTGAAACCATTAAGGAAATCAATCATCACCCACATATTATTAATGTAGGATTTCAAGATGATGTGCGCCCTTACTTTGCCATCAGTAACGCATTGGCTTTCCCAAGTTACCGCGAAGGTTTTCCGAATGTGGTGTTACAGGCAGCAGCTATGGAACTTCCTTGCATTGTGACCGATATTAACGGCTGCAACGAAATTATTACCGATCACCATAACGGGCTCTTTGTACCGCTTAAAAATAGCCAAAAACTGGAAGATGCTATGCTCCGCCTTTATGAAAATAGGGAACTGTATCACTCCTTGAAAATTAATACCCGACAAAGTATTGAAGAACGGTTTATTCAGAATTATCTGTGGCTGGAAATGCAGAAAGAATATAATCATCAGTTGAGCAATAGGCAGAAGAAGGAAAAATATAAAGAGAAGACGTACCGTACCCGTGTTCTTGAAAAAGCATTTTCCTTTTTTTCACTTTAGAATTTCTGCATAGAATACTTTTCTCATTTTTCATCTAAAAATTTAAGAAGGAAAGCGGGTGTCAATACACTTCGTGGAAGATTTTAGAGGTCAATGGCCATGCTCAAAAGCTGCTTCGTTTTAGTTCAGAATCTTCGTTTTTTTTTGCTTCTTAGGAGTTGATCATCTTCTCTCTCGGCAAACCAATTTCGTGTTCCTGCGGATAGGGTTTTCGCCAAGTCATACTCACATCTTCGTTGATTTTTCGGTGAATTTCAAATTCTTTTTCTTTGTCTTCAGAATATCTCGGGTCGGGAATGAAAGGCATTTTTGCCATCTTTAGAATCGTGATGGTAGGAAAGTGAAAATCAACTTCCACAATTCCAAGCAGAAGATAACAACCGCCGCCTTGAAACGGGTACTGTTTTAAATTATCGGGAAAATGTGCCGTGTCGAAATAATTTCCTTCCACATCAATCCAAGTTCCGAAAAACATCGTGCCTTTTTTGGTGGGAACGTGCTTTCTTGAAATGAGATACGCCAACATTTTGACCTGCTTCTTATGAAATTTAATTAAATCTTTCGCCATCACCGAACCACGGTATTTTGTCTGCAACAAATCAAACGGGCTGCAGGAAACGGGAAATCCCAGTATTTCAATTTCGTCGAAAGCATCTTCGAAGGGGTTTCGTTTCAACTGTGGTAACTCATAATCCTTTTTCGGAGTTTCAAAAAATGAAGGCAAACGATATTCCGGCTTAAAGTTGATCATCAACAATCTCGCCTCAATCAACAGTTCGTTTTTTTGTTTTCCTGTAAAACGAAATGCGCCGGTGAAAATTAAAATCTGCAACGTCTCAATTCCGATAGGAACTCGTTTAACAAAGTCTTCCAAAGAAGTGAAATCGCCATTTTTTTCTCGTTCTTCGGGAATAAACTGGGCAATTCTCGCTTCCAATTTTTCAATGTGCATCAAACCCAAAAAAACATCTTCGCCATAAACCGTTGTTTCAAAAATGCTTTTATTTACACAAGGATTGTGAATTTTCCCGCCGCTCATTCTGCATTCGTGTACATACACTTCAGTTCGGTAAAATCCACCACCATTATTAATTGCCGAAACCATAAACTCAATCGGAAAATAAACTTTCAGATAGAGACTCTGGTAACTTTCCACGGCATAAGAAGCAGAATGCGCCTTGCAAAAAGAATATCCCGCAAAACTCTCAATCTGCCGATAAACTTCTGCCGATAATTTTTCCGGATGTCCCAATTTTTTGCAGGAATCGAAAAACTCATCCCGAACTTCCTGCAATTTTTTGATGGAACGCTCTTTTCCGCTCATTGCACGGCGCAAAATATCGCCCTTGTCTGCAGAAACTCCGCCAAAATGCATGGCAATTTTGATCACATCTTCCTGATACACCATAATTCCGTAAGTTTCTCCGAGATGTTCTTCAAAAACAGGATGAAAATATTCAAACTTATCGGGATTGTTGTGCCGGAAAATGTATTCGCGCATCATTCCGCTTTGCGCAACTCCGGGACGAATGATGGATGAAGCAGCCACCAAAATTTTGTAATTGTCGCATTTTAAGCGTCTTAACAATCCGCGCATTGCCGGACTTTCGATGTAAAAGCATCCCAAAGTTTTCCCGACACCCAAATATTCGTTGCATTTTGCTTCGTCTTTTGAAAGGGAAATATCTCGAATGTCAACGCTAATTCCACGATTTTTTTTCACGAGATCTACCGTGTCCTTTATCGTTCCCAAACCTCGTTGAGAAAGAATGTCGAATTTTTCAAAACCAATATCTTCCGCCACATTCATGTCGAACTGAACGATGGGAAAACCTTTTGGCGGCATTTCCAAAGCCGTGTAATGGGTAATGGGTTCCTCCGAAATTATGATTCCACAAGAATGCATGCTTCGCTGATTGGGAAATTTTTCGAGCAACATTCCGTATTTCTGCACGAGTTTTACCACCTCATTATTATCGTGAAGCGCCATTGGGTTTTTCGCCAACTCATCCAGTTCTTCTTTTGGCAAACCAAATGCTTTACCCACTTCCCGAAAAATAGAGCGGTACTTAAATTCTACATTGGTTCCGCAAAAAGCAACGTGGTCTTTTCCGTATTTTCCAAAAATGTATTTCAGAATTTCATCGCGTTCTCGCCAACTCCAATCGATATCGAAATCGGGCGGACTTTTTCGGTTTAAATTTAAAAAACGTTCAAAATAAAGATCAAGTTCAATGGGACAAATGTCTGTAATTCCCAGGCAATAACTCACCATAGAATTGGCGCCACTTCCTCTTCCAACATGCATGAAACCACGACTGTTGCTGTGTTGAACGATGTCCCAGGTGATGAGGAAATATCCGGAAAATTTTAATTGATCAATCACCGAGAGTTCTTTTTCCATCCGTTTTAGAATTTTTTCGTTCTTTTCGGGATATCTTTTTTCGAGGCCTTCATAAGCGAGTTTCCGCAGAAGCAATCGGTCACTTTCCTGGCTTTCGGTAAAATGCTGCTTGTTTTTGGGTGTTTTAAAATTGTATTTGAATCTACAGGTGTGCAATAAATTCCGAGTATTTTCAATGATTTTGGGATGATCTTTAAATTTTTTTAAAATTTCATTTACCGGTTTAAAAAATTCACTTGGCTGACAAAAATCGTTTTCTTCCAGTTTGGAAATCAGCGTGTTGCCATCAATTGCCCTTAAAATTTTATGAAGGTTGAATTCTCTCTTTGTTTTAAAAGTTACAGGATGCAGAATCACCATTTTGTCTAAAAATGCCTGAAATTTTGGCTGAATTAAAAGGTTTAACTGTTCTTCTTTAATTCCGATAAATTCGTTTTCCTTTAAATTTTCCGGACTATTTTCTAAAGGATACAACACGAAAACCCTTTTGAAATTGGGTGAAATTTCGGGAAGTTCTGCACCCTCGCAATTATGGTTCGTCAACATTCGGTTGATTTCCCAAATTCCCATTTCGTCCTTTGCAATGGCGATGTACAGCAAGCGATTTTCTTTCCGAATTTCCACGCCGACAATCGGTTTAATTCCAAATTTTTCGCATTCTTTTTTGAAATCATAAATCGCGGTAACCGTATTGATGTCGGTAAGAACAAGCTCCGAAACACCGCATTCCGAAGCTTGCTTCACCAGTTCTTCCACTGATAAGGTGCCGTAACGTAAGCTGTGAAAAGTGTGGCAGTTGAGGAACATGATTGATGATTGATGGTTGATAGTTGATGAATGATGGTTGATAAATGATAAATGATGATTTCAAAATTCTTCTAGGTCGGTCTTTTATGCGCTAATACTATACTCTTTTGGCGCTCGCTTCGCTCGCGCCCTCACGCAAAATTCCCGACGCTCGTCCCAAAGCATTTTTTCCAAACCTTATTTTCATTTTATCCATTGCCTGATAAAGATTGATGAGTTCTTCGGTGTCTTCAAACAGATTCATCTGATGGTTTCCGTGAACGAGGCCAGAAAATCTTACACCGATTAACCGCAGCCGCATTCTTCGGGTGTACAATTTTTTGAAAAGTTCGGTTACATATTTCAAAATGGTGTGGTCAACGGCGGTGTAAGGAATTTTCACCTGTTTTGTTTCCGTGTCGAAATTGGCGTACCGAATTTTTACGGTGACGACGGAAGTGAGCCACTTTTCGCTCCGAAGCTGAAAACAAAGCTGTTCCACCATTCCGGAAAGCAAACTTTGCATATTTTGCACATCAATCGTGTCCTGCGAAAACGTGTGTTCCGTAGAAATGGATTTTCTTTCGGAATATTGAACGACCGGTGTTTCATCAATTCCGTTGGCTTTTCGCCAAAGTTCGGTGCCGTTTTTTCCGATCATTTGCTGCAAAACTTCAACGGGCATTTCCGATAAAGTCTGGATTTTTCGCACGCCAATTCTTGAAAGCAACTGAAACGTTGCATTTCCTACCATGGGAATTTTTCGGATGGAAAGCGGATTGAGGAAAGGTTTGATGTGTGGTTCATCAATCTCCAGTTTTCCGGCGGGTTTTGCTTCTCCCGTTCCAATTTTTGAAACGGTTTTATTGGTGGAAAGTGCAAAACTGATGGGAAGTCCCGTGTTTTTTCTTACAGAATCGGCAATTTCGCAAGTCCATTTGTAGCAGCCAAAAAACTTGTCCATTCCCGATAAATCGAGGTAGAATTCATCCACGCTTGCTTTTTCTAAAACGGGAACTTTTTCGCGGATAATTTCCGTGACTTCTTGGGATTTTTGGGAATACAGTTCCATGTCGCCTTTAATGACTTTGGCGTCCGGACAAAGTTTTAAGGCCATCTTCATCGGCATTGCAGAACGGACGCCAAAAAATCTAGTTTCATACGAACAGGAAGCCACCACGCCACGATCTCCGCCACCAATAATGATGGGTTTTCCAATCAGTTCGGAATGCTTCACTCTTTCGCAGGAAACGAAAAAGGTATCTAAATCCATGTGTACAATGGCGCGGTTCATACTGCAAAATTATTACTATTTGTAACAATATATATTACGTTTTTAGTTATAATTTATAACAATATTTATTTTTTCAGAGATCATCAGGCTTACAGGATGATTCAAATTTTATTCAGAAGAAATTTTTTCAGCAATAATCATTTTAACTTTCAAAGGAAGGAGTATAGCTCCATATATCCAAAAACAGTAAATAAAAATCACTTGCGACTTGCAATTGATTCAAAGTTTAGTAATTTTGATCTCAGAACTTTAAGAATGGATTTTAGCTTATTAAAAGAACTTGTAAACGAGATGGAGGATTTCAGTAGTCAAACCCACTCCAATTCACTGGACGATTTTCGGAATTGGCTTAATACAAAGGCGTACGAAAGGGAAAACCCCAAACATCTTTTTAAAAAGTATGAGTTGACCGTGAATGATTTGGAGAACGAAATCTGCAAGCAAATTCTTTTGCTGAATCGATTTGCCAAGCAAATGATTAGAAAGGGTTTACAGAATTATCCGCAACTGGCCAATGAAGAATTTACGTATCTCTACCGTTTGGCAGATTATGATTCGCTGACCAAAATGCAGCTGGTGGAAAAAAACGGGCACGAAAAACAAACCGGAATTGAAATCATCAAAAGATTACTGAAATACGGTTTGATAGAGGAGTTTGCTGATAAGGAGGATAAAAGAAGTACCCGAGTAAAGCTTACAAAATCGGGTTTAGATTTGTTTAAAAAATCCAGTACGGAAGTTACCGAGGTGGCAAAAATACTTTCTGCGGACTTATTTGATGAAGAAAAGAGAATTCTTTTGAAGACTCTGAAAAAACTGAATGAATTTCATTTCAATGTTTACCATGAACATAAAAATTCTTCTTTTGAAGATCTGGGTAAACTGTTGCCGCAAAAAAGAAAATAATTTAGGCTAAGCTTGTTTACTACTACTACAAAATTTTATTGTTGATTTTTTGGAAGACGGTTCGGGATTTTTGTTCCTGTTGGAAACAAGTTTCCATGCACACTACTTACATTTGCTATAATCCATTGACAGGCAATATCCCCATTTTCTTCGGAGGATCTCAAAAATCACCACACTGGAATACAGCATGCTGAAACAATAAAAACTGTCTTCCAGAGGCATGGTTCCAATTCGGATTCCGAGATTTTCTGCATTGTCGTAAAATACAACCGGATTCTCCGAGAAAGAACCGGTGAGTGCTGAATTTACCAAGAAGAAGACAATGTAAATAATGATAAAGCTGAGGTAAAACCTCCTTATATACGACCATTTGTAGATGAGTTGCAGCATCATCAATACTGAAAAAACACCGAAATTCACGACCGTATACGTTTTATCAAAATTCAGTACCGTTATCGTGAAAGCAACGATTAAAAGTAAAACAGTAATGATGGACGAAACTTTTTCAGGAAGCATCAATTTCGGAAAAAAATATTCCAGGGAATAATGGATAAAATTGCTGGAATAAGGAATTAGAAGAAAAAACAGCCACTCTTCAACAGGAAGTTTAAACAAGTAGAAACCGACCAAATATTGGTTGTTAAAGCCCCACACATTTTGGTAAGCAAAATAGATGTCCCACAAAATGAAAAATAAACCAACCACAATGATGGCCGAGAAATAGGGTTTCCAAAAGCGAATAAAATGCATCCATTTCTTTTCAAAGCTGAAGACAAAAGGGATGATGAAACTTGCGATGTTTAAAAAAAGATAATAGTAATGTTCCAAAATCTATGTTTTTTGACCAGAAGCTCTGGCTTCTCTAAAATATTTGAACGGCACAAACAGCATCCCGAAACATTCCCCATCTTCTTTTCCCAAATGTTTGTGGTGCATTTTGTGGGCTTTTCGCAAACCCCTAAAATACCAGTTGTTTGTTTTATCGAACCATTTGAAACGACGGTGTATCAACACATCGTGCACTAAAAAATAGCAAATTCCATACAACAAAATACCAAGACCTACGAAAAACAGCCAGTTGATTCCGTTTGCGGTACCAAAATAAAAGAGGGCAATACTTGGAATTGCAAACACGACAAAAAAGAAGTCGTTTTTTTCAAACACATGCGGATAACCCGGTTGATGATGATCCTCATGAAAATACCAACCCAAGCCGTGCATAACGTATTTGTGGGTAAGCCAGGTCACGGCTTCCATTGCTACGAACACTCCAAGTGTGATCATGATATAGGTTAAAACTGTCATGGCGCAATTATTTTATATTTAAACTTTTTTTGATCTCCGTTATCAATTCTGTGTCAGAAGATTTGGCCAGATTGTTTCTCAAAAACCGCTCATCTTCCATTAAATGTTGACTGTAGCCCAATATTTTAGGTGTTTTCTTTTGCGAAAGATACCTTAAAAATCTGATTTCTAAATTATTTGGGTCTGATTCAACTGCTTTTTCCAGATACTCTTTTCCTTTGTTGAAGTACGAAATTTTGGTTATTGGATTAAAGGAATGTTTGGCCTGAAAAAAATTCGCAACGCCATATAAAGCCAGATAGATTGGCATTTTGGTTTTTCTGAATTCCGCATCCATTTTCAGTAAAAATTTTTTAGATTCTGAAGCGGAATTTTCTGCACGCCCGATATCCGTTCTGTAGCCGAGAGGATTCTGCGCCTGTAGACCATTTGTCATTAGAAAAATCATTAACAGTATTAAATTTCTACTTTTCAAAACTTCACCAAATTAAAATTTTTGCTCACCATCATTTCGCCAAAGAGGTATAATTTCCGTGCATTGGAAACCCTGATTCTTTTTTTCATGAGGAGTTCGGGTTTACATTTACGGATTTTTTCAAAAAGACTGATATAATATTTGTAAGCCATAAAAACCGCTAACCGACTCGATAAAGGAAGTTGTTTTATCCCGATCAAGGCATATTTAAAATCGGCGGCAATATCTTCTTCAATCAATTTTTTATCGGCTGCCGAGAAACTTTGAAAATCGATTCCGGGGAAATAGGTTCTTTGCAAATCGTTGAAATCTGCATTGATATCCCTTAAGAAATTAATTTTTTGAAAGGCCGCACCCAAACTTTGCGCGTAGGGTTTCAGTTTTTCGTATTCATCCTGATTGCCATTGACGAAAACTTTAAGACACATCAATCCCACCACTTCGGAGCTGCCGTAAATATATTCACTGAACTTGGCATCGCTCATATCCTTAATTTCTCCTAAATCCATGCGCATCGACCGCAAAAAAGCGTCCACCAAATCCTGCGGAATATTTTTTTCCTTCTGGGTTTTGCAAAATGAGTACAGCACAGGATTTAAAGAAATTCCGTTGTAAAGAGCCTCACTGTAATTTCTTTCGAATTCGTTCAGCAGTTTCTCCTGATCATAATCGTGAAAAGTGTCCACAATTTCATCTGCCAGGCGAACAAAAGCATAAATGTTGTAGATGTGCTGACGAATTTCGGGTTTGAAGAGTTTTGAGGCCCTGGAAAATGACGTACTGTATCTTTCCGTGACCATTTTTGAGGTAACCGCTGAGATGTCGTGGAAAATATCTAAGTTATTCATGAGTAATCATTTTTGAGTTGATTTTATTCATCACTGTCCAAAATTTTTAAGAATGTAGTCCGTCACCACCTTTCCTGAAATAATTGCCGGCGGAACACCGGGTCCGGGAACGGTTAGCTGACCGGTATAAAACATATTTTTTATTTTTTTATTCCTGATAGAAGGTCTTAGAAATGAAGTCTGTAAGAGGGTATTTGCCAATCCGTATGCGTTTCCGCGGCAGGAGTTGTATCTTTCTTTAAAATCATTCACTCCGAAAGACCTTTTGAATAAAACGGCATCCTTTAAGTCTTCGCCGGTACATTTTTTAATTCTGTCGAGGATGATCCGGAAATATTTTTCTCTAATTTCTTCGCTGTCATCCAAATCCACGGCTAAAGGAATGAGAAAAAAACCTATTTCCATTCCCTCCGGAGCAAGTGAATCATCTGTTTTGCTGGAGAAGTTTGCATAGAATAAAGGTTTTTTGGGAAAAACTTTGGTATCATAAATTTCTTCAGCGTGCGCTTCGAAATCGGTATCGAAAAATAAATTATGGTGCAACAGGTGGTTTACTTTTCGATTGAACGCAACATAGTACAGAAGCGATGAGGGTGCGAACGTTTTTTTCTGCCAATATTCTTCTGTGTAGTTTCTATTTTCTGAAAGCAGTTTTTCCGTATGCGCATAATCAGCACCGGAAATTACGATGTCTGCGTTATACTTATTTTTTTCGGTGTTTACAGAGAAAATTTTTCCCTCTTTGTAATCAAATCCACCTACCTTTTCATTAACCTGAAAATTCACTCCCAATTCTTCTGCGAGTTTTACGATTCCCATTGATACAGCATTAAATCCTCCTTTCGGATACCAAGTTCCCAAACCGAAGTCTGCAAAATTCATGAAGTTATAAAAGGCGGGGGTTTTTGAAGGTTTTGCACCTAAAAACAAAACCGGAAATTCCAGAATACTTCTCAGTTTTGGGTTCTTGATCTTATTCCGGATTTGTCGGGAAATATTTTGAACGAATAAATTAAGTCGGGCAGCACTTTCAGCAGAAACCAGTTCCATGATGGATAGGCCCGGGTTGTACACCAAATTTTGCATGGCGACTTGATAATTTTTACCGGCTGCCTCAATAAATTTTAACACTTTATTTCCACTTCCTGGCTCTATACCTTCAAAGGTTTGCGTGATGTCATTTAAGTTATCGGCAATATCGATATAATCCTGTGGACCAAAAATGACTCTGTATGCAGGGGAAAGTTTTTCGAGTTGATAGTAATCGGACGGTTTTTTATCAAAGTCATTAAAAAATCTTTCGAATATATCGGGCATCCAGTACCAACTGGGACCCATATCAAAACGGAATCCTTTATGCTCCCATAAGGAAGCTCGGCCGCCCAATTGTTCATTCTTCTCCAGAACTGTCACTTGATAACCTGCCTTTGCCATGTAACAAGCCGAAGCAAGAGAAGAAAACCCGGAACCGATGATGATGACTGACTTCATAGAATATGTCGTATTGGCTAAAATTTATAGTCCAAATATATACTTTATGTTTAAATTGTAAAAAAATATTTTACCAATTTTTTAAATAGAATTTATAGATCAATCCTGCTCAAAATCTATTCAATGATTTTATTTTATATTGTTTTAATCAACAGATAATCATTTTTAAACGAACTGATTACTGCATCAAAATAGAATACAATCCTGTTGAATCCTACGACTCCCTTTTCAGCAGAAAGTGGGCAAGTTCAATTAAGGGTTTTTTCTTTTCGTCGTCCACTTTTATTTGATCGAGATGGTTTTTTGCAATATCAGTATGTTTGTGTATGAGTAAAAGTGCTCTTTCATCTGCTTTGGTACGTCGAAAAATCTGTTCTACGGCCTGTATTTTATCTTTATTTTGGTTTTCTGTGGCATACCAGTAATCTAAACGTTCAAGCTCTTCCTGAGTTGCGTTTTCTCTGGCTAAAATATAAAGAACCGTTTTTTTATTTTCTGCGATGTCACCTGCATGCACTTTTCCTATCTGTTGATCTTTACCGAAGACATCCAGGTAGTCATCCATCATTTGGAAGGCTATTCCGAGGTGTTTTCCGAAAGCGGAAATGTTTTCAGCTTCTGCGGAATCTGCCCCTGCAATCAAAGCTCCAATTTCAAAAGATGCAGCGCTTAAAACTCCAGTTTTATAGGTAATCATCTTTAAATAATCATCGAATGACACCTGTTTTTCTTTTTGAAAATTGATGTCGAGCTGTTGACCTTCGCAAAGTAAAAGACCGCTGCGAATAAATACCTGTAAACAGGAATGGTAAAGATCGGGCTCTAAATCTTCGAAAAATTTGATGGATTTCAGCAATAGGGCGTCACCAGTCAAAATACCCACGTTCAGTCCATACAACGTGTGAACAGTAGGTTTGTTTCTTCTTAACTCAGCTGCGTCCATAATGTCATCGTGAACCAGTGTAAAATTATGAAAGATTTCTATTCCAATAGCTGGTTTTAAAGCCTTTTGGTGATCGCCGCCAAACATCTCATTCGCCATCAGAACCATCATGGGGCGAATTCTTTTTCCGTGCTGAGAAGTAATATAATTAATGGGTTCGTAAAGCGGGTCAGACTTATCGGTAAAAGTATATTCGTGAATGGCTTTGGAAACGGTTTGCTGATAGTCTTTTATAAATTGCATACAATCAAGATTTGTAAAATTTTGCTAGGGTGCGTTTTTCTGAAATGAGCGTTTGGTAGGATCATTAAAATTAGTTTTTTTGGTGAAATATACCTGTTCTGTTTAAAGAAACGCCTGATTCAATAATTGGATGTGAAATTATGCAAATAATTTACCAATACAAAAATTTTAGTCCATTTATTTATCAATTTTTTTTAATCACATGGAATTGCTTTAATCGAACCTTTATACTGAATGAAATGGATGAGCTAAAAATGACCTGTGATGATATTTCTCGACATTCCTTGCCATACTCGGAATGAATTGATCGAGTTGGTGAGATGGTCATCAAATTTTTGGTGCACATTCGTTATTATAACAATATTTACTACATTTGTAGTTATAATTTATAACAATGTCAATCTTTTCAGAGAACATCAGGCTTTTAAGAGACCGCCAAAATCTTACCCAACAAAAAATTGCGGACGACCTTAAAATTACGCGCGGCAGATATGTAAAGTACGAGGACGGCAGTTCGGAACCGCCACTGGATTTGCTGTTGAAAATTGCCAAATATTTCAATGTCAGCATCGATATTTTGCTGAGTGTGGACATCAGAAAGTATCCTTTGGAGCAAATGGTCAAGATTTCTGAAAATAAAATTTTGGTTCCGGTTGCCGTAGATTCAAAAGGTGAAAATAAGATCGAAATTATTCCCACAAAAGCGTCGATGGGTTATCTGAACGGTTATCAAGATCCGGACTATATTGAAGGTTTGCAAACACTGTCGCTGCCGTTTTTGAGGAATGGCAAATTTCGGGCATTTCCGGCGGGTGGAGATTCGATGCCGCCCTACAAGGACGGAACCTATATTGTTGGCAAGTATGTGGAAAATATCGCCGACCTAAAAACAGACCGAACCTATATTTTTGTTACAGCGAATGACGGTATCGTGTATAAAAGGTTTCAGTTTCACGAAGGGAATTCGATATGCGTGAAATCGGACAACAATTTTTATGAGCCGTTTAAAATTCCGCTTCCAGAAATTTTTGAAATATGGGAGTTTGCCTGCAGCATCAGTACTCAGGAATACGAGCCGGAGAATGTCGAAGTAAGGGACGTGAAGGAAATGTTTTTGAGTTTGAAGGAGGAAATTTCTTTGTTGAGAGGTAAAAAATAACTTTCAGGTTTTTCAAGAAGTGGTGCGTTTTGCCTTATGACCACAATGCATGTCGTTTACTTAAATCCTTCCAAGACTTCATCTGGCGTAACTTTTCCAAAAAATGAGGTAAGATCGATCTTGCTGAATAACGCTTTAAGATTGTCGTTTTCGTGTTTCTGGCCGATCAGCATTTCTTCCAATTTTTCGATGGGTTCCGGTGCGAAGAAGTCGCCGAAGATTTTTGCTTTCTCTATTAATCCTTTGTGCACATCCAGATGCACTTCAATAAATCCTGCCGGAACTTTGATGGCTTTTTGGAAATTATAGTTGGGGGAAAACCCGAAATTCCAATCCCAGGTGCTGTACTTTTCTTCCACCAAGTGCTGAATCGCGTTGAGGTCGTCAACGGTGAGCACATATCTTTCTGCTCCGGGATTATTCTGAATAATTTCTTCGGTAAGCAGCTTTTTGAGATCTTCTGTGGTGGTTTCCTTTGGAAGATAGTTGATGAGGTTGGTTACCCGCGCACGATTGGATTTGGTGGCTTTGTCGATAAATTTCAGCGGATTGGTTTTAAGGGCTTCGGCAAGTATCTCCATTTCCGAATTGAGAAGGATGGTGCCGTGTTGGATCATTTTTCCCTTTTTAGCTAATTTGGCGTTTCCGCTAAATTTTTTGTCCTCCACCAGCAAATCATTTCTTCCTTTCAAAACTGCGGGAACTCCAAGTCTGTTCAAAAGATTAAGTACAGGTTTCGTGAACTGCGAGAAGTCGCCAAAATCCTGGTCGGTTAATAAAGTATGAAAAGAAAAATTGAGGTTTCCCAAATCATGATATACCGCGCCGCCGCCGGACATTCTTCGAACCACTTTGATCTCATTTTCTTTAACGTAATCTAAATTCACTTCGGCGAGGGTGTTCTGAAATTTTCCAACGATAATGGACGGAGCGTTCACGTAAAGAAGGAACAGGTCTTCTGTGGGAAAACGGGTGAGCAGATATTCCTCAGTTGCGATGTTGAAATAGGCGTTATGAGAGGGTGAGTCGAGGAGGAGCATAAGAAAATATTTTGACAAAAATAGGGAAAAATGTTGGGTGATGGTTGGGAAACTAACGCATCTTAATATTCCTGTTGCCTCTCCAAGACCCAGCGCTGCCGCTGCTCTCCAAGCGGCCACAAGCCTAATGTTTATCCTGAACCTACCTTATAAGAATGAACGATCTGCAAGATTCCTCCGGTCGTTGGCATGACAGCAGTTTTAATGGCGACAGAAATTTGGACAGTTTAAAAATAATTTGGCCATTGATGTAACTGATTATTTCGGAAAAATTTCGTCGGAAAACTTGATGGAAGGATTTAATTACTGACGCTATTCTGATGTTATGAATTCTTGCACTAAATAAATAAGGGAGATTTTAGCGAAAAAAAACTTTATTTTTTAACGTATTTTATGAAAAATAAGATATTAATTCATAAATTTGCCAATTAAAGTTTTGCTTTTTTATAAAAACATAATAACCACATCTATCTAAAACACCCTGCTATGAAAAATAAATCTATCTATTTACGCAGAAACCTGCATACATTCTGGATTTTTATATTTTTTACTTTTACAGCTTTTCCATTAAAAGCCCAGACTACTATTTACTCTGAGAATTTTAATTCATTGAATACGGGTTATTTAACTTCAATACCATACAGCGGATGGATGAGTAGTATAACACCAACGAATGGAGTAAGTGCAAACATTTGGGGAATATATGCATTAAATTATAATATTGATGGAAACTCGTTGATGATTGCTAATTATGATGGAGACAGCGTAATTCCGGGAAATTATAGAAATACAAATCCAGATACCTCAATTGTAGTGTATAGGACGATAAATACAAACAATTATGGTTCTATAACAATTAACTTCAACTGGAAAGCAGATGGGGAAAGAAGCCGTTTTGGTACTTATTATGATTATGGACAAGTAGTATATAGATTGGGAACTACAGGAACTTGGATTGCTATGGCAACAGGAGGACCAAATAATGATGGAAGATATTATGATAATTCCACGACCCAATCCGCAATAGTTTCTTTACCCTCATCGGTTGATAATACTATTTTTCAGATAGGTTTTCGATGGAACAATGATAATAGTACACGCAACCAACCAGGATTTGTTATCGATAATATTGTAATAAAAGGAATAACTGCTTGTACAGGCACACCTTCTGGTGGTACGATTTCTGCCGCTGTTAAATCATTTTGTGATTCAGGAAGTACAACGATTTCTGCGAGTGGTTATACTTCCGGCTTTAGTGGAATTACCTATCAATGGCAGAGTTCAACTGATGGAACTACGTTTACAAATATCGGAACTGCATCATCAACTTATACAAATTATACAACGCCAACCATTACACAAACCACTTGGTATCGATTGAAGGTGAATTGCTCTTTTTCAGCGAGTACAGCGTATTCAGATTCTGTTGCAATTATTATTGGAAAAGTCGCAAGTTGGGCCAACATCAACTCTGGGCTTGCAAGTGCAGTTTGTTCTGGAACTTCATTGACACCAACAGGACAGGTTTATATCTCAGGAATAACGGAAGCTGCGGGACAAGGAGTAGGAGTGTCAGCGGATTTTGGATATTCGACCACAAGCAGTGATCCTACCTCTTCTACTGGGTGGACTTGGGTTGCCGCAACTTTTAATTTGCAAAATGGTAATAATGATGAATTCAAATATTCCTGGACTCCTACGGTGGCAGGAACTTATAACTATACTTTCAGATTTAAATCGGGATCATGCGGTTTCGTATATGGCGGAGATAACGGTTTGTATAATGCATCAACTAGTCCGGTAAGAACATTAATCGTTGATAATGCTTTGGCAATTGCAAACCAACCGGTAGAGCAATTGGTTTGTGGTACGAACTATAGCCCGCTCACTATTGCTGTAACTGGCAGTAACGCTGCGTATCAGTGGTATGAGGGAAGCAACCCAGTTGGTAACAATTCAAACTCATATACTCCAACAAAGAATGGGACTTATCATGTTACGGTAACAAATTCTTGTGGAATGGTAACGAGTTCAAATGTATTGGTAACTTCAATCACCTACGGTGGATTGATGACCCAAAGTTCTGAGACGGGATATATGTGTGCTGCGTCCGAGTATCTGGTATATGGTCAGGTTTACCAAGAAGGTATTACGACAGCAACTAATGCTGTAACAGGACCATCTACAAAAATAGAAGTGCAGTTTGGTTACGGTACAGGATCTGCCGATCCTAGTACTTGGCCAGCTGCAAACTGGACAACTTTTACTCCTACTTTTAATGCTGGAGGTGGCGGAACGAATAACGATGAGTATGTAGTTGATTTCAGACCTACTATTGCTGGTACATATTATTACACGTATCGATTTAGAAATGCAGGATGCTCTTGGTATTATGTAGGATATTCAGCTTCAGGTGGTGGGCAATGGAACGGCACGACCAATATAAGCGGAGTAGTAACCGTGGGTGCTGCATCAACTTATAACAACGGTTGGGATCTAGGGACACCAAATGGAAATGGAATAGCTGCGATTATCAAAAGCGATTACGATAGCTCGGTTAATGGAAGTTTCAAGGCTTGTAACTGTACAGTAGATGCAGGTGCTACACTTACTATTGGTGCCAACTCTTTCGTGGAAGTTTTAAACAATATTACCAACACCGGCAATATCGTGGTGGAATCTAATGGAAACCTAATCCAAATTAACGATAGCGGTACTTTTATGGGTAACAATATCATGGTAAAACGCAACTCTACAATGAAACGGCTCGATTATACCTATTGGGGAACACCTGTGGACAATCAGCAGTTGAAAGCGTTTTCTCCACTTACCGTTAATAGCAGATTTTACAGATACAATGAAATTGACGATTCATTTACCACAATCGCCAATTCAGCACCAATGGTGCCAGGAAAAGGATATGTGATTCGTGCACCTGATAATTTTTCGCCGGCAAGCGCTTCAACATTTGTCGGCACTTTTACCGGTAAACCAAATAATGGTCTGATTCCGGGTGTGCCTGTTACTTATTCCGGTGCAGGAAAAGGGCGAAACTTGATTGGGAATCCCTATCCGTCCAATATCAATCTTGATTTATTAAAGGCAGATAATGTTGGCTTATTGACCGGAACTTTTTATTTCTGGACTAATTATGCAACTTGGACCGGTAATACCACCACCGGAAACGGAACCTTTGGAAGCTATAACGGAAACGGTTATGCATCTTATTCCGGAGTGGGTGGAGTAAGTGCCACCACTTCTACGGGAGCATCTGTTGGGCCAGCTCCATCAAATATAATTAAAGTTGGACAAGGTTTTCTTGCGGAAGTAGCTCAAAATGGTTCGGTTCAGTTTAAAAACCATATTCGTACCGAGCTGGGAAATGCGGCGCCTTTCTTTAATAAAGGAACAGGTGCGAACAACGAAAAATCTAGATTCTGGTTGAATTTAATCACACCAATCGACACCAAAAATACGGTTTTGATCGGATATGTCGAGGGCGGTACAAATGGTTATGATGCGGGTTATGATGCCATTTTCCCTGGAAACGGCAACGACCAGTTCTTTATGATGAATGAGAATAAAAGGTTATTGATTCAAGGGCGACAGTATCCGTTCGCAGATAGCGATGTGGTGACTTTGGGAATGAGCCATTTCCAGGATGGTAATTACACCATTTCACTCGGCGATCGGGAAGGTGTTTTTGCGGGAGGTCAGGCGATTTACTTAAAAGATAATCAAACCGGAATCATCACCAATCTGTCTGAAGCATCCTACACCTATACAAGTGTTGCAGGGTTAAACAATAACCGTTTCGAAATTATTTACAAACCGGGCGCGGTGCTTGCCACAGACAGTAATGCAAAAGATGGAGTTTTAATATATCGAGACGGAGCAGATTTTGTGGTACGTTCAGATAGCGGTTCTATCAGTACGGTAGAGGTTTTTGATACCTCTGGTAGAATGTCTCTCCTAAAGAAAAGTAATTCTAGCGAGGTGAGATTCCCTGCTGCTGATTTCGTGGATGGAATCTATGTTGTGAACGTCATTTTGAAAAACGGTGATCAGTATAGCAAGAAGATTCGAAAATAAGAAAAACAAGTAAATATAGCAAGACGCCTTTTTTAGGGCGTCTTTTTTTGTTTTAATTACCACCCATGTCAATCGAGCGGAAATCTTCCCCTCCTTTGGAGGGGTGGTGCGTCGGCGCAGCCAGCAGCTGGGTGGTTGCTTCCTATCAATCCCACTACCTCGCCAAACTCATCAATCCCTTTACAACAAGCCGTTTAAGAATAATTTTCTTCTGTAAACCTTTTTGTTGTTGGGTTTTATTCAAAGAATGTAATAATATGCATGTTTTTCGGCGGATTGTATAAACCAATTTTGCAAACCGTTGAAAAAAGGGTAGTCATTTTAATAAATAATTAACAAAAATTTAAAAATTGAAATTAAAAAAAATGTAATTTTGCACCCTAAATTCTTTGAGATGAAGACAAAGCTATTTTCTTTATATAAATTATTTTTCCTGGTACTGCTGATTGTGGCGGTGAAAGGGTGGGGGCAGACGACGGTTTTTTCGGAGGATTTTGGTAATCCTTCTGCAAATACGTCAGTAAATATATACACGGGATTTCAGAATTATGGTGTTCTTAACTTTACGGCAGGTACTTCGGGAACAGACGTTAGGACTAGTACTCCAAGTACTACTTATGCTGGCGCATCAGGAAATGGCAATGTTTTACTAAACGTTATCACAAAGTATATTGAAATTTCGGGAATCAACACTACAGGTTATACTGGTCTTCAATTATCAGTAGGATTACGAAAAGCAACTAATGCAGCGACCCAGCCGATTAAAGTTGAGTTAAGTTCTGATGGCATTAATTACAGTCAATTAACATATACAAATCTTAGTACCGGAACTGGTACGGCCGGTTGGTATTTACGTAGTATGACAGGTTTGCCTTCAACCTCAAATCTGAGAATCCGTTTTACTGGAAATGAGGGTATTAATACTGCGGGTATTGATGATGTTATTTTAAAAGGTACTTTATCCTGCACTAACCCAACAATTACCATGAACCCAAGTGATACAGCAGTTCTCGTTCCGGCCACAGCCAACTTTACTGTCGCGGCTTCTGGTTTATCACTTACCTATCAATGGCAAGTTTCCACAAATAGTGGAACGACATGGAGTGATATTAGCGGTGAAACATCAAGTAGTTATACCACACCAGCAACTACCACCGCAATGAGTGGGTATCAATACCGCGTAAAAGTTTCTTCGGGAACTTGTAGTGTAACTTCCAATCCGGCAACTTTAACTGTGACCACATCATCACCGCCAGTAGTTACTGGAGCTTCATACACAGGTACTGTTGATACTTCATTTTCGCAGACAATTTCAGCAACGAATAACCCAACAAGCTATACGCTTACTGGAACATTGCCTCCAGGAATTTCTTTTGATTCGGGAACAAGAATTTTTTCGGGTATACCAACTACCGCAGGTAATTATTCTGTAGATGTTACTGCAACAAATGCCAATGGAACGAGTTCCCCGGCGACTTTTACTTTTAATATTGGAAAAGCCAATCAAACCATAACTTTTGGCAGTTTAGTAAACGCGGAGTATGGGTCGGCTTATATAACATTGTCAGCCAATGCAACATCAGGTTTGACAATAACTTATACAAGTTCAAATCCTACCGTAGCATCCGTTTCTGGGAATATGTTAACCATTCTTAAAGCTGGTACAACTAACATTACTGCCTCGCAAAGCGGTAATTCAAATTGGAATGCGGCGACTGCTGTATCGCAAAGTTTCACTGTAGATAAAAGACCTCTCACTATAACCGGTGTTTCTGCAAACAATAAAACTTACGATGCAAATACTACCGCCATTCTAAACGGCTCGCCTACACTCAATAATAAAGTTACTGGTGACGATGTTGCATTATCGCCTTCAGTAAATGCAAACTTTAATAATAAAAATGCAGGGAACGGTAAACCGGTTACCACAAACTTTATGTTAACTGGGGCAAGTGCAGACAATTACTTGCTCACTCAACCCACACTTACGGCAAACATCACCAAAAAAGATTTAAATATTACCAATGCTACAGCACAGAACAAAGAATATGACGGAACAAATGCCGCAACAATAAGCGGGGGAACAATAACGGCGGGTGTTTTAAGTGGCGATACTGTAAACCTTTCTGCCGGCACGGGAACTTTCGCACAAACCAATGTGGGTAATAATATCGTTGTAACTGCAAATTACACCATTTCAGGAACCGATGCGGGAAACTATAACTTAATTCAGCCAACAGGACTTTTCGCAAATATTACTTTAGGAACTCCTCAATTTACAACCTCTACAATTACACTATCAGTAGGCGGTACTTACGACTTGCCGGGTGCAAATATTACTTCTACATCTAATGGAACTTTAAGTTATTCGATTTCAAACAACGGTTTTGCTACGCTATCTGCTTCTGCACCTTGGCAAATAATTGGCGCAAATGCCGGTACAGAAACTTTAACCGTAAACCAAGCAGCTACAAGCAATTATAAAGCCGGAAGCACCACAGTAAACGTAGTCGTAAGCGCAATTACGTATGTAAATGGTGATTATAGAACCAACCCAGCTTTTTTGGGCAATATTTTCTTTAATTCAACTAATGCTCAATCTAGTATATATCCTTGGCAAAGATGGAATGGCAGTACTTGGGTAGATGTTACAGGCCCAAGTGCATCATTTTCCCCACAGAATTTAACAACAAAACCGGAAACAATTTATTTAAATAGTGGTTCTGTTAATGTTGCAGGTGGAGCAACATATAATAATATTATTGTTGAAGGAGGATATGTTTATTCAGCCGATACTACTACAGGGTTAAGAATTGCAGATGGAAAGTCCTTGGATATTAAAGCAGGTACCGTTGAGGTAATTGGATATTTTTCAATTGGTGCAGGAACAAATTTATATGTACGCAAAAATGCAACTTTAACAATCGGAAGCGCATACTATAATTTTGTTCGAAATGCGACCTCCAAATTCACTGTTGAAGATGAAGGTTATGTTTTCATTAACAATTATTTACAAAATCTTTGGACAGGTGATGAGAATTTTGCAGGTCTATCGGTTTTCTCCTTTACCAAATGGGATCAGACGCAAAAATTATTTAATAATGAAGTTAATATTACCAATAATAGTTTAGGAACAAAATTCGGTTATTTAGATATTGACATAGGAACTTCTGGGATTGCTGGGAATTGGACGGTCTTCCCAAATGAAACCTTTAAATTGACAAATAAAGATTTTTCAATTAAGAGTGATGATACTTCTAATAATATGAATCTAAACGCCGGTACAATTGACATAGGTGGTGATTTTATTATAAAAGGTGCAGGTACTATACAGATCCAGACTACAACCGGTTCTTCAAAAAATATTAATGTTAATGGAAACTTATCAAAAAGTGGCTCTGGTAAAACAGTTTTACAACTAGCTGGTGGTAGTTTAAAAATGACACTGAACGTATTGAAAAATGTACAATTAGATGGAGGATCAATTATTTTAAGTCAAGTAGCTGGAGGTATAGGAGAACTGAATGTTTTGGGTGATCTAAACATTAATTCTGGTGATTTAGATATGAACAAAGCCAGTGGAACAGGTACGATAAACTTGAGTGGAAATTTAAATTTGAGTGGAAATTTATTTGCAACTTCTAATAGTACTAATACAAAATTTAATTTTGTGCGTAATGGTGGTACCGCAAGTAACGCACAAAATATCAATGCAATAAATCAATTAACTGCATCGAACATTGCGTTTAATGTCAGTAAAGGTTACACAAAATTAATTAATAATAATCTCACTTTGGGCGACAAGTCTACTTTTAGAGTAAGTACAGGCGCAACATTCGATTTTGGATTCAATAACCCTGTTGCACCAAATATTCCCGATCCACTTCTTATCAAATTCAACGGAACTTCGCAAACCTTTACTAATGAGGACAGTAGTACGCTTGTCATCACTTCCCCAGATGGTATCACGAATACTGCAAATACTGGAAATGTGCAAACCCCAGCTGCAGGTAGAACGTATGCAACAAATGCGACCTATCATTATAAAGGAAAAAAGAACCAGTTTACCGGGAATGGTTTGTCTTCTAATTCATCTAGCAAATACGTCATTGTAGAATTAGATACTAAAAATCCACCATTAAACGACGATCTTGAATTCAAATCAAACAACGGAATTATTAAATTTTCAAGTGCCGGAAAACTTGAAATCAGAACAGGAAAAGTTATTGATGATTCTGGTTATGGATTTGCTGATGCTACTGCGGAAGATGGTGAATTAATAATGTCGGGAGGGCGATATAAGATTTATCGAAGTGGTGTTCAGCCAAGTCTCGGTGGAAATTATACTTTGACAGGTGGGATTATTGAATTTGCTGGCGACAAGCCAATTCAAGCAAGAGCAAGCAACCCTCCAAAACAGTACCTCAATGTGGAAGTTTCTGGCTCCGATGTTTCCGCAGGAACCACCTCAACATCAGGACTTACATTTCAGTCGGGCGGTAAGTTTACGGTAAAAGGAATAGATCCTAATAATTCGGCAATTACAGGAACTTTCAAAGTTGCCAATCCCGATGGGTTTTCTGGTGGTTCTACTACAGCGATAAAAGCAACCAACAACCCAACGATAGAACTTTTACCAAATTCAATAATTGAATATAACGGTGTTACAACTTCACCTGTAGAACAAATTGTGACAAACAAAGCAGTTTCCAAACCAGCAGATGCTCATTACGCCAATTTGAAAATTTCAGGTAGTGGTACCAAAACCGCCACCGGCGAAACCATCGTCAACGAAATGACCACCGTCTCTGCAGCCGATGCAACGTTGAAAGTTCCTGCAACTGCCGATTTTAATGGTACAACCGCTCCACAACCCAATGTCTTTTGGGCAAAAGGAGGTATCGACAATACCAATGGAACCACCGGAAATTTCTTTTTAGATAACAACGCGATACTCATGCAGAATGATAATGCCGATAATTCCAAAGCCAAAATCGAGCAACACCGCTTCTCTTTAATGAAGCGGCAGGAATATACGTATTGGGGTTCGCCTGTACAGGGACAGATTTTCAAAGGTTTCTCGCCAAATACAATTTCTACGAGATTCTATACCTACAATGAGATAGACGGATCGTTTGCTTCTGTGCCGAATTATGCCACCACCTCGTTCGTTCCAGCCAAAGGATATGCGATTCGGGCACCAAACAACTGGAACACCAATACTCGAGAATTTTGGCAGGGAAAATTCATCGGAAAACCAAATAATGAGAATGATAATATTACTTTTCCACTGGAATATCATGCAGCAATCCCATCACCTAACGGTAGAGAAAGGGCTGGACTTAATATGGTTTCCAATCCGTTTCCTTCAAATATAGATTTAAGCAAACTAGTTGCCGAAAACACATCCGTGGTTGATGGAGTTTTCTATTTCTGGACAAATACCAATGCGGTAACCGGTACCGTTATATCTACAGGAAATGGCTCTTATAGCAATTATACTGCTAATAATTACGCAACTTTAAACTTTCTAGGGGGAGTTCCTGCGGCCGGTAGTGCAAGCGGCTCATCGGCATATCCTACTAAAATTGTGAAACCAGGACAAGGATTCCTTATTCTGGCAAAACCTGCAGTTGAAAATATGAATGCAGATGAGAAAAAGCTCAAGTTCAATAACAGCATAAGAACCAAGGAAAATATAGATGGTTCAAAGTATTCTGTGTTTTTCAACTCCAGATCTGCGAACAGCAATTCGACCGATCGTTTTTGGCTCTACCAAACTTCACCCGTTGGAAACAAGAATATATTGCTAATCGGTTATGCAGAGGGAAGCTCAAACGATTTTGATCTTGGATATGACGCACCTGCAATGAGCTCAAACGATAGCTTTTACAGTTTGGTGGATGATCAAAAATTGGCGATTCAGGGTAGAATTTATCCACTCTTAATTGACGATGTAGTACACCTGGGATCCAACAATTTCAGCGTAGGAACTTATACCATTGGAATTGAATATAAAGAAGGTATTTTTGCGACCAACCAGAAAATATATCTTAGGGATAAATTGCAAGGAATTGTAACAGACTTAAGTGAAGGTTCATACAGCTACACCGCAAATGAAGGCGAGTTGCTGAACCGGTTTGAGATAATCTACAAACCCCAAACTACTTTAGCAACTGGTGAAAATTCAAATCAAAATGTAATGGTGTACCGCAATGGGAAAGATTTTGTAGTGAAATCTTTGAATAAGCAGATCAACAGTGTTGAGGTTTTCGACACGGTTGGTCGCCTAATCATTCATAAACGAGGTAATAGCAAAGAAGTCATCATTAGCGGTAAAGATATCGCCGCCGGAGTTTATATTTTAAAAATTAATCAGGGTTCATCAACATCAATTAGGAAAATTAGAAATTAAAAGATGCATAATGGTAGAACACCTCCACCATTAGTATTTTATTGATTTTCTAATTGAAAGTAAAAAACAGAAATATAAAAAGTGTTATTGTAAAATTAATTAATAACATATTAAATGATTTAACTGATATAAAGACTCTAAACATCTTGATAAATACGTAATAAAAATTTTAATAAGAAAAAAAAGAATTTGATTTTTTTTTAACATTTGTTTTAGATTAATCATTATTTGATATATTTGCATCTGATTATTTACAATGAAAAAAACACTTTTTATATTAATATTGCTGATTTATGGGTTCTCCCATGCACAAGAGGAAACGAACCGATTTAAGGAGTCAGAAAGCACTGGAGCATCAGTTAGTGCAAACTCTTCGGCTCCAGCTGAAGAGTTTAAAGGCCCTCCGGGAGACGATGATTTACCCATCGACGACTACATCCCCCTTCTTGCCATTACGGCAATAGGCATTATTGTATATGTATCTTACCGAAGAAAATCGCTCGCTAGATAGACTCAAAAACCGAAATAAGGATCGGGTTTTTTCACCAAAATATCTAACCAAACCATACTGAATGTACGAATCTCAACTCAAACCCCTTATCGACTTTCTGGTAGCTTTTACTGCACTGATCATATTCAGTCCGCTGTTTTTGGTTATTGCGATTATGTTGACGGTTTGCAACGGGGGAACACCTTTTTTTCTACAGAAAAGACCTGGGAAAGACGGTAAGATTTTCAATATCATCAAGTTCAAGACCATGCGCGACCAGAAAATGGTGGGCGGTAGAATGCTTACCGATTATGAAAGGCTTACCTTTGTGGGAAAAGCCGTAAGAAAAACTTCGCTGGATGAGATTCCACAGTTGATCAATGTGCTGAAAGGTGAAATGAGCTTGGTAGGTCCACGTCCGTTGTTGCCGGAATATCTTTCGCTCTATAATGAAGAGCAGCGGAAAAGGCATTATGTAAAACCCGGCATTACAGGTTGGGCGCAAGTGAATGGCAGAAATGCACTTTCATGGGAAGAGAAGTTTAAATATGATGTGGAATATGTAGAGAAAATCTCGCCAAGTCTGGATGCTAAAATTGTTTTGGTGACCATGGAAAAGGTGGTAAAAAGACATGGCGTGAATGCCAACAACTACATGACGATGGAGGCCTTTAAAGGAAACGTAGCATGATCTTATACGGAGCGAGAGGTCAGGCAAAAGTCATTTACGACCTTATTCTTTCAAATAACCATCTTTTGGAATATTTGGTAGATGACCATCCACCAAAAACCTTTCCTCACAATCTAGCTGTTTACCAGCCTACAGACGATTTGCTTCGCAACCAAAAAGTGATCATCGCTATTGGAGTAAACAAAATCAGAGAGAAAATTTACGAGAAAATAAAAGACCTTTGCGAATTTGAAACCATGCAGCATCACAGCGCCTACGTTTCCAGATTTACAGAGATGGGAGAGGGAACGGTGATCATGCCTAAAGTCTGCATCAATGCCGAGGTAAAAATAGGTAAACACTGTATTATCAACACTGCAGCAGTTATTGAGCATGAGTGTGTGATTGGCGATTTCGTGCACATTTCGCCCAACGCTGCACTTGCAGGAAATATTACGGTAAAGAAGGGTGCACATGTTGGATTGGGTGCCAATATTATACAGGGAATTACAATTGGTGAACATGCGATAGTAGGAGCTGGAGCGGTAGTGTTGTGTGATGTGCCCGATCATGCGGTAGTGGTGGGAAATCCTGCACGTATTATTAAAATGAATGAAGCAGAACATGGATAAGAAAATATGGCTCTCTTCTCCCCACATGGGTGGAGCAGAGATGAAATATATTCAGGCAGCCTTTGATGAAAACTGGATCTCTCCTTTGGGTCCCAATGTAAATGGCCTTGAACAAGATTTGGAACGATTTCTTGATGCCAATGTGCATGTTGCAGCTTTAAGTTCCGGTACTGCAGCACTTCATCTTTCACTTATTTTGCTAGGAATTAAAGCGGGCGATTACGTGATCTGTCAGTCCCTTACTTTTTCAGCATCTGCCAATCCGATTATCTATATGGGAGCAATTCCAATTTTTGTGGATAGCGAGAAAGATACTTGGAATCTTTGTCCGAACGCAGTAGAAGATGCCATCAAATTTGGGATTTCAAAAGGGAAAAAGCCTAAAGCAATTATTGCAGTATCGCTTTACGGGATGCCCTATAAAGTGGATGAGATTAAGGAGATTTCCGAGCGTTATGAAATCCCGGTTATTGAAGACAGCGCCGAATCTTTGGGAAGCGCCTACAAAAACCAAAAGTGCGGAACGTTTGGAGATTTGTCGGTTTTAAGTTTTAACGGAAATAAAATCATCACCACTTCTGGTGGCGGTGCGTTGATCGTGAAAAACAAGGAATTTAAAAATAAGGCGGTTTTTCTTTCTACACAGGCGAAAGATGACGCTCCCCATTATGAGCATACCAACATTGGTTACAATTACCGCATGAGTAATATCTGTGCAGGAATTGGTCGCGGACAAATGGAAGTGCTGGAAAAGAGAATTGCGAAAAGAAGAGAAAATCACAACATCTACAAAAGAATATTTAAAGATGTTGAACATTTTACTTTACATACAGAACCGGATGCCGATTACTTCTCAAATCATTGGTTGAGTGTGGTATGCATAAATCCAAATGGTGATATCAACAGCGACGCCATTAGGCTTAAATTTCTTGAAAAAAACATAGAAACGCGACCAATATGGAAACCCATGCATCTGCAGCCTGTCTTTAAGGACACTCCTTATTTCGGATCAGGCCTTTCCGAAAGACTTTTCGAGAACGGTTTATGCCTTCCCTCTGGCTCTAATTTGGATGCTAATGATTGGGAGCGTATTAAAGATTCATTTGATATGGTATTTAAATCATAGTTATTAAATAATAATTATGACTTAATATTTCGTAAATTTGCCACATCATTAAAAAAATCACATAGAATAAGATGAAAAAAAATCTATGTTTCTAAACAAAAAAAATAACGGGTACTCAATATGAATTATCGTAAAAACTTTACTAAAAGAATCTACGGTGGCGATAATATTGTAAACCTTTCAGACGTAAGATATCTACCCCGATGGATCATTTTGGCAATTGATATTGGTCTTATATTTCTTGCCACGCTTTTTTCCTGCTACATTATTGAGAAATTAAGTTATAATAAGGATGTTTTTTATAACAATGTGAACATGTACGCTCTGATTATAGGAGTGAATTTAGTTTACATGTATTTATTCAGAACCTATGCGGGAATCATTCGACATTCTACTTTTATCGATCTTTTTAAACTTCTGTTAGCTACTTTCTGCAGTACTGTAACAGTTGCTGTAATTAGTTACGGTTACTACTTGTTATTTGGCATAAAACTCATCATTGCACACATTCCTTTTTTGAGTATATTTTTTGCCTCGTCGTTCATGATCTTATTTATGTTCAGACTTTTTGTAAAGGAGTTTTTCCATATCGTGCGTGAATTTAGACGAAGTACACTTAAGAAAAGGATTTTGGTTTTAGGTGTTGACGAAACCTCCATTGCCATTGCACGTGCTGTTTTGGATAATCCAAATTTGCCGTATCATATTGTAGGATTCCTTACCCAAAGGCACGATTCCAGGCGAGCTCACCTTTTGGGGAAACCTATTTTCAGTAAGGAAAAAATTGAACGCAACGATAAAGAAGATCTTGCATTGGACGGTGTTTTGATTATTAAAGAAATGATGTCCAAAGAGGAAATGAACTCTTGGGTGAATCTTTTTCTGGAAAAAGACTTGCAGGTCTTTAAAGCACCTTCTGTTCAGAAATTGCGCGACAGCGATTTAGGAGCTTCGATTAAAACGCTGCAAATCGAAGATTTGCTGAATAGAAAACCGATTAAGATTGAAAATGAAGAAGTAAAAAGAAGACATTTCGGCAAAAACATCCTTATTACAGGCGGAGCAGGCTCCATTGGAAGCGAAATTGTTAGACAGGTTTCGCAATTTGAACCTGAATTGGTTGTAGTACTGGATCAGGCCGAAACTCCCCTCTATGAAGTTGAGCTGGAAATGCGAGAAAAATTCCCAAACATTCACTTTAAATTTGTTTTGGCAGACATCTCGAATCGACACAGGATAGAACCACTTTTCCAGAAGTACAATTTTTCAATGGTGTATCATGCGGCGGCGTATAAACACGTTCCCTTGGTTGAACAAAACCCACATGAGGCTATTTTAGTTAATATTTTGGGAACTAAGAACTTGTCTGTACTTGCCAGCAAATATAAGGTCAACCGTTTTGTGATGATTTCAACCGATAAGGCGGTAAATCCAACCAACGTAATGGGCGCATCCAAAAGGGCGGCAGAACTTTTCGTTCAGGCATTACAGAAAACGGAGGGTAATACAACTAAGTTTATCACGACGCGTTTTGGGAATGTTTTAGGCTCAAACGGGTCTGTAATTCCCCATTTCAAAAAACAGATTGAAGCAGGCGGTCCTATCACGATCACCCACCCCGATATTGTACGTTATTTTATGACTATTCCTGAAGCGTGCGACCTGGTTTTACAGGCAGGGACAATGGGGAATGGTGGAGAAATTTTTGTTTTTGACATGGGGGAACCTGTGAAAATTCTAGATTTGGCAACCAGAATGATCAAGCTTTCCGGATTTGAACCCAATACCGACATTAAAATTATCTACACGGGTCTTCGTCCGGGTGAAAAACTTTACGAGGAGCTCTTAAGCGATGACGCTAAGACCTTACCAACGCACAATGAGAAGATCATGGTATCTAAAGATCCTACCATGGCGTTTGATGAAATTGAACAGTATGCAAACCGAATTACCAAAGCCGCTTTAAGAAGGGAAAAAGTAGAAGTGGTACAGATTTTGAAAAGCATTGTTCCCGAATTTAAAAGCAACAATTCAATCTACGAAGTTTTGGACAAGTAAGATAGAATCGTATATTTGCAAAATATTTTTTCTAAAAAATCATAATGAACAAAAACATAATATGGATGTTTGTTTGCTCATTTTTTTTGTTGACTTCTTGTAAGACAAAAGAAAAGACAAGTGAGCTGAACTACATGCAGAATGCGGAACAGATTGCTACTGAAGCATCATTGAAAAGTGCAGTCTCGACTATTCAGAAAGGGGATCAGCTGCTGATTATTGTCACTGCAAAAAATATGGAGGTGGTAAAACCTTTCAATCAGAATTACTATAATACTCAAGGGGTTACATCGCCATCATCGCAAAATGTTGAAAAACCCTATATCGTTGATTCCGAAGGAGAAATAGATTTCCCAGTTTTGGGCAAATTAAGTACTACCGGAAAAACGCTGGAAGAATTTAAAGGAGAACTCAACGGGAGAATTTCTCAGTATGTAAAAAATCCAACGGTTACCGTTCGTCTTGCTAACTTTAAAGTTACCGTACTGGGTGAGGTTGCCCGTCCCGGACAATATACAATTCCAGAAGGACAGACCACTTTGCTTAACGTTTTAGGTTTGGCTGGAGATTTAACCATGTATGGAAAAAGAGATGATGTCTTGGTTGTAAGAAATGTTAACGGTGAAGTGACCAAAGCAAGGATAAACATTTTGGATGCCAATTTTTTTAGTTCCCCTTATTTTAATTTGAAGCAGAACGACGTGATTTATGTTTCTGCGACGGAAGTTAAAGAAAAAACCGCACGCCTTGATCCTAATACAGGTACTTATATCGCTATTGCAAGTATGGTGTTGGGATTGGCCGGTATCTTCATCACCATCTTTAAAAAATAATTTTCATTTTATAAAAATATAAATGGCTCAAGTCTCAAATGCTGAAGTTGAAACTTCGAAGGATATTAATCTTAACGAACTTATAAAACCTTATTTGAAGAAATGGTGGTGGTTTGTGCTATCTGTACTTGCATTTCTCGTACTTGCCATTTTCTATATTAAAACTTCAACTCCAGTATACAGTGTGCAGTCCACTGTATTGATTAAAGATACAAAAAAGGCTCCTTCTTCTGAAATGGGCATGCTGTCTGAACTTGGTGGTTTCGGAAGCATGGGAACCAATAGCATCGAGAATGAAATGGAGGTCCTTAAATCTAAAAAATTGATGAAGGACGTGGTAAACGGTTTAGGGCTGCAAACTTCACTAATTTCTGAGAAAGATTTTAAAAAAAATGAACTTTACGGTAAATCTTCTCCTGTCATCATCAGAGTGATTAATGACAAAGAATATACAGAACCAATCAAGAAGCCATTGGACTTGAAGATTTCGGGTGATAAACTGGAGATTTCTTCGGAAGAACTTCCACAAAATATTGTTACCACTTACAATAAAACAATCAGCCTACCTTATGCCAATATCATGATTTCTAAAAATCCTGAGTACCGTCCCTCCAAAAAGGAAGATCTTGGCGACTTAAAAATTACCTACTCTTCTGCGGAAGGCGCTGTAAGCGGCTATCAAAAAATGACTAAGGTGACTTTGGTTAACAAAGACGCAACGGTAGTTAACTTGGCAATTAATCATCCAAATATCGATAAAGCGAAAGACATCGTCAATAAACTGGTAGAATCTTATAACAACGACGCTATTAACGACAAAAATTCTGAATCAAAAAAAACCAAGGACTTTATTGATGAAAGAATCACCATTATCGCTAATGAATTGGGTGAAGTCGAAAGTGAAAAAGAAAGATTTAAAGTTGCCAACAATATTACCGATATCCCAACAGAAGCGCAAATTAATTTGGGATCTTCCGCAAGTTCAAGAGCCCGTCTTTTAGATGTTGAAACTCAGCTGCAGGTTGCCAATGATTTAATTGGTTACATGAACAAATCTGGAGGTAACCAAACTCTACCATCGAGTGTTGGTTTAGGAAATCCCCTCGCAGCAGCCAATATTACTGCCTATAATCAGCTTATCCTGGAAAGAAACAAATTACTGGAAAATGCTACACCCCAAAACCCTTTGGTAATTGATCTTAACAAGCAAATTGCCAATTTGCGCGCTTCAGTAATGGATGCCTTGGTGAAAACCAGAGTAACTCTACAGGTAACTAAAAATCAGATTGAAGGCGAACAGAACTCAATTGCATCCAAAATTCGAAAAATTCCTGCACAGGAAAAACTTTTCAGAAGTATTGAAAGACAGCAGCAAATCAAGGAAAATCTATACTTGCTACTTTTGCAAAAAAGAGAAGAGGCTGCAATTTCTCTCGCCATTACTGCACCGAAAGCTAGAATAATAGATTATGCTTATGCTTCGGATCAACCTGTAGCTCCTAAGAAAATGATTATTTTGGCCGCCGCGCTGCTGTTCGGTTTGCTGTTGCCGTTTGCCTACATTTATTTAAGAGAACTGTTCAACAATAAGATTCGTTCTAAACATGATCTCGAGAAACTTACAACCGCTCCAATTTTAGGAGAGTTGCCACGTGTGGATAAAGGTGAAAGCGAGATTGTGGAGCTTAATGATCTTTCCCCGATGGCAGAAGCATTCAGAATTTTGAATACCAACGTAATGTTCATGCTCCCTAAAAGAGACAATGGAAAAGTTATCTTTGTTACTTCAACCGTTAAAGGTGAAGGTAAGACTTTTGCCTCTGTTAATTTGGCACTAACTCTAGCCACTCCTAAAAATAAGGTGATTATAATCGGAGCTGATATTAGAAATCCACAGTTGCAGAGATACAATCCGGCGAGAAAAGGATTAAGTGGATTGACAGAGTATTTATATGATGACAGTACCACGCTGGAAAGCATTACTCATGTTTCAAGTTTTAACCCTCATCTGGATGTTATTTATTCAGGAAGTATCCCTCCAAATCCTACAGAATTATTGTCAAATGGCAGATATGAACAAATGATTAATTTACTGAAGGATAAGTACGATTATATAGTTGTAGATACTGCTCCATTGATGCTTGTTACCGATACTTTCCTTACTTCTGATGTTGCAGATGCTACATTATATGTAACAAGAAGCGGATATACTGAACAGTCTTTGATTGATTTCGCAAACAAGCAAATCGACGCCAAGAAGATTAAAAACGTTGGATTTATTTTAAATGACGTAAGCAAAGACTACTTTGGCTATGGAAATAAATACGGTTACGGTTATACCAACGAGAACAGAACCTGGTTCGAAAAATTGAAAGACAAGCTGTAGAAAGGTTGTTTTAGATTGAAGGGATAAAGTATCATCCAACCTTTGTTTTAATAAAGAAACACCGCAAGTTTTTTTATTCAGTATTTCGAAAGCGGTTATTTATTTACATTATGAACAACAATAATTTTGGAATATAAAAATAAAGATTTAATCAGGGGTTTTGTTTGGAGCGGTTTAGACAAGTTGGGCGTGGTTTTCCTCCAGTTGGCTTTAGAGCTTATTCTTGCGAGATTGCTGTTACCTAAAGATTATGGTGTAATTGGAGTAGTTTTAGTATTCATTTCATTAGCCATTACTTTTTCGGAGGGAGGATTCAGCAATGCTCTTGTACATAAACTTAACCGTACCGAAACCGATTTTTCAACGGTGTTTTACTTCAACATGATTACATCATTTTTGATAGTAATCATCATCTTTCTTATTGCACCAACAGTTGAAAAATTTTTCAATATATCGGGTCTCACACTTGTTCTGCGAGTAATTTCGGTTAGCATCATACTTAATTCTGTTGTGCTGATTCACAAGGTGAAACTTAGTATCGCCATGGATTTTAAATCTCAGGCTAAATATTCTCTTGCAGCCGTGTTTTTGTCTGGTATTATCGGGGTTTATCTCGCTTATCACCAATATGGAGTTTGGGCCCTTGTTTTTCAGAATGTAGCGATGGCTTTTTTCAACGCAGTTTTTCTGTGGATTGGTTTTCGATGGTTTCCAAAGTTGGAATTTTCTGTAGAATCCTTGAAGAGTCTTTTTTCATTTGGATCAAAGATTTTGGCTTCATCATTATTGCAGGCTGCTTATTTTAATTCATACCCTTTCTTAATTGGAAGGGTTTTGTCGACAAGGGATTTGGGACTTTATGCCAAAAGCAACCAGTTTACACTGATGCCCTCGTCGGTTCTGACCACTGTACTGCAACGAGTTTTATTTCCTTATTTTTCTTCACATCAATCGGATGATGAAAGAATTTTTGGGCTTAATCAGCTTTATACGAAATTATCTTGCTTAATCTTCTTTCCACTTTTCTTTGTCATGGCAATGGTTGCGCAACCACTCATTATTATTTTGTTTTCTGAAAAGTGGCAGGATATGACGGGTATATTTGTAATATTTTGTGTAGCCTATACCTTTTATCCGTTGATAGTAAATAATATGATGATGTTCCAGGTGAAAAATAAAACGTCCCTTTTTTTGAAGATTGAAATCTTAACTAAAATTATAGGTTTAGTCTTTTTACTTGCCACCATAAACCGGGGTTTAATTGCAATTGCTTACGGAATTTTAGCGCAGCAAATCACCCAGTTTATCATCACCTCTTTCTTCGTTCAGAGTGTATTGAACAAAAACTGGTTGGAGCAGATTAAAATTATTTTGCCTTTCTTTTTCTTTTCAATTGGTTTGTTGTTTTTGATTCGTATAGGATTGGATGCGATCCCGCTTTCATTAATATGGAAGTTGTTCTTAGGTTTGGTTTTTGCCGTTGTGGGTTATATGGTATTTTATTTTATTTTTTACAGAAAAGACATTATGCTTATTCCAAAAATGATCCGTGGCAATTAAATTAATTAATTAGGAAGATTATGCTGGTTACCACCTTATTTTTAATAGGACATTTTTTTATTAATCAATTTCAATTGTTGGTTAACAGGAAGGTCGTTTATTACTTTTTTGGATTTATAGCCGTTGCCGTTTTTCTTTATTATGCAACACAAATTACCTATACTGCTGATTATGATATGTATAACAGTCTTTATGACTGGGAGTTTGAGGACACCGATATTTTGTTTCGCAATATGGTGTTGAGCTTTAAAGCCAACAGTTGGGGTTTCCACGCCTTGTTTGCCACCCATTTAGCGGCCTATACATTACTTTATTATTTTTTTGTACTTAAGTTTAATCCAAATGCATTTTACATTGTTACCATGTTTATTGCTTTGATGTTTGTTCCGTACATCAACCAAATAAGGTATTTTTTGGCATTTGCCTTCTTCTTGTTTGCCGCTTATTATCTTCTTTATAATCGTAAACTCATCCTTTTTGCCCTGTTTGCGGTTTTAGGGTTTATGTCCCATTCGGCTGTTGTCGTTTTATACATTTATTTTCTTGTATATCTTTTTGTACCTGAAAAGCTCTATGAAAAAGTGTTGAAGTTTAGTACCGTCATCCTTTTTGTTGCGAGTTATGTGGTTTCCAAAACCGCTATTGTGACTTACTTTGAACATTTCGGGGGCTATATGTCGGATGAAAACCAAAGTTCAGTTTTAGGTGGTATTTTCAACATTTTACCTGTCGTGGCGATTGTTTTTCCGATTTACTTATTGGATAGAAGATATAGGGGAGACCGCACGAACAAGACCTATATTTTCTTGAAGAAAAGCACTGTTTTTTCCGTGATCATGGTTCCGGCCTCAATTTTTATCCAAATCATCGGTCAACGCTATGTGTTTCCTTTTTTAATAATATGGATTATTTTCTTCCTTTTCCTGATTAAGGACAGAAGTTATCCCACAAGAGTCAGATATATCATTTTTTCCTATATCCTCATAGCTTTGGTGCTGTACTTGCAATATGGGCTTGCATACGTAATTTTTGGCGAATCATTTTTTGTGGAAGAACTTGTGAAATCTATTGAATCTATTGAGTCTTTAAAATAATTTGCAGAATTGCAGTTAAGAATTCAAACTTTTGAATTATGAAGAGCTTCTCTTTTGTTGTTGTTACTTACAATTCGAATCACTTGATTGAGAACTGTGTTTCTTCTATCCGTAAGTTTAGTGAAAAATATCTTGGGGATGTAGAGGTTATCATTGTAGATAACAGCACTACTGAAACTTATAACGAACTGACTCAAATCTGTGAAAGAATAAAACCCGATCAACTCATCCATAATTCAAAAAATGGAGGCTATGGTCAAGGAAATAACGTGGGGATAAATGCATCAAAAGGAGAAATTATAGCGATAATGAATCCAGATGTTATTCTTACCCAGATCGACTTTGATAAGGTGAGTAATTTATTTTTGAGAAATAAAAAACTTGGGATTGTGGGAGGCAGACAATTCGGTGGACAAAACCTCTCATTTTGGGTGCGTCCTGAATATGATTTTTCTGTCTTTTCAAGTCCTTTGTTTACAATACTTAATCGGCTGGGTTGGTTTTCAGATCGGTGGATGTTCCTTTCAGGTGCCTTTCTTCTGCTCGACAAAAAAAAGTTTAAAGAAATAGGCATGTTCGATGAGAACATATTTCTTTATTGTGAAGAATCAGATATTACCTTAAGAAACAATAGTAAAGGTTATAAGGCTGAATTTATAAAAGATGTTACCTATCAACATCTGATTAATGATAGGGAGAAACTAAATCCCAAAACACTTGAAATATTTTATAAAACCTTAAAATATTACATGTCTAAATATCACTTCAGTTTGAAGTCCTACCTTATGAGAAGAATAGTGTCCTATCAAATTATGCTATTTATTTTTAAAGTAACTTTTAGGAAGGATCTTTATCAGCAGTATAGTGAAAACCTAGCAGAGTTTAAAAAATTACTGTCCTATGATTTTAATTGATTCTGTATTTGTACATAATGGTGGTGGAAAAGTGTTGTTAAATTATCTCATGGCCGAACTTTCGAAACAGACTTTACATCAGATCTGTTTTCTATTTGATTCACGCATGAAAAGTGAAATCAATAAAATCGAGGGCTCTGAATATTTCTTTGCGGATGGTTTTAAAGACCGTTGCAAATTTTATGATCAACACGGTAATCGATTTAGAAAGATTTTCTGCCTCGGAAATATTGCACCACATAAAAAGCAAAGAGGGTTTGTCATCAATTATTTACACTCCAGCTTATATTTAACGGCAAACCTGCAAAAAGGCATTCTGGGCAATATCTCAATGTTTGCTAAAAAAGTGGTTTTTAATAAACTAAGAGGCAATGTAGATTTATGGATGGTGCAAACAGAAGTAATGAAAAGGATGCTTACTGAAAGCAAAAATGTAAAAAATGATAAAATCCTTGTGATTCCCTTCTATAAATCTTTGTTTTCTTTATATGGTGAAGAATCATTAAGCACTACAAAGAGAATAAAAGATACCTTCCTTTTTCCAAGTATTCCATCTGCACACAAAAATCATGATCGATTAATTGAAGCGTTCTGTAAAGCTTACGATCTAAATAAAAAAGGCGAGCTTCAGTTGACAATTGGTTCACAATACCCTGAGTTTTATCAAAAAATTAAGGAATTGAACGAGAAAGGTTATCCTATTACGGATTTAGGTTATTTGGATCGTCCATCTTTATCTAAACATTTTGCTGCTGCCGAATTTGTAATTAACCCCTCCCTTCGTGAAAGTTTTGGACTGATTCTTATTGAAGGATGTGAGTTTGGAAATAAAATAATTTCATGTGATGAACCTTATGTGGGCGAAATTTGCAAACCGTCACTAAATTTTAACGCACACGATGCAAATGACATCTCACGCGCCATTACAACCGCTATGGAAACGGAGCTTCCTGAAAGTAAGTTGCTTATACAAAACGAGATGGAGAAACTGGTTGAAAAGATATTGGAGAGTTAATGAATTTTTCACGTATTAAATGTTTTTGCAGTTATAATAAAAAGCGATAAATTTGGAGAAAAGGTTTTTAATTACATCTAAATAGGTCTTTAATATCCTGTAACTACACTTTATAAAATATAATTTTGAAAAATTTTAAAAAGATAGCTTTTATTTCAGCGCTACTTGTTTTATTTATGGGGTGTAAGTCTCAAAGTGATTTCCAGTACAGAAATATTCCTGCTGAATATGAATATCTTTATAAAGACACCCCAACAAAAAGAGCAGAGACCTTAAAGAATCTTAAGAATCCATATTATATTAAGACGGCGCTCCCAAAAAATTACGACACTACCGGTAAAAAAGATTATACCTCTATTTTTCAGTCTGCATTGTTTAATAATCGGGAAGTAGTGTTTCCGAAAGGAAAATTTTTTATCAATAAAAAGGGCTTAACGATACCCAGTAACACCAAAGTTTATTTTGAAGAAAATTCTGTGCTTCATTTCGAAAAGAACAATATGATACGGTATGAGATTCTGCGAATTCACGAGGTAGAAAATGTTCAGGTATATTACGCCAACATTGTTGGAGACCGCAATACGCATACTGGTAAAGACGGAGAGTGGGGATTCGGAATTTCTATTCAGGATTCCAAGAACGTGCTTCTTTACAAACCAATCGTTAAAGACTGTTGGGGAGACGGCATTTTCATAGGCTCTGAAGGAAAGATTAAGTCTCAAGATGTAACAGTGGATGGAGGTTTAGTAGATAATAATAGAAGAAATGGTGTTTCCGTAACATCAATTATAGGACTAAAGCTTTCCAATCTTATAGCAGCAAATTCCAACGGAACTTTTCCCAAATCGGGAATCGACTTTGAACCCAGCCTTAACTGGGAATTTATGGAGGAGGTAAATGTGAACAACATTGTGACTTTTAACAATCAAGAAGATGGTTTGCTTATTGTTCTCGTTAACTTGAAAGCTCCGCGAGAAAAGAACGTTTCTATAAATATCAACCAACACACTGATTTATATTCTAAATATGGAATGGGTTTAATGTTGGAGAAAAAAGAGTTACCGGGTAAACTTCCTTTAGGCTTTATCAATATCCAAAATGTAAATTATAAATACAACATCAATGGGGACATTCGAAATTATTCTCTAATTCCAGATAACAAGATAAAGATTATGATTAGCAACCTGAAGTCTAATAATAAAACGGATCGTGTTTTCAACAGCCAGGTCGTCCCAAACAACCTAACCATTAAAAATAGTGGCAAATAAAATCATTAGGGTAGCTACAATTCCCTTATCGCTCAACATCCTTCTCAAGAACCAGTTCAGTTTTCTGAGCCAATACTACAAAGTTATTGCAGTATCGAGTCATGGCAACGATTTGGAGGAGTTAGGATCTAGAGAAAACGTTAAGACTCACGCCATCGAAATCAAAAGAAAGATTTCGCTTATGGAGGATCTCAAGTCTTTATGGAAGCTGTATTTTTATTTTAAAAAAGAAAAGCCGCTCATTGTTCATTCCATAACTCCAAAAGCAGGATTGTTATCCATGATTGCCGCAAAAATGGCCAACGTACCCATTAGAATGCACACTTTTACCGGATTGATTTTCCCAACCAGAACGGGGCCTATGAAAAAGTTGCTCATCACTATGGATAAATTGCTTTGCTACTGTGCAACCCATGTTTATCCCGAAGGAAACGGCGTAAGAAACGACCTGATTAATTATAAAATCACCACAAAACCATTAAAACTTTTAGCCAACGGAAATGTAAACGGAATCGACCTAGAATATTTTGATCCCCAAATTATTTCAGCGGAAGAAAAAACTGAACTCAAGAGGAAAAATGATATTCATCCGCATGATTTTGTGTTCTTATTTATTGGCAGACTTGTAAAAGACAAGGGTATTAATGAACTGATTAAAGCATTCAAAAAATTTGACGGCAAAAATGTAAAACTCTTGTTGGTAGGTCCTCTGGAAACTGAACAAGATCCACTTTTGCCAGAAACGTTACGCGAAATCTCGGAAAATAAAAATATTGTCGCAGTAGGATTTCAGAAAGATGTGAGACCTTACTTCGCCATTTCGGATGTGTTGGTTTTCCCAAGTTATCGTGAAGGTTTTCCGAACGTGGTGATGCAGGCGGGAGCTATGAATCTGCCATCAATTGTAACAGATATTAATGGTTGCAACGAAATAATCATCAATAACCAAAACGGAATTATTATTCCTGCAAAAAATGACTTAATTTTGCAGCAGGCAATGAGCAAGATTTTTGAAGATGAAGAATTTAGAAACCTGCTTGAAAAAAACTCCAGAAAAATGATTGCAGACCGTTTTCAGCAGAAGGTTGTTTTAGAGGCATTGCTCAACGAATACCAAACTTTGGAGAATAATGTACAGAAATTTTCTTAAAAGAATTTTAGATTTTACTGCATCCTTATTTGGCTTAATCATTTTAAGCCCCATTTTTCTGATTGTTACCATCGGGCTTTTCTTTGCCAATGGCGGCAAACCATTTTTCTTTCAGAGAAGACCGGGGAAAGACGGGAAAATTTTCAACATCATCAAGTTTAAAACGATGAACGATAAAAAAGATTCCTCAGGAAAACTTTTACCGGATGCAGACCGTTTGACGAAGATCGGTGCTTTTGTAAGAAAAACTTCACTGGATGAAATCCCCCAATTAATCAACGTCCTTAAAGGTGAAATGTCGCTCATTGGACCCAGACCTTTGCTTCCGGAGTATCTATCTCTATATAATGACACCCAAAGAAGAAGAAATGAAGTAAGACCGGGAATTACAGGTTGGGCTCAGGTAAACGGAAGAAATACCATTAGTTGGGAAAAAAAATTTGAGTATGATGTTTACTATGTTGACCATTTGAGCTTTTTAATGGACTTGAAAATTTTGTTGATGACGGTAAAAAAGGTCTTTGTTTCAGAAGGTATTACTCAGGAGGGACACGTAACTTCAGAAGAATTTAAAGGTAATATTTTATGATAATTTTTGGAGCAAGTGGTCATAGTAAAGTGGTGTTGGATATTATTTTTGCCAATAACCAAACTGTAGATGTAATTGTGGACCATCACCCAAAAATTAGTGAATTATTTGGCATCCGTGTAACTTGCGATGATGAGATTGATGCTAAAGAAGATGCAATAATTGCGATCGGAAATAATAAAACCAGAAAAATAATATCGGAAAACTACGCTTTAAATTATGTTACTGCATTTCACCCTAATTCGGTAATCTCAAAATATGCAAAGATAAATTCAGGTACAGTGGTGATGGCAAACGTAGTAATAAATCCGGATGCTGAAATTGGCAGACATTGTATCATCAACACATCCGCGGTCATTGAGCATGATTGTAAAATTGGAGATTTTGCACATATTTCGCCCCACGCTGCTTTGGCCGGAAACGTCACCGTTGGTGAAGGTTCCCATGTTGGAATTGGTGCGTCTGTGATACAGGGTGTTACTATTGGCAAGTGGGCAACTATTGGTGCAGGTTCCGTCATTATAAAAGATGTCCCTGATTTTGCGACCGTGGTAGGAAATCCGGGCAGAATAATTAAAATAAATAAAAATATTCAGAATAATGAACGCTAAAATATGGCTCTCCTCGCCTCATATGGGAGGTACTGAACTCGATTATATTCATGAAGCTTTCGAACAGAATTGGGTTGCCCCACTTGGACCAAATGTAAATAGTTTTGAAGATGATTTGAAAACATATCTGAATGAAAATGTCGAAGTTGCTGCCTTAAGTGCAGGTACAGCAGCTTTGCATCTTGCTCTGATTATACTTGGAGTTAAGTATGACGACGAGGTTATTTGTCAGAGCTTTACCTTTTCCGCCTCGGCAAATCCCATAACTTATGTAGGTGCAAAACCAGTCTTTGTTGACAGCGAGCCAAAAACCTGGAACATGTGTCCAAAAGCTTTAGAAACTGCCATTAATGATAGAATTACTAAAGGTAAAAAGCCAAAAGCCATCATCGTGGTACATCTTTATGGAATGCCTGCGAAACTTAATGAAATTACAGAAATCGCAAATCGTTACGAAATTCCTTTGATTGAAGATGCGGCGGAAGCTCTAGGTTCTACGTTTAAAGGTCAAAAATGTGGTACTTTTGGTGAAATGTCCATCTTAAGTTTTAACGGTAACAAAATTATCACCACTTCAGGGGGTGGAGCATTGGTTTGTAAAACTAAAGAACAAAAGGACAAAGCTGTATTTCTTTCCACACAGGCAAGAGATAATGCACCGCACTACCAACATTCGGAAATTGGCTACAATTACAGAATGAGCAATATTTCAGCGGGTATCGGAAGAGGTCAGATGAAAGTTTTGAACGACCGAATTGAAGCAAGAAGAAAAAATCACCAGTTTTATCTGGACCTGTTTGAAAATTTTGAAGGCGTTACTGTTTTTAACGAACCCAACTCAGATTACTTTTCTAATCATTGGCTGTCTGCCATAGTGATTGATGAAGAAAAAGCAGGGTTCAACCGCGAACAACTGCGTTTAGCGCTAGATCAGGAAAATATTGAATCCAGACCTTTGTGGAAACCGATGCACCTTCAGCCGATTTTTGAAAGTGCACCTTATTTCGGTGGTAATGTTGCGGAAGAATTGTTTAAGAACGGACTGTGTTTACCATCTGGATCAAACCTCAATGAGGAAGATTTAGAAAGAATAAAGAATGTAATTTTAAGCTTTAAAAATTCATAATGAAAATTAAGGAAACACCTCTAAAAGATTGCTATATTATTGAACCCACCGTTTTCGAGGATGACAGAGGTTATTTCTACGAAAAATTCAATGAAAAGAAATTTGAAGAACTAACGGGAATGAACGGTCATTTTGTACAGGACAATATTTCAAAATCTTCCTACGGTGTTCTGCGCGGTTTGCATCTACAGAAAGGCGAACATGCACAGGCAAAACTGGTGTCCTGTCTGGAAGGTAAAGTTTTTGATGTGGCAGTAGATCTACGTGAAGATTCTCCCACCTTCGGTAAATGGTATGGTGTAGAACTTACCGCTGAAAATAAAATCCAGTTCTATGTTCCAAGGGGTTTCGGACATGGATTTTCAGTGCTCTCTGAAACAGCTGTGTTTGCCTACAAATGCGATAATTTTTATAATAAAGAAGCAGAGGGCGGCGTTTTGTGGAACGACCACGATTTAAATATTGACTGGCAACTTCCGGCAGAAGACGTGATTCTTTCTGAAAAAGACAAAGTTCAACCGACCTTTGCAGAGAAAAATTTTTAAAAAACATTTATGAAAAATATAATCATCACCGGTGGTGCCGGATTTATCGGTTCTCACGTAGTTCGGGAATTCGTAAAAAATAATCCAGAAAGCAAAATCATCAATCTTGATGCCCTAACTTATGCCGGAAATCTTGAAAATTTGAAGGATATCGAAAACGAACCCAATTACGTTTTCGAAAAAGCAGATATCACCAAAGTTGACGAGCTACGAAAAGTTTTTGAAAAATACAATCCCGATGCGATCGTACATTTAGCAGCAGAATCTCATGTGGACAGAAGTATCACCGATCCAAACGCATTTATCAACACAAACGTTATTGGAACTGCAAATCTTTTAAATTTAGCAAGAGAATTTTGGACTTTAAACCCAGATCATCAACACGGAAATTTTCCTGATGAGCCGAGAACCAACTTGTTCTACCACGTTTCTACCGACGAAGTTTATGGTGCTTTAGGTGAAACAGGATTCTTTACAGAAGAAACCGCTTATGACCCGAAATCTCCTTATTCCGCCTCTAAAGCGGCTTCTGACCATTTGGTAAGAGCGTACGGAAATACCTACGGAATGCCGTTCATCATTTCAAACTGTTCCAACAATTACGGACCGAATCATTTTCCGGAAAAATTAATTCCGCTTTGTATTCATAATATTTTGAATGAAAAACCGCTTCCAATTTATGGTGACGGGAAATATACAAGAGACTGGTTATACGTAATCGACCACGCAAAAGCAATCTACCAAATTTTCAACGAATCAAAAACGGGAGAAACTTACAACATCGGTGGTTGGAACGAATGGCAGAATATTAACCTGGTGAAAGAATTAATCAAGCAAGTTGACGAGAAAATCGGTAAACCTGCAGGTTATTCAGAAAAACTAATCACTTTTGTGAAAGACAGACCTGGACACGACAAACGCTATGCAATTGATGCTACAAAACTTGCCAATGATTTAGGCTGGAAACCAAGCGTAACTTTCGAAGAAGGCTTATCCAAAACTATTGATTGGTTCCTTGAAAACAAAGAATGGTTGGATCACGTGACTTCAGGTGATTACCAAAAATATTACAACAAGCAATATAATTAATATGAAAGGGATTATTCTTGCAGGAGGTTCTGGAACCAGACTTTATCCTTTGACGATTGCAGTTAGCAAACAACTCATGCCGGTTTACGACAAACCGATGATTTACTATCCGCTTTCAACCTTGCTTTTGGCGGGAATTAAAGATATTTTGATTATCACAACTCCGCATGACCAAGAAGGTTTTATTAAACTTTTGGGCGATGGTTCTTCAATTGGTTGTAATATTCAATATAAAGTTCAGCCAAGTCCGGATGGTTTGGCGCAAGCTTTTATTTTGGGAGAAGAATTTGTGGGTGATGATTCGGTTGCGCTCGTTTTAGGAGATAACATTTTTTACGGAGCAGGATTGCCGCAACTTTTATCTTCAAAAACCAATGTGAAAGGAGGCTGCGTTTTCGCTTACCAGGTTTCTGATCCTGAAAGATATGGTGTGGTAGAATTTGATGAAAATTTTAAAGCCATTTCCATTGAGGAAAAACCTGAACATCCGAAATCTAATTTTGCAGTTCCAGGTCTTTATTTTTATGATAATTCGGTGGTAGAAATTGCAAAAAATCTAAAACCATCACCAAGAGGAGAATTAGAAATTACCGATGTAAACCGAATTTATCTGGAAAAAGGTCAGTTAGAAGTCGGTGTAATGTCGCGTGGAACAGCTTGGTTGGATACCGGAACTTTCGATTCGCTTCATGAAGCTTCAGAATTTGTAAAAGTTTTAGAGAAAAGACAAGGTTTCAAGATATCTTGTATCGAAGAAATTGCCTACAAAAAAGGATTCATCAACAAAGAGCAACTTTTGGAAGCGGCAACAAAATATGGTAAATCAGGTTACGGAGAGTATTTGAAATCCATTATTTAACGAAATAAGAATTAAAATTGAAAAGACTTTAAACCAAAATTTAAAGTCTTTTTTTATTCCTAAATTTGCACCCTGAAAATCAAACTACTTCAAACGAAGACAAACAAAATCAAACTGAATTTAGATGCGAACAAAATCAACAGGAAAGAAAAAAATCAATATCGTGACTTTAGGATGTTCCAAGAATGTGTACGACTCCGAAGTTTTGATGGGACAACTCAAAGCCAACGGAAAAGAGGTGGTTCATGAAGATCGCGGCGACATTGTGGTAATCAACACTTGTGGATTTATTGATAACGCAAAAGAAGAATCAATCAACACGATTCTGGATTTTGTTGAGGCCAAAAACAGGGGAGAAGTTGAAAAAGTTTTCGTTACAGGTTGTCTTTCCGAAAGGTACAAACCAGATTTGGTGCGAGAAATTCCAGATGTTGACCAATATTTTGGAACAAGAGATTTGCCAATTTTATTGAAACATTTAGGTGCAGATTACAAACACGAATTGGTTGGGGAACGACTGACGACGACTCCAAGACATTACGCTTATCTAAAAATTTCCGAAGGTTGCGACAGACCTTGTTCCTTCTGCGCAATTCCTCTGATGAGGGGAAAGAATATTTCCACCCCAATCGAAAATTTGGTGATTGAAGCTGAAAAGCTCGCAAAAAAAGGCGTTAAAGAATTAATCTTAATTGCGCAGGACCTTACCTATTACGGGTTAGACATCTATAAAAAACGTGCACTCGGCGATTTGCTTTTAAGGTTGGTGAAAGTAGAGGGAATCGAGTGGATCCGTCTTCATTACGCTTTTCCAACGGGTTTTCCGGAAGATGTTTTAGAAATTATCAAGAACGAACCAAAAGTTTGTAACTATATTGATATCCCGTTGCAGCACATCAATTCAGATATTCTGAAAGCGATGAAACGTGGAACTTCGTATGAAAAAACGAATGCGCTTCTAGACAAATTCAGAACTCAAGTTCCGGATATGGCGATCAGAACGACTTTAATCTGCGGTTTTCCAGGAGAAACAGAAGAAAGATTTCAGGAAATGAAAGAATGGGTGCGTACACAACGTTTCGATCGATTGGGTTGTTTCACTTATTCCCACGAAGAAAACACTACTGCTTTCGAATTGGAAGACGATGTTCCGCAAGAAGTAAAAGAAAGAAGGGTAGAGGAAATCATGGAATTGCAGTCCCAGATTTCCTGGGAGAAAAATCAGGAAAAAATCGGAAAAGTTTTCCGCTGTATCTTCGACAGAAAAGAAGGAAACTATTTCGTGGGAAGAACAGAGTTCGATTCACCGGATGTTGACAACACCGTTTTGGTTTCTGCCGAAAACACCTATTTATCTATTGGAGAATTCGCTGATGTTAAAATTACTTCCGCGGAAGAATTTGATTTGTACGGCGAACTGGTTTAAGAAAAAGCAAAAATTCAGTTTATTTTTACTAAAAATACATATTTAATTAAGCAAAAAACTTTCAGAATTTCTGAAAGTTTTCATTTTGTTATCAATACTGATTATCAGTAGCTTTGCGTTGATTTAATGGTGTTGTTATGCGACAATTAGTTAATAATCTTAACATTTATCAATTGATTTTAACACTTTTTAACAATCTTTGTCGATTCCCATTATCAGCGGCGAAACACGGTTTGTTAACAAAATTTTAAGAATTCGTTAAGAGACTTTAACCAACAAAGTGTTGCAGGTTTAAAATTCAGGATAAATTTGCAGAGTCAAAACCAATAAAATAATTCAAAATGATGAAAAGAGCTATTCTCGTAATCATAATGATGATTTCAACACTTGGTTTATTCTCTTTCAAGAATAATGCCACAGATGCTAAAAAAACAAGTTTTGCATCGTACTACCACGATAAGTTTAATGGTAGAAAAACAGCAAGCGGAGAGATTTTCAGTAACTCGAAACTTACCGCAGCTCACAGAACGCTTCCTTTTGGTACTGAAATAAAGGTAACCAATTTGAGGACAGGAAAAAGTGTAGTAGTAGAAATTAACGACCGAGGTCCGTTTCATTCTTCCAGAGCACTTGATCTTTCGAAAGCAGCGTTCAATTCGATAGGTAATCATAAAAATGGTACAATGCCTGTTGAGTATGAAATTGTCGACAACGATTAACATTACGATTTAAATGTAAAGCCGGTTCAGTAGAGCCGGCTTTTTTTATTTCATCTTTTATTGTCTTAATGAAGTTCTACCATCACCGGACAGTGGTCGCTGTGTACGGCTTCCTTAAGAATTACTGCGCGCGACAGTTTCTCCTTTAACGTATACGACACGAAATTATAATCCAATCTCCAACCTTTGTTTCTTGCCCTGGAATTTTGCCGGTAACTCCACCACGAATAATTTTCGGGTTGATCATTAAAAAACCTAAAACTGTCAATCAATTCGCACTCATCAATAAATTTGCTCAACCATTCTCTTTCAATCGGCAGAAATCCTGAAACATTTTTCAAACCTTCCGGATTGTGAATGTCGATCGGCTTATGGCAAATGTTGAAATCGCCAGAAATCACCAAATTGGGAACTGTTTTTTTTAACTCTTTAATATAGTCTAAAAAATCATAGCAAAACTGAAGTTTAAAATCTAATCTTTCAATATTCGAAGCAGACGGAACATAAACCGAAATCACAGAAAAATCCTCGAAATCTGCACGAATAATTCTTCCTTCTGAATCGTAATGTTCAATTCCGCAACCGTATTCAATATGTTTGGGTTCAACTTTAGAGGCGATCCCAACTCCGGAATAACCTTTTCGTTGTGCAGAATGCCAATAACTTTTGTAACCGAGTTTTTCTAAACTTTCAATATCGATTTGGTCATTTCCCGCTTTACTTTCCTGAATGCAGATAATATCGGGATCAGCAACTTTAAGCCAACCCAACAAATCTTTCGTAAAGGCAGCACGAATTCCGTTGACGTTGTAAGAAATAATTCTCATTAAAAAAATTGTTTCTTCAAAAATACGGAAAATGATGGAAGGTGGAAGTTGGAATATGGACGATGGAAGCTGGAAGATGGAAGCGGATTTGGATAAATAGAATAGATGAGCTTCTATCTTATAATCCTCGAAACCCGAATCTATCACCTCTAATCAGGTAATTCGAATCTCGAAAACCGCACCTCGCAAAAAACAGGGCGGAAAAAACCGAAGCTTTTTCCGCCCAAAGAACCCAAATCAAATAAACTATGAAAAAAAACTATTTGGGCTCCAAAATACTGATCGGAATAATGCACTCCTCCAGTGAAATTCCGCCGTGTTGATACGTGTCTTTGTAGTAATTTACAAAGTGATTGTAGTTTTTTGGGTACGCCAAAAAGATGTTATTCTTGGCGAAAATATATTTAGAACTCAAATTTCCTTTGGGTAAAAACAGTTTTTCTGGGTTTGAAATCGCCCAAACATCGCTGTTTTCGTAAGTCAGACTTCTTCCCGTTTTGTACCGAATGTTGGTTGAGGTTTCTCTGTCGCCCACCACTTTGCTCGGTTTTTTCACGTAAACCGTTCCGTGATCAGTGGTAATCACCAACTTGAAACCGTTTTCAGCGGCAGTTTTGATAATCTTAATTAAAGATGAATTTTCAAACCAATTATAAGTCAATGAACGGAAGGTCTTGTCGTCACGAATCAACTGATTCACAATCACATTATCCGTTTTTGCGTGAGAAAGAATATCGATAAAGTTGTAAACAATAACGAGTAAGTCATTGTTTTTGTGTTGGTTAAAATCATCAAGAATTTTTCTTTCAAAATCCGCATTTAATATTTTCAAATATTTCATTGATTTGGAGGAAAGTCCCAATCTTTTCATCTGATCCTCTAAAAAGTCGCGTTCGTGCTCGTTTTTGTTACCTTCCTCATTGTCATTAAACCAATATTGCGGAAATCTCTTTTCAATTTCAGACGGAAGCAAACCTGCAAAAAATGAATTTCTCGCATATTGCGTCGCAGTCGGCAAAATTGAAAAATAATAGTCCTCCGAAGTTTTGTTATAAAATTTCGTAAAAAGCGGTTCAATTACTTTCCATTGGTCATAACGTAAATTATCAATCATTAACAATAAAACCTTTTCCTTCTCAACCTCGCTCTTCACCTTGTCCTTAAAAAGAGTATGGCTCATCATCGGTTTGTCACTTCCATGAAGCCAGTCTTCATAATTGTTTTCGATAAATTTGGAAAACTGAATATTCGCTTCCTCTTTCTGCGACTGCAACAAATCGGAAAAATCGTTATCAAAGACTTTGTCGAATTTAATTTCCCAATTCAGGATTTTCTTGTAATATTCCGCCCAATCTTGGTAGGTTTTCAGATAAGAAAGTTCCATGGAAAGATTTCGGAATTCCTGTTGATATTCCAAAATGGTTTTCTGCTCTACCAAAGTATCTTCCTGAAGATTCTTCTTTAAAGACAGCAAAACCTGATTAGGATTTACCGGCTTTAAAATATAATCGGCAATTTGCGAACCGATTGCCTGTTCCATGATTTGTTCTTCCTCGTTTTTCGTCACCATCACAATTTTGATGGCAGAATCGATATTTTTAATCATTGGAATCGCTTCCAACCCTGAAATTCCGGGCATATTTTCATCGAGAAGAGCCAACTGGAAGTTTTCTTTTTCAATCATTTCCAGAGCTTCGTTGACGTTGTTTACGGGTGAAACATCGTAACCTTTGTTCTCTAAAAATACAATATGGGGTTTCAGTAAATCTACTTCATCATCGATCCAAATCAGTTTTGACATATATTTTTGTTTAAAGTTTAAAGTTGAATGTTTAAAAAAAACAGCAGTTCCAACCTTTTAAATTGCATCAAAAATACAACCAAATTTTGCCAAGTTTTCTTTAAAAACACGTTAAAATTGAGTTAAAGTGAACGGTCTTGCAATTCCAATTGAAGTTAAAATCAAAATCATGGCATATTTATTTAAATTTGTGGCTGGAAGATGGAAGATGGATGCTGGAAGATTTACAGCTGCATATAAATTTCAAATTTCAAACATCAAATTTCAAAATCAAGGCATGACCAACAAATTCAAAATTATCAACGATCCTGTTCACGGTTTCATCCAAATTCCACACGAAATTATTTTTGATGTGATTGAACATCGCTATTTTCAGAGGTTGAGAAGAATTTCGCAAACCGGATTACTGAATTTGATTTTTCCGGGTGCGACTCACACGAGATTTCATCACGCTTTAGGAGCGATGCATTTGATGTTTACGGCGTTGGAAACTTTAAAATTGAAAGGTGTAAAAATTTCCAGAGAAGAAGAAAAATCTGCAATGTTGGCGATTTTGCTTCACGATATTGGTCATGGTCCGTTTTCGCACGCTTTGGAAAATATGTTGATGGACGATTGGCATCACGAAAAACTTTCGCTTTTGCTGATGAATAAAATGAACGGGGAATTTGGCGGCGAACTTTCAATGGCGATGGAAATGTTTCAGGGAAAATATCATAGAAAGTTTTTTAACCAACTAATTTCTTCCCAACTCGATGTTGATCGACTCGATTATTTAAAGCGCGACAGTTTCTACAGCGGCGTTTCCGAAGGAAATATCAACACGCAAAGAATCATTTCGATGATGAATGTTTCGCATGAAGAATTGGTGATTGACGCCAAAGGAATTTACTCGATTGAAAATTTCCTCACGGCGAGAATGTTCATGTATTGGCAGGTTTACTACCACAAAACTTCGGCTTTGGCGGAACATCTCTTGGTTAAAATTTTAGACAGAGCTAAAAAACTCGTTTCTCTCAGAAAAGACTTACCTGCTTCTGAAAATTTGAAATATTTTCTCCACAAGAACGATTTTGAGAGAGCTACCGAAGAAGACATCCGACGATTTACCGAACTCGACGACAACGACGTGATTCAGGCGATGAAATTTTGGACGAAAAATGAGGATTTTATTTTGTCTTATTTATGTAAATGTGTGATTCAAAGAAATTTCCCGAAAACGATGATTTCATCGAAGCCTTTTGATGAAGCATTTATTCAAGAAAAAGTTGAAAAAACCAATGAAAAATTTGGAATTGAAAACGGAAATAAATTGGTGGATGAAATTTCAAGAAGCCTGCTTCCCTACAATTCCGAAAAGCAGCCGATTTACCTTTTACAAAAAAACGGTGAAAAAATTACGCTTGAAAATTCTGAAAATCAAATCCTTTCTTCATCGATTAATCAGTTGAACACGAAGTATATTTTGTCATTTCCGAGAGAAATTTAATCCTTAAAATTCCCAAAATTATATAGCGTATTTCATAATTTCTTATCTTTGCAGGATATGGAATTTACTGCATCTCAAATTGCAAGTTATATCAACGGGAAAATTATTGGTGACGAAAATGCCGTGATTACAGGCGTTTCACCAATTGAAAGTGGCGAAGAAGGTCATCTTTCTTTTGTTGCCCAAGATAGATTTGCAGATTACATCGGCTCTTCGAAGTGTTCAGTTCTCATAGTTTCAGAAAAACTTTTAACCAAAAACAGTTACTCGAAAACCATTATCGCTGTTGAAGATGCTTATCTTTCTTTTCAGGTTTTAATGAACCTTTACAAAGAAATGCAGGGCAGAAAATCAGGCATCGAAGACGGAGCGGTTTTTCACGAGACTTCCAAAGTGGGTGAAAATGTTTATGTAGGAGCATTCACCTGCGTTTCAGAAAAAGTTAGAATCGGAGACGGAACACAAATTTACCCCCAAGTTTTTATCGGTAAAAACGTAAAAATTGGCAAAAACTGCATCATTTATAGTGGCGTTAGAATTTACGATTACTGCGTGATTGGTGACAATTGTATCGTGCATTCCAATACGGTAATCGGATCGGACGGTTTTGGTTTTCAGCCCACAAAAGACGGTTACCAAAAAATCCCGCAACTTGGAAATGTGGTGTTGGAAGACCATGTAGAAATTGGCTCCAATTGCAGTATAGACCGTGGTACAATCGGTTCAACGATTATTGGTAAAGGAACCAAAATCGATAATTTGATTCAAATCGCACACAACGTAAAAATCGGGCAGAACAACGTCATTGCTGCACAAGCTGGAATTGCAGGTTCAACTGTAATTGGTGATTGGAACCAAATTGGTGGTCAAGCTGGAATTGTGGGTCATATTCAAATCGGAAACCAAGTGAAAATCCAAGCGCAAAGTGGCGTAAATAATAGTACTAAAGACGGCGAAATTCTCTACGGCTCACCTGCAATCAATGCAAGTGATTACCGCAGAAATTATGTTCATTTCAGAAACTTCACCGAAATTGTAAAACGTTTAAATAATCTTGAGAAAAACTCAAAAGATAAAACTAATGAGTGATAAACAAAAAACTTTAAAAGAGGAAGTTTCACTTTCAGGAATTGGACTTCATACCGGAAGAGAAGTTACCTTAACCATAAAACCTGGAAAAGAAAACACAGGTTTTGTGTTCGTGAGAACCGATTTAGAAGGCAATCCGCAAGTGGAAGCCGACGTAAATTACGTGACTACAACTGAGCGCGGAACAACTCTAGAAAAATTGGGCGTAAGAATTCACACTTGCGAACACCTCCTTGCCGCTTTGGTTGGTTGTGATATCGACAATGCTGTTCTTGAAATGAACAGCGCAGAACCACCAATTTTAGATGGTTCTTCTAAATTTTTCGTTGACGCAATCGAGAAAGCAGGAATTGAGGAACAAAATGCGCCAAGAGAATATCTGGTCATTAAAGAAGTCTTAAACTATGTTGATCCCGTTACAGGTTCTGAATTAACGATCATTCCATCAGATACTTATGAAGTTACAACGATGGTCGATTTTGGAACGAAAGTTTTGGGCACTCAAAATGCAACTTTAAAAGACATCACTGAATTTAAGGATGAAATTTCAACGGCAAGAACATTTAGTTTCCTGCATGAACTTGAAATGTTGCTGGATGCAGGTTTAATAAAAGGCGGCGATATTTCCAACGCAATTGTTTACGTTGATAAAGAACTTACCGACGATACCGCCGAAAAATTGAAAAAAGCATTTGGCAAAGAACATCTATCCATTCGTCCAAACGGAATTCTGGATAACTTGACCTTAAATTTTCCAAACGAAGCTGCACGTCATAAATTGCTCGATGTAATCGGTGATTTGGCGTTGGTTGGGGTTAAAATTAAAGGGAAAGTCATTGCCAATAAACCGGGACATTTTGTGAACACCCAGTTTGCAAAAAAACTCAACAGACAGTGGAAACTGCAAAGAAAAAAGAACGTTCCAGATATTGATATTTACAAGGAGCCGGTTTTCGACATCAATGGAATTATGAGATTGATGCCGCATCGTTATCCGTTTCTTTTGATTGATAAAGTTTTGGAACTTTCCGATACACACGTGGTGGGATTGAAGAATGTAACATTCAATGAACCATTCTTCGTAGGACATTTCCCCAAAGAACCTGTAATGCCCGGAGTTTTACAAGTTGAAGCTTTGGCACAAACGGGAGGAATTTTGGTTTTGGCAAGTGTTCCGGATCCTGAAAATTACTCCACTTACTTTATTAAAATCGATAAAGTAAAATTCAAGAAAAAAGTCGTTCCAGGCGACACCATGGTATTTAAAATTGAATTAATCTCTCCCATCAGAAGAGGAATTGTTCACATGCAAGGTTACGGATATGTTGGCGATAGCGTAGTGGTTGAAGCAGAATTGATGGCACAGGTTGCAAAAAATAAACCCGAGTAATGGTACATCAGTTAGCTGCAGTTGATAAACGTGCAAAAATCAAGAAAAACGTAATCGTAGAACCATTTACCACCATCGCAGGTGATGTGGAAATTGGTGAAGGAACTTGGATTGGTTCCAACGTTACGATTATGGATGGAGCAAGAATCGGTAAAAACTGCAAAATTTTTCCAGGAACGGTTATTTCAGCAATACCGCAAGATTTGAAATTTGATGGCGAAGATACACAAACCATTATCGGTGATGGAACAACTTTAAGAGAATGTGTCACGATTAATCGGGGAACAAAAGCACTTGGCTATACAAAAGTAGGCAGCAATTGCCTGATTATGGCAACTTCTCACGTAGCACACGACTGCATCATCGGAAATAACGTGATTATTGCAAACGGTTGCGGAATTGCAGGTCACGTAGAAATTGGTGACTTTACAGTAATGGGCGGTTTATCCGCAGTACAACAATTCGGAAAAATAGGAAAGCACACGATGATTTCAGGTGGTTCTTTGGTTAGAAAGGATGTTCCGCCTTATATCAAAGTGGGACGGGACCCGATTTCTTACGCAGGAATTAATTCTGTTGGACTAAGAAGAAGAGGCTACACCAACGAGAAAATCTTCGAAATCCAAAAAATTTACCGATACCTTTTCCAAAGTAAAATGAATGTTTCACAAGCAACAAGCATCATCGAAAAAGAAATGCTTCCAACTGCTGAACGTGATGAGATTTTAGAATTCATCAAAAACTCACCAAGAGGAATCGTGAAAGGTTACGGAACAGGGAAGGAGTAGGGACAAATCGTGAAACCTAACCAAGTGGTTCGACGAAGTCAATTGTCCAGAACACAAAGTTTTCTAAACCCGAAACAAGAACATAATAATCAGTTCAAGACCTTAAACCTTGAACATCAAACTTTAAACAAAATTTTTTAGATGGCAACAAGCAACGATATCAAAAAAGGACTTTGCATTGAATACAGCAACGATATCTACAAAGTAATCGAATTCTTACACGTAAAACCAGGAAAAGGTCCTGCTTTCGTAAGAACAAAACTAAAATCAGTAACCAACGGAAAAGTAATCGACAATACCTTTTCAGCAGGTCATAGAATTGATGAGGTGAAGGTAATCACCAGAAAATTCCAGTATCTTTATGAGGATGATAATGGTTTTCACTTTATGAATAATGACGATTTCTCTCAGATCTACATCAACAAAGAAATGATTGAGAACGCACAGTTCATGAAAGCAGGTGAAGAAGTAACTATTATTTTGAAAGAAGCGGATGAATCTCCACTTTCTGCCGAAATACCACCAACGGTTTATTTGGATGTGGTAGAAGCTGATCCAGGTGTTAAGGGAAATACTGCAACCAACGCTTTGAAAAATGCCATCGTAGAAACCGGAGCAAGAGTAATGGTGCCTTTGTTCATCGAAGCTGGTGACAAAATCAAAGTAAACACAGAAGACGGAAGTTATTTAGAAAGAGTGAAATAGTTTAGCTGGAAGATGGGTGCTGGAAGATGGATGCAAATCACGATTCTTTTAGCACCCATCACCCAACTACCAACACCCAACATAGGAATGAGATTCAACCAAGCGCAGACTTTAAAGACCATTGCTGAATTAACCGGCGCCAAAAGGATTGGCGACGAAAATTTTCAGGTTTTGGGAACAAATGAGATTCACATGGTAAAACCAGGTGAAATTGTTTTTGTGAACCACCCAAAATATTATGACAAAGCATTAAATTCTCCTGCAACCATCATTCTCATCGATAAAGAAGTAGATTGTCCGGAAGGAAAAGCACTTTTGGTTTCAGACGATCCTTTCAGGGATTTTAATAAAATCAACACTCATTTTACAAGAATCTACAATTTTACAGAAGAACTTCATGATATAGAAGTGGGTGAAGGAACAAAAATTCATCCTTCCGCAGTTATTGGAAACGAAGTGAAAATTGGCAAAAACTGTCTGATTTTTCCAAATGTTGTGATTGGTGACCGGACCGTAATCGGTGATAATGTGATTATTCAAGCCAATACCGTTTTAGGAGGTGATGCTTTTTATTACAGAAAATTGAACGGAAATTTTGACCGTTTAATTTCAGTCGGAAATGTGGTCATTGAAAATAATGTGGAAATCGGAAATGGCTGTACCATTGATCGTGGAGTTACGGATTCAACGATTATTGGTGAGGGTTCGGTTTTAGACAATCAGATTCAAATAGGGCACGATACCATTATCGGAAAAAGATGTTTAATCGCTTCACAAACGGGAATTGCAGGTTGCTGTGTGATTGAAGATGAAGTTACGATTTGGGGACAAGTGGGAATGGCTTCTGGAGTTCGTGTCGAAAGCGGGACGGTTCTTCTGGCTAAATGTGGCGTGAACAGAGATTTGAAAAAGGGAACTTATTTCGGTTCAATTGCTGAAGAATTCAGAGAATATTTAAGAAAAGAAGTGAAGATTAAAAATCTGAAATAGATTTTTGTACTCGCAGGAAATCAAATTTATTGAGTAAATTTGTAAGCATTAAAAATTTTAAAATAAATTATAAAAAATAAAAAATGTCAGTATTAGTAAACAAAGATTCGAAAGTAATCGTACAAGGTTTCACTGGAAATGAAGGAACGTTCCATGCAGGACAAATGATTGAATACGGAACCAACGTTGTAGGCGGTGTAACCCCGGGAAAAGGTGGTTCTGAACATTTGGGAAAACCAGTTTTCAACACCGTTGCAGATGCCGTGAAAGAAGCGGGAGCAAATGTTTCCATTATTTTCGTACCACCTGCATTTGCTGCAGATGCGATTATGGAAGCTGCAGATGCGGGAATTAAAGTGATCGTGGCAATTACGGAAGGAATTCCTGTAGAAGACATGGTTAAAGTAAAATCTTACATTGCTGACAGAGATTGCAGATTAATCGGACCAAACTGTCCAGGAATCATTACTTCCGACGAAGCGAAAATCGGAATTATGCCTGGTTTCGTTTTCAAAAAAGGTAGAGTAGGAATTGTTTCAAAATCAGGAACTTTAACTTACGAAGCTGCAGATCAAGTGGTAAAAGCAGGTTTCGGAGTTTCTACTGCAATCGGAATTGGAGGTGACCCAATCATCGGAACCACGACAAGAGAAGCTTTGGAACTTTTCATCAATGATCCTGAAACTGATGCGGTGGTAATGATCGGAGAAATCGGTGGTGGATTAGAAGCTGAAGCTGCAAGATGGTATAAAGCCAACGGTTCTACAAAACCTGTCGTTGGATTTATCGCAGGACAAACCGCACCGAAAGGAAGAACTATGGGACATGCAGGTGCAATCGTAGGTGGAGCTGAAGATACGGCACAAGCTAAAATGGCAATCATGAGAGAAAACGGAGTCCACGTGGTAGATTCACCCGCGGAAATCGGTTCCACGGTTGCTAAAGTTTTAGGATAAAACCAAACACAAACAAATATGAAAAAAATTATTTTCAGCACTGCGATTTTAGCATCAACTTTACTCTCGGCGCAAATTGACTTAAGCAGTACGCGTTACGGAATTACAGCCGGTCCAACTTACTCCAGAGTAACAAATGCACATAATCCGTCCGGACCGAGATATTCACTGTATGCAGGACTTCTTGCGTTAATCCCGATTGATGACAGCTATCAATTCTATATTCAGCCTGAAGTGGAATATTTAGGAGCCGGTGAAAGTGGGAAAGACAAAAATGCAAAAGGGGTTGATGCCTACAACGCGATATACGGAAACCATTATGTAAGTGTTCCTATCTATTTTAAAGGGTATTTCTCGGAAGATGAATCGGAATTTTTTGGAATGGTTGGACCCAAGTTTAATTTTTTGGTTGGACAGAAATTTAACAGTTCCACTCCACAACGCTACACCGCTGAAGGCGATCCAACCACCGGAATAAATGGTAAAGCATCCAGTTTTAATTTTGCAGTTGGTTTGGGAATTGGATATTCTTACAAAAGACAATTGGAACTGGCTTTGAGATATGACTTAGGAATTACAAATACCTATAAAGGTTTGATGAATGAACTAACTAAAGATCCAAATACGGCAAAGAAAAAATCAGAACAGGTAATTAGTGTAGGTTTAAGCTACATTTTTGAATAATTAATTCTAAACTAAAAAATCCCGTCATAAGCTATTATGACGGGATTTTTTTATCTTACCCTCAACCTCAACCTCAACCTCAATTTCAACCTTAACCTAACTTCTAATCCATTTCCAAAGTTCTTTTGCACTGGCTTTGTTTCCGTACATTAAAATTCCTACACGATACACTTTCGCTGCGATGTAAATCATCAACAAAGTGGAAAGAATCAATAAGATCATGGAAAGCGCAATCTGCCAAATCGGTACTCCGAACGGAATCCTCGCAATCATTGCGACCGACGAAGTAAAGGGAATGATCGACAACCAGAATCCAAGCGGTCCTTCCGGATTATTCATGATGGTAAAACTTCCGTACATTCCCAACATTAAAGGAATAATTGCAAATAGGGTAAATTGTTGTGTTTCCGTTTCGTTGTCAACCGCAGAACCAATCGCTGCATACATCGAACTGTAGAAAATATAACCGAGTAAAAAGAAGACGATAAAAACGAAGATAATCAACGGAAAATTCATTTCCAAAAGAATGTGCGAAACTTCTGTCGCCATTTGTTTAAAATCAAATTTTTGAACCATTTCTGCAGATTGCGCACCACCGGGAATTTGGCTTTGCATCGCAGCAAATCCTGTATTCAAAAAAATCGCGCCAATCACAGCCATGGTAATCCAAACAGAAAATTGGGTCAAAGCCACTAAAGTCACGCCCAAAATTTTTCCCATCATCAGTTCAAATGGTTTCACCGATGAGATAATGATTTCTACGACTCGGTTGTTTTTTTCCTCCAAAACGCTGCGCATCACGCGAACTCCGTAGATGATGATGAACATGAAAACTGCATACATCAAAACCATACTTAATCCCGATTTCACACCGAAAGAAAGATCGTTATCGGCACCTTTTTCATCCACCACATTTTTGGTGTTGAGGTCGAAGTTTTTATCTAAATCTTTAATCTGATTTTCGGACAAACCAAGTGTTTTGATTTTTTCTTTTTTAATAACTCTGGAAAGATCGGCGATAACGCTCATTTTGGTGTCGAATCCAATCTTTTTGTTAATCAGGAGTTTAGAGTTCTTTTCAAGTTCGTCGTAATTATTGTCTTTTAGTTCAGGAATGATGAGTAGTCCTTCGATTCCGGTCATGTCTTTTAGCGTGGTGGTTAAAGCGCTCTCATTTTCCTGTGGAACGAAAACGTACTTTATTTTTTCATCACTTTTAAGATTTCCTACAAAAATTCCGCTTTTATCTACAATGTTAAAAGTATTGGAACTTTCATTCGCTTTGAACATAAACGCAATTAAAGCCCCAAAACCAATCATTAAAACTGGCGCAAGAAGGGTGAGAATAACGAAAGATTTCTTTTTTACCTGGGTAAGATATTCGCGTTTGGTGATGAGGAATATGTTTTTCATAATTATAATTGATAATCGATAATTGAGGAATGATAAAATTGACTGCTTTAAAATCAATGATCAGTCATCAAAAATCATTTATGATTGTACTGCATTGATGAACACTTCGTTCATGCTCGGAATTTTCTCGTCGAATGAGCGGATTTTTCCTATTTTCATCAACTCGTTTAGCAATGAATTTTGGTCTTTTTCATTTTTAATGTCGAAAGAGAGAAGTTGATTTTCAGTGGAATAATCTTCAATCTGAAATTGATTTTGAAAGTTTTTAAATAATTCGCCGTCCACATCAGAAAGTGTCACTCCAAAAATGTTTTTCTTGAATTTTTCGCGCACATCAAATACTCTTCCGTCCAGTACTTTTTTAGAATTATTAATTAATGCAACGTAATCGCACATTTCTTCCACACTCTCCATTCGGTGTGTTGAAAGAATAATCGTGGTTCCCTGATTTTTTAAATGAAGAATTTGATCTTTTATCAAGTTGGCATTCACTGGATCGAAACCAGAAAACGGTTCATCCAAAATCAGCAATTTAGGGCGGTGCAAAACAGTAACTACAAACTGGATTTTCTGTGCCATTCCCTTGGAAAGTTCGGCAAGTTTTTTCTTCCACCACTGATCGATCTGTAGTTGCTCGAACCAATATTTAGCCTGATTTAGAGCGTCGTTTTTGCTCATTCCCTTCAATTCGCCGAAATAAAGAATTTGGTCTCCTACCGTCATATTTTTGTACAATCCGCGTTCTTCCGGCATATAACCGATTTGCTTGATATGTTCCGGATTTAACTTTTGATCATTGATAAAAACCTCTCCAGAATCAGCCTGCGTAATTTGGTTGATGATTCTGATGAATGTAGTTTTTCCGGCACCGTTTGGTCCAAGAAGACCGTAAATGCTTGCTTTCGGAACATTGATGGAAAAATCGTCAAGCGCCAATTTTTTTCCAGCGTTGTAAGTTTTAGTTACATTTTCTGCTTTAAGCATGAAAGAATTTTAGAAAGTTAGTCGTTGAAATTTCTTGAAAGTTACCGTTTGGAACTTAAAATTCCAAAAGTTTAAAACAAAGATGTTTGCAGAAATTAATTGGCAAATTGAAAATTTCGGTAAAACTCGTCGGCTTCTGCAATTACTTGATCCATTTCTTCTAAAGTAAAGATTTCCAAGAACTTCATTCGCCATTCCTTGAAATGTGGAATTCCACGGAAATAGTTGCTGTAATGTTGACGCATTTCGATCAATCCAAGTCTTTCGCCTTTCCATTCTGCACTCCATTCTGCGTGTTGACGAACGGCTTCTAATCTCTGTGAAATAGTTGGTTCAGGGAGTTTTTCTCCAGTCTCAAAAAAATGTTTGATTTCCTCGAAAATCCATGGATATCCTATAGCGCCACGACCAATCATTATTCCGTCGCAATCATATTTTGTTCTGTACTCTAAAGCTTTTTCGGGAGAATCCACATCGCCGTTTCCGAAGATTGGAATTTCGATATTCGGATTGTTTTTCACCTTCGAGATGTAATCCCAATCGGCTTCACCTTTATACATCTGCGATCGCGTTCTTGCATGAATCGTCAATGCTTTAATCCCGGCTTCCTGAAGTCTTTCGGCGACCTCCATGATGTTGATGGTTTCGGTGTCCCAACCAAGTCGGGTTTTCACCGTTACAGGAAGATGGGTTGAATTTACAACCGCTTTCGTTAGACGTACCATTAAATCGATATCCTTTAAAACTCCTGCTCCGGCTCCTTTGCAGACGACTTTTTTTACCGGGCAACCAAAGTTGATGTCTACCAAATCTGGATTCACCGTTTCCACAATTTTGGCAGAAAGTGCCATTGCTTCTTCATCGCCACCGAAAATTTGAATTCCTACAGGCCTTTCATAATCAAAAATATCCAATTTTTTACGGCTTTTCATCGCGTCGCGAATGAGGCCTTCAGAAGAAATAAACTCAGAATACATCAAATCTGCACCATGCATTTTGCACAATCTTCTAAATGGAGGATCAGAAACATCTTCCATCGGTGCAAGCAAAAGAGGGAAATCCGGTAATTGTATATTGCCGATTTTTATCATGGTGCAAATGTAGAAAAACTTGGTGAGTTTTTACGAGTGGGGATTTGAGGGTTTGAGGGTTTGAGAGTTTTATTAACAAGACAATAAACTCATCATTTTTATCCCGAATCCCGTAACATAACTCGAATCCCGTAACTGGTATCTCGGGAATCAATCAAAATCGTGGTGGGTGTCGTCTTTGGAATTACGGTGTACGAACCACATTCCGATTGTCAATCCTACAACTCCTGCAACTGCGGTCATTAAGGCACGACTTGACTTGTCTGGGTAGTCGCTTCCGATGTAATTCATCAAAAATAAAATGATGAAGGTGATTACAGCGATTACTAAAAATTTTTTGCTTTTTATGTCCATTATTTTAATCGGTACGAAATCATTAAACCTCCTTTGTATGGAATAAATTCCCCACTTCTATTCCAAGGCCTTTCTGCGTCATCATATCTAATGTCTAAACCTTTAACATACCCGTGATAAAACCCTTCAGAGTGACCACCGCCCACAAAAAGATCAAGATTCCACTGGTCGTTGATTTGCCATTGGTAGCCAATTGTTGCACCTAACATAATTGAAAATCCTCTCTGGTATAGATCGGACAATCTGTAAAAAGGTGAATTTGGGTCGTATTGCGCTAACCTATCGCTCCAGTAGCTCCATTTTTGCATATTGAAAGCTGAAAAATGCAAATTACCACCAACATACCAATGTTTAAAAGCTTCATTAAAGTAATACCGTCCTTCAACACCGCCCATGTAAATTTGAGCATACTTCCCCATAAAAGATTTCCAGGGTGAAACGAAAACCTCTCCCTGAAGCGTCCATTTTTTGCTCAACTGGTGTTCTAGACCAAGATTCAGCATTCCTATGGGAAGAAAAAGTGCATTGGCTTTTAGGTAGGTTTTTTTTCCTGAGGCGGAATCCGATGTTTGAGCACTTGCAAATGTTACAAAAGAAAGGGCCAAAACAAAAATGAATTTTTTCAAAGTGACTTATTTTAATGTTTCTAAAAGTTTTTTTGCTAATGTGGCGTCTTTCCCCTGAGTTTCTGCAAGGTGCTTTGATAATTCGGCATACATTACTGCATTTTCTTTTTTTCCTGCTTTTGCATAAAGCTTAGCCAGAATGTAGGTGTTTTCTGCGGTTTCGGATTTCATGACCGATTTTTCAGCCCAATCCTGTGCTTGCTTTAGGGAAGAAGGATCAGATACATGTTCGCTAAAAATCCAAGCTGCCTTCAGCAATTCTTCAGGATCAAAATTTTCTGAATTTTTATAGTAACTCACGGCAGCTTTTTCATAGCCCGCAAAATTTCCAATATTGGGATATAGAGTTATCTTCATTCTGTTCAGAGCAGTTTCTGCCTCTGTTTTTCCTACTAATGGAATGGCGTCTTGGTAGAACAGTTCATCATTAATATTTCCTGTTTTCTGATCGAAAGATCGCTCCATCACACTTGAAAGCTTGATGTTTACATCAAATTGCTTGTAGATATCCTCGGACATAACAGCCACAATTTCAGCCCTTCTGCCGGTGAAAATTTTATAATTTTCGTCGGTCGGAGATTTCAAGAAATAAAGTAATAATCCAACTTCTTCCCGCGTCATTGGCTCATTTTTTCGGGTTGAAAAATACCTTTCCGACACTTTTTTTGCCAACGGATAATCGCTGTCGGAATATAATTTCATCATATTGATCAAAAATTCCGGATCTGTTTCGCCTTTATCGAAAAGTTCTTTGTAGGAATTGTTTTTCAGTTTGGGATTGTTGGCTTCTTTGGCAAAAGACAGGAATTGGTTTTCGTCCATATAACCATAAGATTTAGAAACTACCTCTCCGTCGCCATTCAGAAATAAGAAGGTAGGGTAGGAACGGATACCATATTTCATGGCAATTTCTCTTCCTTCTCCTTTTTCCATGTCAAATCTGGAATTAATAAAGTTGGCGTTGTAATACTCTTTGACCGACTTAATGGGAAAAATATTTTTTTCCATCATTTTACAGGGACCGCACCAAGACGCAAAAGCATCCATAAAAACGAGTTTTTTTTCTCTTTTAGCTTTTGCTAAAACTTCTTTGAAAGTGGTGGTTTGGAAATCAATGCTTTCCTGCGCAAAAAAAAGTACAGAAAAACTTAATAATATGATAGAAAATAGCTTTTTCATTGTAGAAGAAAAAATTTGTTGCGAAGATAATTATAAAAAAATTACCATACCCGAAATCTTAAAATTTATAATATAATTTAACGGTTTATGATGTTGAATCGCTATATTTTCAGAGTTGACAGATTCGGCGAGAATATTTTTTGTAGGAGCTGATCGTAAAGTTTCGATTGCTATATTTGCGGTATGGAAATCTTCGACATCATAATCATCGGTGGTGGACCAATTGGTTTGAACTGCGCTTTGGAAGCTGAAAAACATCAACTTAAATATTTGGTTATCGAGAAAGGGACGATTGTCAATTCCCTCTATCATTATCCACTTTATATGCGTTTTTTTTCGACGGCCGAAAAGCTTGAAATTGCTGAAATTCCATTTATCACTACTTCGCCAAAACCCGGAAGACAGGATGCTTTAGAATATTACCAAGGAATTGCAAGACAAAGAAATATTAATATTAAGCTTTACGAAAAAGTGCTTAAAGTTTGTAAAAATCAATTTTTTGAGGTGGAAACTTCCAGACAAACTTATTTGGCAAAAAATGTTGTGATTGCCACAGGATTTTATGATATTCCAAATTTTCTTAATATTAAAGGTGAAGACTTACCGAAAGTAAAACATTATTATACCGAACCATATCCTTACTCAAAACAAAAAATTGTCGTAATTGGAGCAAGTAATTCAGCCGTTGATGCCGCATTGGAAACCTACAGAAAAGGAGCAGAAGTTACGATGATTATTAAAAGTTCAGAAATTTCAAAATCCGTTAAGTATTGGGTAAAACCTGATATTGAAAATCGAATTGCAGAAGGAAGCATTCTGGCTCACTTTAACTCTGAAGTGGTTGAAATTAAAGAAGATTCCGTTATTTTTAAAGATAAAAATGGTGAAACTCATGAAATTAAAAACGATTTTGTTCTTGCGATGACAGGTTATTTGCCAGATTTTGATTTTTTAAGAAATAGTGGAATTGAATTAATAGGAGAAAATCTAAATCCAATTTACAATCCCGAAACCATGGAAACCAATATTGAAAACCTTTATTTGGCAGGCGTTGTTTGTGGTGGCAAAGACACTCATCTGTGGTTTATAGAAAATTCCAGAGTTCATGCAGAAATGATTGTGAATAATATTTTAAAATGTATTTAATTGATTATTAATATTTTCTTATCGTAAAGAATAAAAATTTTCTGTACATTTGAAATAACCAAATCAAAATTATTATGGAGACTTTTATTAAGGAATTAAAACGGAGTTGTGAAAATATTTTGAAAACAATTAAAAATGCTATTTTCGTAAAGGGCATCATTTAAAACAAAAAACTTCGGAATCCCGAAGTTTTTTTTATGTAATTTTTTCACAGAAATTTATTCTGGTTTGTAACCATCTTTTAAAGTCACCGTTCTATTGAAAACCAATTTTTCATCTGAAGAATCTCTATCCTTTGTGAAATATCCAATTCTTTGGAACTGATATGGTTGCCCAACTTCGGCATTTTTAAGGCTAGGTTCTGCGAATCCTTGGGTAACTTTCAAACTTTCCGGATTGATGAATTCCATGAAATCGACTTCTTTTTCTGCATCGGGTTGTGGAGTGGTAAACAATCGGTCGTAAATTCTTACTTCTATTGGCAAAGCATGTTTTGCCGAAACCCAATGCAAAGTTCCTTTTACTTTTCTCAGACTTTCCTCGGTTCCGCTACCAGATTTTGATTTGGGATCGTAGGTGGCATAAATCGTGGTGATTTCACCATTTTCATCCTTGTCAACTCTTTCGGCTTTAATGATGTATGCTGATTTCAAACGAACTTCACCGCCTAATTTTAAACGGAAAAATTTGTTATTGGCTTCTTCCTTGAAATCTTCTCTTTCGATATAAAGTTCTCTGCTGAAAGGAATTTCACGAGTTCCTGCGTTCTCATCTTCGGGATTATTTTCGGTTTCCAGCCATTCTTCAGCATTTTCATCATAGTTCTCAATTACCAGTTTTACGGGATCAACAACAGTCATCACTCTTGTTGAGATCTTATTCAAATCTTCACGTACAAAAAATTCCAATAACTGGATATCAATCAAGTTCTCACGTTTTGCGACACCCACTCTTTCAATGAATTTTTTAATGGAAGTGGGTGTAAATCCTAATCTTCTCATCCCAGAAATTGTAGGCATTCTTGGATCATCCCATCCTGTCACTACTTTTTCTGCAACCAATCGTTGAAGTTTTCTTTTGGAAGTGATCATGTAAGAAACGTTCATTCTTGCGAATTCGCGCTGTTTATTTCTCACTTTGGTTTCATCATAAACCTGATCCAAATACCAATCGTACAGTGGACGGTGATTTTCGAATTCTAAAGAACAAAGAGAGTGGGAAATTTGCTCGATGTAATCCGACTCTCCATGCGCCCAATCGTACATTGGATAAATTTTCCATTTGTCGCCTGTTCTGTGGTGAGGTCGTTTCAAAATTCTATACATCACCGGATCGCGCATGTTCATGTTCGGAGATTTCATGTCGATTTTTGCCCTTAAAGACATTGCTCCTTCTTCGAATTCGCCGTTTTTCATTTTCTCGAAAAGCTCCAAACTTTCTTCAACTGGTCGATTTCTGAAAGGAGATTCAATCCCTTCCTCAAAAGGATTTTTTCTTTGGGCGGTGATTTCTTCGGAAGTTTGCTCGTCAATATAAGCTTTTCCGTTCTTAATCATCTGGACGGCCCAATCGTAAAGTTGGTCGAAATAATCGGACGCATACAATTCCTTATCATATTTAAAACCCAACCAATCAATGTCCGCTTTGATGGAATCCACAAATTCCTGTTCTTCTTTTTCAGGATTGGTATCGTCGAAACGTAGATTTACGGGAGCGCCATATTTCTCGCCCAAACCAAAGTTGATGCAGATGGCTTTGGTGTGACCAACATGCAGATAACCATTTGGTTCCGGCGGAAAGCGGAAGCGGAGCTTATCTTTCCCAAGTCCGTTTGCTAAATCGTCTTCTATAATTTGCTCAATAAAATTGAGGGATTTTTTCTCTTCGTCCATTGTTTAGAATTGTTGGGTGCGAATTTACGGATTCTTGGGGAATAGAAAAAAGTTATTGGTTTTACATTCATCATGTTAGAAAATATTGATGTGATCATGTTTTTTTTTAAAAATACCGTGTTTTCACGGTGGTTTGTTTTGAAATTCAGTATTATTTTTAAAGAAAAATTAATATCATGAAATTTCTTTTTCTGTGGGTGGAAAAGCTCTATAATACCATTCGAGGGAATGGTTTGTTTATAGCCATTGCTGTATTTTTTCCTTTCGTAATTTATCAGCTTGATGCGGGACGAGAAATTTTGTATTTCCTCAACAATGATGAAAGCGGATTGAACTTATCATTGATCATTTTTTCTTTTTTTATGCTGAGTTTAAGTCTTTGGTGCATTCCAGCTTGGTCCATAAAACTTTTTCAGCAATTAACGGCTATAGATTTAAATGAGAAAGAGATTCATCGGTCGGTGAGCGATAATTATTATGGTTATACTTCGTATAAAGTTTGGATTAACAACTAAATTAAAAATAACCCATAAAACTTAAAAACATGTCAGTATTTATTTTAAGCAATAGAAAAATCATTAACGAAGCTGGTAAACAATCCTTCTCCAATGAAGAGTATTCAGTGCCCAACTTTCGAATTGCCAAGTGTAATTTCGATAGGTGGATAGAGCCCACCAAAGCTGAAATAAAAAAGAAAGATTACACCGGTAGAAAAATTTTGGACTACAAACTTCTCTCCGAACCGGAAATCCAAGGTTATCAGCAGGTTCTTGAAGTTTTAAGGAAAGAAAAGAACCTTGGCGACTCAAAATTAACCTCCGCAAATCTTGGTGGTACACAAAGAATGTTTTACGACCTCTATAAAGAAATGTCGGCTACGAAAGAACATAGTGATGTTTTGATTTTCATCCATGGATTTGCGTACACTTTTGATGATGAACTTAAAGCCATTTGTGCACTGAAAAAAATGTATATTGACGATCCGAAATGTCCAGTCAACCATATTCTCTTCATCAGTTGGCCGGCTTCAAGTACTGTTTTTCCTCTTACCTATTTTGATGATAAGGCAGCGAGTATAAATTCTGGAAACTCTTTACTTCGTCTTTTCTATTTATACACACAGTTTTTGAAAGATATCTTTTCCGACGGCGAATTGAATCCCTGCAACCAAAGAATTCATATCATTGCTCATTCTATGGGAAATCGTCTTTTGCAAAGTATGCTATACAGTCTGAAAACAAGTAATATTTCACGGGTAATCGATCAGGTGGTTTTGTTAAGCGCAGATGTGAGCTACCGTGTTTTTGATGAGGTTGAAGACTCATTTATAAAATTACCTCTATTGGCAAATCGAGTAAGTATTTATGTGAACCGTAAAGATGCGGTTCTAGGAATTTCGCAATTCTCAAAGAATATATTATCGCCCCGTCTTGGAAAAATAGGTCCAGCCGATATCTCTAAATTCAAAGCCGTAGTTTCTGTCATTGATTGTACCGGCACAAAAAACGATTTGGAAGATTCATTCAAATTTAAATACGGTAACCACTGGAATTACCTGTCAAGTTCGGCTGTACAATCTGATATTGTTTCTGTTTTGGGAGGAACCGACCAAAATCTTATCGCAAAAAGAGAAAAAGAAGGGACGAATATATTCACTTTAGCTTAAGTTCGGTTCCTTTTGTTATTGACCTGCAAACCAGTTTGGTTCGCAGGTTTTTTTATTTATTTTTTAGCTGAAGTTAATTTTATTAATGATAATTAATGGTTAATTTTTTAAACAAAACGTCTTTGTAAGCGGAAAATCATTAATTTTATAGACTTAAGAGAATTGTTAGGGCAAACCTCTGATAATCGCACCTGCAATTTTTGAGTAATTATTTTGAAAGAAGAGCTACATGAAATAAAACTTTATGTTTTCAACTTATCAGCAAATTGTTTATACGGTTATCATTTATCTATGTCTTTTTCTTTCATTCTTCTATAGAAACAGAAACGGAATCGATTTATTCATTTATTTCACGGTAGTATGCACCATAGAAATATTGCCAATTATACTGGGTAAAGAATGGAGTGGTAGAATCTACTCCGTTGCATCCTTGATGTACATTGGTTTTTTTACTTATTACTACGGCAAATTTATGCGAAACCAGAAGAAGCTAATCTATGTGTTGGGACTAATTTCAGGTTTAGTGTGTTTTTATTTTATGCTTGGTTCCTCAAAAAATTTCGCAGTTGGATTAGGGGTCACGCTTGCCTTATTTTATATATTCCTTTCGCTCAGTTGGCTTTTTAACGAGGTTAGAAATGTTGATGAGGATTTTATTGCCAAAAAGCAGGTTTTTTGGGTAAGTTCTGCCATTCTTTTATGGAGTGTTTTCTTCCTGTTCAGGATTGTGCCTATGTATTGGCTTGAAAAAAATGATCTTGCGTTTTTAATTATGCTCGACAAGATTTTCAGGATTGCTGTTACAGTCACCTATATTATTTTTATTATAGCAATAACCTGTAAGAAGTAGATGTAGTGAAAGAGATCCCGTTTGAGTTGAAGCTCGGTTATGTTCTTGCCATTGTTTTGATGGTCACTTTGGTGGTCTTCATGATTTTTATTGTTGTTCTATATAGCCGGAGACAAACGGTTTTGCAGAATGAAAGGAAACTGAAAGAGGTAGAATATCAAAACTTGCTTTTACAAAAGGAATTAGAATATCAAAAGATTGCAATTAAAGAACGAGAGCGAATTTCTCACGATATGCACGATGATTTCGGGGCAGTAATTTCTGCACTAAAATTGCAGATTAATTTTTTGAAGCACAAAATCAAAGATAAGGAAACAGTGAAAAACATTCATGAGCTTTTGGAAACTTGTGATGAACTGAATATCTCTATGCGAGAAATGCTTTGGAGCCTCAATTCCGAAAACGACAGTCTGTTCAATTTGATTGAATACATCTCCAATTATGCCGAAAACTTTTTCTCTAAAACCGATATAAAAGTTCATTTTAACAATAGCAGTACACTCGATATGATGATCTCATCTGAAGTGAGACGCAATCTGTTTCTGTGCGTTAAAGAAGGACTGAACAATGTCTACAAACACGGCCAAGCAAAAAATGTTTACCTCCACTTCAATCAAACCGAAAAAGAATTCTCAATCGATGTTATTGATGATGGAATAGGGATAAAGCAAAGTCGAAAAGATGGAAACGGTTTTTCCAACATGCATTGCAGAATGACTTCACTAAACGGAATTTTCAAAACCATGTCTGTGGAAAAAGGTGCGCACCTCAACTTTATTATTCCATTATTAAGCAAAAGTTAAGAAGTGAAGTAAATCTTGAAATTAAATTACTTTCACTTGAATATCATGAAAAATTTTAAGTGAAAAAACTGTTTATATTAATGGTGGTCTAAAACCTTTGTAGTAGGGTTGTTTTTGGCATCATTTTGGAAAGCAACCTCGCATCACTTATTAACACTTAAATAAAATTCTATGAAAGCGATGAAAAGAAAGTTTGCAAATATTTTGCAAAGTTTAAGAAGAAGTATCTTCGTAGAGAACGTAATTTAATCTTGAAAAAGTTAAATTAACAAAAGTCTGAAAATCTATTTTTCAGACTTTTTTCATGGAAAGTTGGTCGCCATTCAACTCCAGAACAGAATCAAAATTATTGGTGAAAAGTCCGCCTGTTCCCAAACCTTGAGGAATTTTTGGTTTTTTGGTGAAAGTATATTGCGCAATCGAATTCAAACCAATATTGCTTTCGAGCGCAGAAGTAATCCACCAACCGATCTCAAGATTTTCGGCTAAAGAAATCCATTCATCAGTTCCCGAAAATCCTCCGACCAAAGAAGGTTTCAGAATTATAAATTGAGGTTTTATAGTTTCTAAGAGTTGTTTTTTATCCTCAAAATCTACAATCCCAATCAATTCCTCATCCAAAGCAATCGGAACTGGAGTTTCCGCACAAAGTTGCGCCATCAAAGAATCTTCGGACTTCGGACTTCGGACTTCAGACTTTTTTATCGGCTGTTCAATGGAATGAATTTCCAAATTCGCGAGTTCTTTCAATACGTTTTTTGCTTCCTCAAAAGTAAAACCACCGTTTGCATCAACTCGCAATTCCAATTTTTCTTTCGGGAATTTTGTACGAAGTTTTTTTAAAATCTCTCTTTCAGAATTCCAATCCACACCGATTTTCAGTTTGATGCAGTCGAAACCCAATTCGAGTTTTTCCTCAATCTGTTGTTGCATGAAATCAGCATGACCCATCCAAATCAAACCGTTGATTTTTATGGAAGATTTTTCATCGGTAAATTCACTTGGAAAATAAAGGCTTTCGCCATGTTTTAAATTCAAAATCGCCTGTTCGTAGCCAAACCAAATCGATGGAAAATATTTCAATTCTTGTTTTAAAAATTCCGCATCTTCATTGATGTTTTCACAAAGCCAATTCAATTTTTCCTCATATTCAGGAACATCGTCGTAACTCAAACCACGGAAAAGTCCGCATTCCCCGATTCCTTTTTTTCCGTTTTCAGAAATTTCTAAGATGAATGTTTCTTTGGTGTGCAAAACTCCACGGGAAGTTCCGCTTGGATTTTTGAATTCTAAAATGTATTTGAAAAATTTGGCTGATTTCATTGCGGTTATTTCTCTTAATTCAGTAGGTCTTCCAGTGAATCATAAAGTTCAACAATTTCATCTTTTTGCGTATTGCTATTGTTGATGATTAATGAGGTGTACAACAAAATATCTTCAATTTTAAGAAGATGGTCAATTTTGCTTATTTGGTTTTTTAGTTCACTGTTCATGTACCATCTATTGAAAGTGTTGAAACGTTTTCGTTGTTTTTTGTCAAAACATGAGCAAAAGAAATATTGGCGTTTTTTCTTGGCTTAAAAATTTTTCGATAATATCTCTTATTGTGAGTGAAACGGCGGTGTCGAAAATATCTTCTTCGGGAGAAACTTTCGTGACTGCAATTTGAAAATTATTATTGAATTCTTCGCTTTTCGAAAAGGTGTTAAAGGTTTCGTCTCTTGAAAATGAAACTAAATAAGAAATACCATTTATTGTGGTAAAATGGTATTCAAATTTATTGCGTTCAATTATATTTATAGGGCTTTTTCAAGTGTAATTCCTTTCTTTTTCAAATCTTCAAGCGTAATTTTTCGCTGATCACAGTTCATTATCATCTCCTGTTTTAAAATCGCCTTCCTTAATAATTTCTACGGCTTCTTCACGAGTTACCGCCAATTTTGCTTTGCTCATATTATTGCAAAATTAATAATTATTTGATTATCAGCAAAAAGGAAACCGTTTCTATTAGTTTTCAGCATTCCTCATAAACTCCTCCGCTTTTTCCACCATTTCCAAACTTCCGCAGAAAAACGGAACTCTTTGGTGAAGTTCGGTTGGCTGAATTTCCAAAATTCTGGTGAAACCATCGGTACATTTTCCGCCTGCTTGTTCCGCCAATAAAGCCATTGGATTGCATTCGTACAACAGTCTCAATTTTCCGTTGGGCGATTGTGAAGTGGATGGGTAAATGTAAATTCCGCCTTTAATCATATTTCGGTGGAAATCGGAAACCAAACTTCCGATGTAACGCGAAGTATAGGGACGATCTTCTTCCTCTCTTTGACAATATTTAATATAATCTTTCACACCTTGCGGAAATTTCGCGTAATTTCCCTCGTTGATGGAATAAATTTTTCCTCTTTTAGAAAAAGTCATATTCGGGTGAGAAAGATAATACGTTCCCAAACTTGGATCGAGTGTGAAACCGTTCACGCCATTTCCAGTCGTATAAACAATCATGGTGGACGAACCGTAAACCACATATCCTGCCGCAGCTTGATTCACCCCTTTTTGCAAGAAATCTTCCAAAGTTACAGGAGTTCCGGGTTCGGTAACTCTTCGGTAAATGGAGAAAATAGTTCCAACGGAAACATTCACGTCGATGTTGGAAGAACCGTCCAAAGGATCGATCAACACGACATATTTGCTTAAATGTGCATTCGAACCACACTTGATTTCAATAAAATCGTCGCTTTCTTCAGAGGCAATTCCACAGACAACTTCTCTTTGAGAAAGTGCTTCGATGAAAATTTCGTTCGCTAAAACGTCGAGTTTCTGCTGTTCCTCACCTTGAATGTTTTCATTTCCCGCTTTTCCGATGATGTTTGCAATTCCCGCTTTATTTACTTCACGGTTCACCACTTTTGATGCAAGACGAATTGCACTCAACAATCTCGAAAGTTCACCCGTGGAATATTGGAAATCCTCCTGTTTATCGATAATAAATTCACCAAGCGTCTGAAAATTTTCTGCCATGTTTATACTTTTTGATTTCTTACAAATTTCGGAAAATTCTTTGGATTTTATCTCATTACTTTCAATATTAATGACCGAAATCAGTATTTTTAAACAAAACCATCATTAAATAAACTCATAATACAATACATCGTTTTCTAGTTCCGTTCGAAATTTATAATTTTGAAAATTGTAATTTTTTCTACGAAGGAAAAATTTGTTATTAAAATGTTGAATTTTAAATATTTAGATGAAGGTTTTTAAGTTTGGTGGTGCATCGGTAAAAGATGCGGAAGGTGTAAAAAACGTTTCCCTGGTTTTGGAAACTCAAGGTTTCGAAAACTGTCTCTTGGTAGTTTCCGCGATGGGAAAAACTACGAACGCACTAGAAAAAGTGGTGCAAAATTATTTTGATAAAAACGATTATCAAAGCGAAATCGAAAAAGTCAAACAAAACCATTTGGAAATTTCCAACGGACTTTTTCAAGAAAACCATCCCGTTTTTGCAGAAATATCTTTGTTTTTTGATGATATTGAATCATTTTTAAGAAGAAACAAATCCCCGAATTACAACTTCGTTTATGATCAAGTCGTGAGTTGTGGCGAAATGATTTCCTCTAAAATTTTAAGTGAATATTTGAATGATATTCAGTTTAAAAATACTTGGCTGGATGCGAGAGATTATATTAAGACCGATAATTACTACCGCGAAGGAAACGTGAATTGGGAAGAAACGGAAAATAAGATTGCGGAACTCGATAAAAATCTTTGTTATGTGACGCAAGGTTTCATTGGTTCAGAGGATAACAATTTTACCGTAACTTTGGGAAGAGAAGGGTCCGATTATTCGGCGGCGATCTTTGCGTACTGCTTAAATGCAGAAGCAATGACGATTTGGAAAGATGTTCCAGGCGTGATGACAGGTGACCCGAGAAAGTTTGAAAATGTTTCACTCTTGTCCAACATTTCCTACGAAGATGCGATTGAAATGGCATATTACGGCGCATCGGTTATTCACCCGAAAACTTTGCAGCCGTTAAAACAGAAAAATATTCCATTTTTTGTAAAATCATTTGTAGAGCCAAAGAAACCGGGAACCAAAGTTGGAAACGGAGGAAACTTTCAGAAAGAGGAATCCTATATTTTAAAGGAAAATCAAAACTTATTACGAATTTCGACACGCGATTTTTCCTTTATTGCAGAGGAACATTTGAGTAAAATTTTTGCACTTTTAGCGAAAAATAAAATCAAGATTTCTTTGATGCAGAATACGGCGATTTCTTTGGAACTTTGTTTAGAAGATAAATACGGAAACATTGATGAACTCAATAAAGAGTTGCAAAAAGATTTCCAGACCGAATTGCTAAAGAATCTTTCACTTTATACGGTGAGAAATGCAAAATTAGAAGATTTGGGCGATTTCTATAAAAATAAAAACATACTTTTAGAACAGAGTTCAAATAAAACCATTCAGGTCGTAACCAACTGATAACCAATGAGTCTAATTTCTAAAAACGATTTAATTAAAGCATCGGGATTAAGCAAAATCGGATTTCTTAAAAGTCCGGTCGCTTCCGCAATTATGCGCTTAACGAAAATCAATAAAGTAAACGAGCTTTATGATATTCTGAAAGACAAAAGTGGAAAAGACTTCTTCGATTCCTTCGTGAGAGAAAGGGATTTGAAATATGTCGTTTTTGAGGAGGATCTTGCGAAAATACCAAAAACGGGACCTTTTATTTTGGTTTCCAATCACCCATTGGGAGCGATTGACGGGATTTTGATGACAAAAATTCTCACGGAAATCCGTCCTGATTTTAAAATTATGGGAAATTTCCTTTTGGAAAAAATCAAACCAATGGAGCCGTTTGTGATTCCCGTAAATCCTTTTGAAAGTCGAAAGGAAATAAGAAACAGCTCAACCGGAATGCGTGAAACTTTAAAGCACGTTCAAAATGGTGGTTGTGTCGGAATTTTTCCTGCAGGTGAAGTTTCTAACAGAAATAATGAGTTCAATGAAATTCTTGACAAAAAGTGGGAAAAACCAGCTTTGAAATTAATCAAGATGGCAAAAGTTCCGGTGGTTCCAATGTATTTCCATGCCAAAAATAGCCCACTTTTTTATCAAGTTTCAAAGCTTCATCCTGATTTGCAAACGTTGATGTTGCCTGCGGAAATGATGAACAAACGTGAAAAACCAATTCGCATCAGAATCGGGAAACCTGTTTCTGTGAAAGTGATGGAAGAACATGATACGACAGAAGAAGTGGGGGAATTTCTTCAGAAGAAAATCTATATGTTGAAATCGTACTATGACAAAAGAAAAACAATTGCAGAACGCTTAAATATTCCGAATCTTAAACTCAACTTCCCCCTTTTAAAGGAAGAAAACGTTGTACAAAACATTATTGATGAAACGCCACAGGAAGATATCGTAAAAGAAATCGAAGCGCTTTATAAAAAAGATAAAATGCTTTTCCGAAACGGGAATTACGAAGTTTTCTTTTCGTCTTATTCGGAAATTCCTTCCATTATGAGGGAAATCGGGAGACAGCGTGAACTGACTTTCAGAAAAATCGGGGAGGGAAGCAATTTGCCTTTCGACCTTGACGAATACGATGAACATTATCACCACCTTTTCCTCTGGGATAATTCCGCGAAAAAATTAGCAGGAGCATATCGAATGGCACTTGGTGCAGAAGTCATGAAAAGATATGGGATTGATGGTTTTTACACCAGTTCACTTTTTGAATTTGATCCGGAATTGCAACCGTTTTTCCGTAAGGTGATTGAAATGGGGAGAGCGTATATTTCTACTGAATACCAGCAAAAACCTTTGCCTCTTTTTCTTTTGTGGAGGGGAATTGTTCATGTTTGTCTAAGAAATCCTGAACATAAATTTTTGATGGGCGGTGTAAGTATTTCTGATAAATTTTCCGAGTTTTCAAAATCCTTGATGATTGAATTTATGCGTTCTAATTATTACGATTCTGCAGTTGCGCAATATATTCACCCGAAAAAGGAATTTAAGGTAAAGCTGAAAGATCGTGACAAGCATTTATTCTTCGATGAAGTAGAGTCGGATCTCAACAAACTTGATAAAATTATTGACGATTTGGAGCCTGAAATGCGTTTGCCGGTTTTGATTAAGAAATACATCAAACAAAATGCAAAAGTGATTTCCTTCAACGTTGATCCAAGTTTCAATGATGCAATTGATGGTTTAATGTATATCCGCATCAGCGAACTGCCAGAAAGTACCATCAAACCTGTGTTGGAAGAAATGAGTGAGCAAATGCGTTCGGAAGAAAATAATTCATCTGAAAATCAATAGGTTTTTGATTTTAATTAAAAAAGTTTATGAAAAGTTTGTGTAATCCCGCAAAAGTTTCTATTTTTGCCGCACTCAATTACCAAACGGTTTCTTAGCTCAGTTGGTAGAGCAACGGACTGAAAATCCGTGTGTCCCTGGTTCGATTCCTGGAGAAACCACGAGAAACAACAACAATTTGTTACAAAAGCCCTTAAATCCTAGTATTTAAGGGCTTTTTTGTTTTTTGAGAATTTCAAAATAAATCAAATATTCTCAAAAATTAGGTGACCTTTTCGGTGACCTGCCATTTTTTGAACTTTATAGGTAACCGAATTCTTTGTGAAAGCCTATCAATAAAGGTGTAGAGCAATTGAACATCTTGTGTGATAGGTCACCAAAAGGTAATTTTAACCCCTAAAGTCATCACTATGAATGCAAAAGTTTCGGTATTATTTTATGCCAGAAAGTCAAAAGCGAAATCTAGTTCCAAAATCCCGATTTATATGCGGATTACTGTAGATGGACAACGTGCAGAGTTTTCAACAGGAAAAAGTGTTGAGATTAGCAAATGGAGTCCTGCACAAAGCCGTTTAAAGGGCAATTCCGAAGAATCAAGACTCATCAATAAACATTTCGATGTTCTGCAGGCGAAAGTCCTTGAAATTGAAAACAGACTTGTCTTTTTAGGCGAACCTTTCGATGCTTCGGATATCAAAAATCTATTATCTGGTAATAAAGTTGCCGAAAGAACTCTGATTCCTATTTTTGAGGAACACAATTCCAAAATGGAACAGTTGGTTGGAAAAGAATATGCCATTGCAACACTCAAAAATTTTAGAACTTGTTTATCTCATTTAAAAGATTTCTTATGGAAGTTCCACAAAAAAACGGATATCAATATTCAGAAATTGGAACCTTCATTTCTCAATGATTTTGATTTCTTTCTACGAACAAAAGCAAATATCAACAATAATTCTGCGGTAAAGCACACCAAAAACTTAAGTAAGATTTTAAAAATCTGTTATCAAAACGGTTGGATTGAAAAGGACTTGGTGATTTTTTACAAAGGCAGATTTAATGAAGTGAACGTAAATTTCCTCACTGATGAAGAACTTTCATCAATTCGCGAGAAAGAATTTTCGGGAAAAGGTTTGGAACTCGTTCGTGATATGTTTGTTTTCAGCTGCTATACAGGTTTGGCTTACATCGATATTTTCAACCTTACAAAAGAACAAATTTCCAAAGGAATTGATGGAAATCTGTGGATTATTACGAACCGACAGAAAACCGGAAGCGCGTCAAATATTCCTTTGCTTCTTGTTGCTGAAGAAATTATCAAGAAATACGAAAATCATCCTGTTTCATCCAATTCTGGAAAACTACTTCCAGTTTATACCAATCAAAAAGTGAATGAGTATCTGAAAACTATTGCGGAAAATTGTGGCATCCATAAGAAACTTACGTTTCACTGTGCAAGACACACTTTTGCTACTACCGTAACTTTAGGAAATAATGTTTCTATGGAAAGTGTGAGCAAAATGCTTGGACATAAAAGCATTAAGACGACTCAACATTATGCGAAAATTTTAGATAAAAAAGTGAGTGAGGATATGGGGAATTTGAAACTTGTATTACAGAAAAAACATGATGTTCAGACAGAAAATGATAAAAAACTCGGTTCGTAGCCGAGTTTTTCTAACCTCATATTTTTTCTGATTTTTACACTCAAACAACAAAATTTGATTATTTCACTAATATGATTTTGAAAAATCTCAATTATTTGATATTCAGATTTTTAATCAAATCTTTAAAATAATTCTTCGTCCAAATATCCAAAGTTTTTGGATCAGAAATAAATCTTTTTGCATCGTTTTTAGCGGTTTCAAGATTTACGGTTTCTATTCGATCATTCAATAATTTTAAGAATTCTTCTTCGGTCATTGTTTCTTTTTGCCAATCACCGCTGTCTTTTGCTCTCAAAAGAAAGTGTTCGAGATTTAAGGAAGTTCCTCGTCGGATATACCATTCCATATCGTACCAATCCCTGCCTTTTACATTTTTTCCCCACTTTCTAAAAAGTAAAGCATGCATCTTTCCTGCAAACAAATCTTCGATGACGAAACATTTTACGTAAAATGAAAATGGTTTCAGTAATAATTTTTCTTCTGTTGCAAAACCTAAAGGTGGTTTTGTATCAACTTCGATTTTAATTTTAAGTCCAATGGATTCTTTTAGTCCAAACTGAGGCAAAATGGTTTCTAAAACCAATTCGCTCCATAACGTTTCTGATTTTAAGAATGCAGATTCCACATTGGATTGAACAGATTTTACCTTAGTTTTAATAGAAACAGACATTCCTTGTGCAGTGAATTCGTCTTCTATTGCTTTCATGTAGTTTTCTAAATGAAAATTTTCATCGCTTTGCAATAGAGAAAAATCCAAATCTTCAGAAAAACGGTTCAACCCGTAAAATATCCTTAGAGCAGTACCACCATAAAACGCTGCCTTCTCAAAAAAACCACCACGATACAATCCAGCCAATGTAATTTGCTGCATAATCTCGCGCAATGCCTGTTTGTAGTCTCGATCCGTTTTCGGTTGATATTCGGCAATCCAATCTTTAATCATAGTTCTTCAATTGCTTTAATGACAAATTCTAATGACTCTCTTTTCGGTGCATCAGAAATCCACGATGCCATTTCTTTTGTATTTAATAATTTTAATTTATCCTCATCCATCCTCATATTTTCAATCAGAAAAACTCTTGCGGATTCAATGCTTCTGAATATTGTTGCCGAAGTTGTTACAACTTTATCTAAAATCGCTTTTTCTGCTTTTGCCATTAATGAAAATTGATTTTCCCGCAACTTAATCTGTTGAATTCCGAATGCATAATAAGGAGATTGAAGTTTGATATATTCGAAATTTCCAAAAGAATTGTTGAAGTTTTTGGAGTTTTTCAAGGTCATTGAAACGATGGAAAAAACCTGTTCAGGAATCAAACCATGATATGAAAGTGCCGATTCTGCAGAAACATAACTTGGGCCATACAAAACATTGGCAACAGAGAATGGTTCAGGTAAAATTTCGGAGTTCCAAAGGTATAAACCTCTTTTTAAAGAGATTAGATTTTCTTGTTTTATCAGCTCGTGGATTTTGTCGTTAGGTCTTTTATAGTCCTTTAAAAGTGAGACTAAAACCTGATGAGAAATCGGTTGTGATTGGTAGGATGATATTTGATTTTCTAAATTCACTATACAAATGTAAAAAAAATAATAGATAATCGGATTATTTCCGATTATCTATTGAAAAATTTACAGATTATATCTCAATTATCTGTTCTTTAACGTAACCATTGTCTGGTTCATCAAGATATCCATGTGGATTGCAAATTACTTCTGTTTTGTCAATTGAATATCCGTTGCGAGAATAGCAGTGCCTCTATGTTTTGTAAAAATAGTAAATATTCTAAAAAAAATCAACTATCCACAAAAACAATGACCAATTTAATCCAATCATTTCAGAAATCTGCGTAATTTGAACACAGGGTTCTACTGAACGTGAGTAAATCAGCCACACCCAACTTGCAAACCTGCGTAAAAAAGATACAACCAAAAGCCAATCTCTTTCTGTGTTTTTTCTTTAAAAGCCAATCAATTTTAAAATTAAGGAGACAAAGCCAAAAACTAGCGTCCATAAAGCATTTTCAGACCTCTGAAAAATCTTCATCTTGCTATAAGAATTTTATTGCAAGATGTGTCTTTGTATATACAACTTTTCAAGTTGCTGATACAAAAACAATCTTGCCTTTTGAAAAAGGGGAAAAACTGCGGAACTTGTTTTTTCTTTCAAAAATTGGGTTCAAGAATCTAAATTCATCTTAATTATTCTTTTTTAATCTTCCGAGATTCCAAACTCGTCTAAATTGTTCTTATTTAGCCCACACCGCATGAACACTATTGTTTTAGAATACAAATCGATTGAAATTTGCATAAAAAATATTATGGCTGTAGATATAATTACGAAAGAAGACCTAAAAGAATTTAAAATTGAACTTTTGGAAGATTTGAAGAAAATGCTCTCCCAAAAAGCGCAGGATAAAAAATGGTTAAAATCTAACGAAGTTAGAAAACTTCTGAAAATTTCCTCTGGAACTTTACAAACACTTCGCATCAATGGAACTTTACAGTATTCCAAAGTTGGCGGAACGATTTATTACAATTATCAGGACATTGAAAAAATGTTGAATCAGAAATAATTTTGGTATGAATTACATTTTTCATCTCACTGGTTTTTACGACAAGATACAGGAAGATAACCGACTGAATCCTACTCACATCAGTCTTTACCTTGCTTTGTTTCAGTTTTGGAATCTCAATCGTTTTCGAAATCCAATCAGTATTTCGCGAAACGAAATGATGAAACTGAGCAAAATTTCTGCTTTTGGAACTTACCATAAATGCATTAAAGAGCTGCAAGAATTTGGATATATTGAATACATCCCATCATTCAATCCATACAAAGGGAGTTTGGTGAACCTATTTAGTTTTGATAATTCTGAGGCAATTCAAAATTTGAATATGAAGCGTATCAAAAAACAATCAGCCTCTGAACAGGTAGAGAACAGGATGCATATCAAAATCGATACAGGTTCTGAACAAGCACTGATACCTTCTATAAACAGTATAAACTCTTTAAACAATAAACATTTTAAAGACAATGAGGACTCAAGAATTTTTGATGAAGAAAATTTGCTTTTAAAGAAAAAAAATAGGTCGGTTGAAGTTCCACCGAATATTTCAGAAGTTGAAATGTATTTTCTGGAAAAGGATTCCACAAAACTTGAAGCCGAAAGGTTTTTCAATCATTACGAAAGCAATGGTTGGCTCGTCGGCGGAAAATCCAAGATGAAAAATTGGGAAGCCGCTGCGAGAAATTGGCTTTTAAATTCGAAAAAATTCAATAATAACGCAAATTTCACAAGTTCCGTGAACGGAGTGGAGTTAAAAGCAAATCATCTCAATGCAACTACCAATAAATCCTACAAAGATGAGTTATGATTACTCTAAAATAGTGGAGTGGCTCTTAAAAGTGGGAACAGAACATCTAGGAAAAAATTTCGAAATTCCAAAAAACGAAAAAACCATCATTTTGTCAATGCTCGCTTGGTTTCTTGAGGACGAAATATTGGCGAAAGAAATGAATATCGACCTCAAAAAAGGCATTATGCTTTCGGGACCAATCGGCTGCGGAAAAACCACACTCTTCCAACTGATGCGAAAATTGCCTAAAGGAAGAAAAAATTTTCTGATGGCTTCTACACGCCAAATTGTTTCAGAATTTATGCAGTCTGGTTACGAAATTTTGGAAAAATATTCTCGTGGTAGTCTATACAATGATTATCGCACTCCAAAAAACTATTGTTTTGATGATCTTGGTAGCGAATCTGCCTCCAAATATTTCGGCAACGACTGCAATGTAATGGCGGAAATTCTCCTAACGCGCTACGATATTTTCAAGGAAAAAGGAATCATAACTCATCTCACCACAAATCTTACCGCCGGAGAAATAGAGTTGATCTACGGGAATCGTCTTCGCTCCAGAATGAGGGAGATGTTTAATCTTTTTGGGTATGATGAAAGCTCGGGTGATAAGCGGAGATGAAGTGAAGTATTTCCTGAGGTTCTTACTCCGAAAACACCACTTTTCCTCCTTCAAATTTCACTTTTCTTGCCAACGACATGGTCTTCTCATTAGCGAATAAACTTGCATCAAAATTTCTTCTCAGAAGTTCATTGTGCAGACTGCTCAAATACGCCGCTCTTGCATTTCCCCAGCCTTGATTTCCAACCTCAAGGTTGAAGCGTTCAGTCAGCTCCTGATTGGTGAGTTTTGCTAAAATTTCTGCGTATTTGTAGTTTTGATTTTCCATTTTATTTTCTTTTTTGCAATTTCTTTTTTTTCGTCGCAGTCATTTTTTTGGTCCGCAACTTTCTGAGTTTTTTCAAAGGGTTTTAAACCCGGTATAAATCTTTCTTTTACGGCATTTTCATTATCAGTATTTAACAAAAATTCTAAATCATCTTTGGAGCATTCACTTAACATTATGACGATCCCATCAGTTAATCGAATGGTAGCCTTATTTCCTGTGTTGGTAAATTTCATGAGTTTTTTAATATATTTTTTTTAAAATTTTCTTTTAAACTGTTCGTTTAGGCTTCATTTTCAATATCTGTTGAGCCACCATTGTTGCAAAAGATCATTATACCCTGTGTTTTTGCCATTGATCATTTGGTTATAAAGATTAACTTTTATTGTATCCTGCAATACGTTAAATTCTTTAATTCGCTTGTTATTCTGTAGCCATTCTTTGGCCAAATCGAAATACGGATTCCAATATTCCCTGTCTGTCCGTTCGTTATAAAATGATAATTTTTCGGCCATTGGCTTCTTTTCAAATTCCTTTCTTAATAGATCAGAATGGGTTGTTAAACATACATCGGGATAGGAATATGAAGATTCTGTCAAGGCAAGTGCGAGTTCATAATCAGGATCATCACCGCCCTTGAATTCTAATTTTTTGTGGAAATTTTTTAGTTCCCGGTCAAACCTCCTGTCGCATAAATAAATGTAAACTTCCTTTACTTTTTGTTTCAAAATAATGCTTTTCATCTTATTAATAGTCTTCTCACGCTCCATTTCAAAATCTTCTGCAATGAAATTTTGGGTAGGATTTTGAAGACAGTGATTGATTCGGGTCATCATGTTTTCAATGGTTTTCTTACTGAAGAACTTTATATAATCTTCTTCCCACCAATGATGTTTTTCTTGATGTACCAGTTCCACTAACTGTCTTCTTGTAGCCCCATTCGTAAACCAATTGGGATCCTGTATTTCCGTCTTCCATATCCTTTGTCCGGTGGCTATTTGCAGGTGTATAAAAACAACCCTGTTAATGAAATTCTTAATAATCCAACAGTTTTCTTCATTGGTGAAATCTACATCCTCACTGAAAAAGTCTCCCTTAATAACACTAAATGGATATAGTACTTCGAATTCCACAAAATGCTTTTTGTGATAGGTGACCTTGGCAACTAAAAACTGTCCGAACATCCATTGTACAAATATTTTTTCCATTGTTTTGACTATTATTGATTTTCGCTATTTCGTTCTTCCCACCATTCCTGAAGATATTCGTTGTATCCTGTATTTCTTCCAGTTATCATTTCGATATAAAGATTCATTTTTCGGTCTTCGGGTAAATTCAAAAACTCATTGTATTTCATAGTTTCCGCAAAACCGTCCAAATCAATTTCATCCATTTTTCCCATCAATAGAAAATTCTTTACAAATGATGCCGGATATTGCGCACGATATTCAAATTTGCCTTCTCTCAAAAGTGACCTAAGCATTTGGTCAATTTGTCTGCGGAGATGGACGCTGATGTGTTGAGGTTCAAAATGTCTTAGCATCCAATAGGCAAGACGTTTTCTGTGTAACTTTTCAATCTTAACCCTGCTTTTTTTTCCTTTGAACTTCTTGACAGCCTTTTCGAAATTTTCTTTGAATCTGATTGTATCGCCATTACCATAAATGAAATCAAAAGCGTAGAAAAGTCCAGTCATCAGGTCATAAACGGTTTGTGTTTTTTCAAGTAAATTGAAACCTTCTTCTCTATAAAATTCTACGGTCAAACCGTTGAAAGGACACAGAAATTGCAGTTCTATGTAGCGGTCGTCATCCGACTGATTGACGGCGTAACATTCTTCCGTTTCGCGCCAATAGCCGCTTAATGTCATTCGGTAAACCTGTTGTGTTTTGTTGATATTTTCTGTCATTATTATAAATTAATTGTTGATGAGAAATTCCTGTGATAAAAACCAACTGTATTTGCTTTTTTGATTGTTGATGATGTGCTGTGCAAGCAATTCAATTCTTTGTTCTTCGGATTTTGTAAGATATTCTTTCAGTAAATTTTCAAGTGATGCAAATGGAGGTGGTTCGGGTTGATTTTGCATCAAGGAAGAAAGATTCAGTTCCACACATTTTCCATTCAAAGCAAAATAAGTGTTGAGAAAAATAAAAATCTGCGTTCCGTAATCGTCTTGCATTGAATCATTTCCACAAAGTTCACTGAAGTGTGTCCGGAGAAAAACCCGCATCAATTCATCTCGGTTTCGTGCATAATCTTCAGATTTATGATTGTTAAAAGTGTTCAGATTATGAAGTAACTGATGAAAATCCGATTTGATCAACTGCTTTTTATTTTCCATCAATTGTGAAATTTTGAAACAGTCGAAAAGAAGTCTTTCAGCATTTTCTTTTTGTTGATCTTCGTTCCATTCTTCTTGATCCAAAGATGAAGCGCAGAGCGTTAATCCTGCATAAGGTGAAATTATTTTAACTTCCACCAAATGAGAAAGTCCGATATTGACGTTCCCGATGAGATGATGCTCCTCTTTTTTCACATAAATAATGCAGTCTTTCATAGGATTTTGTTTTAAAAAATCATTACAAAAATCATCAGGAAACCGCAGAAACATAAGGAAAATAACCTTTTTTTGGCAGGTCTGCCCTCATTCTTTACCACCGTGGAAGGTTAACTCTCGGTTGGTGTTCCGTCTTGGCGGAATCTCCTGATGATTACGTTGCAAAGATAAAGTGAAAATCCTTTTTTTGAAATATTGCAAGGTTACAAAGATAGTTACATTACGAAAAAAGTTTGGATTGTGCAAGGTGTTTTTCTTGTTTGTCAATTTTTATGCGGCAATTTGCAAAACATGTTGTTGATCTGACAATTGTTCATTTGCACAGCTTTCTTCTTCATTTTCTTGATAGTCATTAATAAAGTGCTTGATAAACTCATTTAATGATACTGATGTTTGTGACATCATCGAAGACGAAACATACAAGAAAAGGTCGTTTGTAAAAGAATCTAATTCTTCTTTAGATTTTAGAACTTCATTAATTTTGATTTTGTTTTCTGGGCTCAATTTTTCAATGAATCCAGTGAAACGAAAATACAAGTTTGTTATCTCACTTATGGTAAAAATAAAATTCGGTCTTCGCTTGTAGAAACCACTTTTAGCGGGATTAAACACATTGCTTGCTGTTCTGAATTTTAGCGTATTGCTTTGTCTTTTGCTCATAAAAGTAAATTTTGTGGTTAAATTTATTTTTATCAGCAGGAAAAAAGTAATGGGATGTTACCTTATATTTTGGCGGTTGCCCTCATACTTTACCACCGTGGATTTTGGATCTCTCGGTTGGCGTTCCGTCTTTGCGGAATCTCCTGATGATTGTTCTTGTTTTCTATTGCAAAGTAAAACAGATATTGTGCAGCAGAATTGCACTACAAAAATATTATTTGAAATAATGGTTGTGCTGATCTGAAACCCTCAGTTTCAAAGCGTCCACCAATGATTGTGGCTCCAAAATTTTAATTCGCTCTCCATAGGAAAGGAGCAAAGTCTCTAATTCCTGATTGTGTTTTACATTAAGTGTAAGAATATTATCTTTTATTTTTTGTGAACCATGCATCGGTTTAGTTACAATATATGGAGCAACTTGATCGCTTAACTCGATGATTACTTTTATAGGTTTTTTGCTTAAATCATTTGTTACGCCTATTATATCTTCGAAATATTCTTCGAAATCTACGGTAGATTCACAATATGGATGTTTAGACGGTGAAAGTTTTTTAATCCTGTCCAATGCAAGGTTTTGAATGCTTTTAAATTCGTGATTTTCACCAAATACAAACCATCGGTTGTTGTATTGTTTCAGATATTGGGGTGAAAAGATGATATGGATTGGCTTTTCGCTTCTGAAACTTTTATAGGATACTTTCAGTGCATTTTTGTTAAGTATCGATTGATAAAGAGGACTTAAAAACTCGGTTCCTACAAGGAATTCATTTTCTTCGAAACTTATAATTTTTCGCTCAGAGTGCTGCAAATCAAGGCCCGAGTTTATTTTAGCCGAAATAGAATCTACCCAATCGAAACCGGGCAAATTTTTCATCCTGTTCAAGATTTGAAGTGCTTCATTCAAACTCTCCATTTCTTTAGTGGAAAGTGGCTTTTTAAGAATTGAAAAATCAGGATCTTCATATTGATAATATACTTTTTTGCCGTCGGGAACCGAAATAATTGGAGCGTCGTATCCAGCCAAACTTCTCATGAATTTAATGTCATCCAGAATTGTTCTTCTTGAAACAGTGACTTCATACCCAAAATGTTCAGAAAGTTTTTCACCGCAAATTTTGATCAAATCACTAATGAAGAATTTCCTGTATGGATTTGAAAAACAGGAATCCAGAATCTTGTATCGTAAAACCGCATTTTTATTGGTTGCCATGGATTAGGATTTTTTGCCCAAGTGTTCTGTAAAGTTAATTATTTTTGTGCAGATATACCGCACAGGAGTTTTGTAAATTTGGAAGATTATGATTTGTATATCTCCAATTTTACTAAAACACTTTCATTCCGTATATTTACAGTTTTAAGTTTTTTCAAAAATGAGTTATAATCTTGGATTTACAGCGGGGGCATTGCTTTATAGTGAGGCAAAAATTTACGTGGAGAACATTTCCGATTTCACTGATTTTCTTGATGGAACAGAAAATGTGAATCAATTGGTTATCCCCACCAATTCTGAATCTTCCAAGAAAAGAATTAAAAGCGAACTCGATAAAAGACTGAAAAATTTACAAATCCATTATCTTCACGCATTCCAATCACTTTCGGTTGTAGATCAAAAAATTATTTTGTTTTTAGCCATTTGTAAAACTTACACCATAATTGCTGAATTTGCTTTGGAAGTCGTTTATCAGAAATGGAAAACTTTCGATTATGATTTGCAGACTTATGATTTTCAATATTTTTTATCTCAAAAGTTAAGTGTTGAGGAAATTGATAAAATCTCTGAGAACACAAGATATAAACTTTCGCAGGTTGCCATAAAAATTTTTAAGGAAGTGGGAATTTATAGTAAAGAAAAAATTATTGCAGTTGAGCCATCATATGATTTAATGAGAATCATTTCCGAAAATAATGAGCAATGGTTCTTAAACTGTCTGATGTTGAACAGTCAAATTCTAAAATAATTCATGCCAAATAATATCAACGATAAAATTTTTTCGCTTCTTTCCGAAGAAGAATTTAAGGATCCCGATACAGGTTTGCTTTTCTTTCCTGTATATATCTATACCTATAATCCCGAAAAGGAATTTCAGATTAGAGAAGAAATAAAGGAACTTGACCGTAAATTACAGCGTCCATCAAATAACCTCAATTGTCTTGTGTTGAACATTTATAACGAGTTTATAGATTATTTGAAGCACAATATATTTATGGGCAGCAGTCTTTTGGAACAAATTTTTGAACTGGAAGAAATTGATGAGGAAAACGCATTAGACTTTATCGCTGAAAAAGCGCAGGAAAAAAATGATAATGATGCGGTTGAAAAAGGATTTATCAATCATATAGGCGAGAAACTCAAAGCTTATTTTGACGAGAAATCTCCCGATCGAGTGTACCTCTTACTTTACGGATTCGGATCCATTTTTCCATATCTGCGGCTTTCCGAATTTTTGAAAAAGACGGAAGAATATGTGAGAAATTATAAATTAATTGCATTTTATCCCGGCGAACTCAAGAATGATCACTATTCACTTTTCGGTATTTTTGGAGATGAAAATGTGTACAGAGCCAATCACCTAAACCAACTGATATCACAATAAATTAGAATCGAATGAAGTTACAATCTATTTACTTAAAAGAAATTGATCGCCATATTAATCCTGCAGTGGTTGTAGGTGATATGGATTCCGAACATATCAAACAGGAAATTGAAGAATATGTTTTTACAAAAGACATCATCAAAAATCTTTATAAATTTCTAAATGCAGTTGTAAACAAAACCGAAGGAAAAACCGGAATTTGGATCAGCGGTTATTACGGAAGCGGTAAATCGCACTTCATCAAATATCTTTTTTATTGTTTGAATTTAGATACTCGCGAAAAAGCTTTTGCCTGTTATAAAGATGCAATTTCAAATAATAAGGAGCTCGATGTTTTAGATGAAGTTACACTTTCCAATGTTTCAGTTATCGAAAGTAAGCTGAACAAAATGGAAGTAGAAGAAATCATTTTCAATATCGATGCGGTTTCAGAATCGCAGAAGAATAATGATACTATTACTAGGATTTTGCTCAATCAGCTCAATGCAAAAAGAGGATTCAACTCTTCCAACATCACTTTAGCACAACTTGTAGAAAAACACCTGCAAAAAATTGGAAAGTTTGAAGATTTCAAAAACAAGATAAAAGCTGATTTTGGTGTGGAATGGAGAGATGGAAACATCAGCAATTTTGTAAAATTAAAAAGGGATTTACTAATAGATACTGCTCACTTTTTCGATGCCGAAATTGATAAAGAATCATTGAAAGAATCGCTAAAGGATAAAACAGATTTCACCATCGCAGATCTCATCCACGAGCTGAAAGAATACGTAAAAGAAAAACCGGAAAATTATCGTCTTGTTTTTCTGATGGACGAAGTTTCGCAATACATCGGAACCAACACTTCACTTTTGCTGAATCTTCAGACGATTGTTGAAGAAGTAGGCAAAGCACTCGGTTCCAAAGTGTGGATTGTGTGTACTGCGCAACAGGATTTGAGCAATTTGGTTAACAATACTGAAAACAAATCTGATGGTTTTGGGAAAATTATGGGGAGATTTGAAACGATGATTTCTCTCGATGCTCAGGATGCAGCTTATATTGCACAGAAAAGGCTTCTTGAAAAAAATGCTTCCGGAAGTACAGCATTGATTGATTATTACCAAGACAATAAAGGCGGCATCCAAAATCAGTTTGTGTTTGATCACGATTTGTATAAAAATTATCACAGTCCTGAAAATTTCTATTTGGCTTATCCTTTCGTTCCTTATCAGTTCAGGTTGATTTCGGATGTGTTTCAGTCCTTTTCTACGGTAGGTTTTGTAGGTGAAGGTGTAAGAAATACTGAAAGAGCAATCCTCGGAATCACTCATTTTACTGCAAAAGAACAAATGAATCAGGATGTAGGATATTTCATTTCTTTTGATAACTTCTTCAATGATCAGCTGAGCAAAAATCTTACACACGCTGCAAATTCAATCCTCAACAGAGGTTTTAATATCGATTTTGATGATAAAGCTTTTGCAAACAGAGTAATGAAAGTACTCTTTATGATCTCAAATTTAGATGAATCACTGAAAATAAATTTTCCTGCAACGGTAGAGAATCTTGCACTTTTGTTGATCAACGATATCAAGACGGTGAAAATTGAACTACAGCAGAGAGTTCAAAAGATTTTGGATATTTTGGTGGACAAAAACATCGTTCAAATGAGCGAAGGAAAATACCGATTTTTGGATAACGACGGTATTCAGGTCGCCAATTCCATCACCGCAACCACTGTTAATAACGGAATCCTTTTAAAATATTTTTACGAACAGTTCATCAAGAGGTATCTCAATCCGCAACAGAACATCAATATTGGAAACCGAAATATAAAAATAAACCTTTCCATTGATGACAAAGAGGAAAGTACAGGCGGCGAATTCAACGTGAAATTCGTGCTTTACGACGGTACCGATCTTCATCAAAAAGCAATGAATATTCCTTCGTCTGAACTGAATGTGAATATTGCAGAATGGTTCAATCAAAATCCCGATTTCAAAAAAGATTTCCTCACTTATGCAAGGACCACCAAATATTTGGAAGACAACCGTGGAAATGCAACAGGAGAAAGAGTGAAAACCATTGAAGAATTTGGAGTTAATAACATCAAATTACTTCGCGAACTGCAAACCCGTTTTGAGAAACTTTTTGCACAAACTTCTTATACGTCACAAAATCAGGTGATTGAAGGCAACAGAATTAGCACTTCCAATCCTGCAAACCGTTTTCAGGAAATGCTGCAAAACCACGTGAAATCGGTTTATAAAAATCACGATTGGAGCAACCAATTTGCAAATACCAATGACGATTTGAAAAACGCCATTGCAAAATCTTTGGTAATGCCGGAAACCGACAATTCCCTCAACCTTGCAGAACAGGAAGTTAACAACAGAATTACCAATTCCGGAAACGCTATCAATCTTTCAGAATTGGTGAAACAGTTCGAAAAAGCACCGTATGGATGGAAGGATTTGGCGACACTGCATATAGTTTTCAATATCGTTCGCAAAAAGCACCGCAGTTTTTACTACCTGAATGACGAACTCGAATTGAAAAACTTTTTTGATAAAGCCATCAATTCCGCTTCTAGATCAGGTATTGAAGTAAAAGCGGTGAAAGATTATAATCAGGATGAAGTAAAAGAGTTTCGCAATGCTTTGAAAGACATTTTTATCGGCTACCAAATTCCTGAAGGCGAAGAAGTGAACGAAACTGTACAAGGTTTCCATCAGTTTTTGGGAGATCAGTTATTGGCTGTAAATAAATATCGGGAGGAATACGAAGGTTATCCTTTCAGCAATTCCATCAGGCAATACCACAAGTCGCTTGCAGAACTACGGGAGACAAAAAGCAACGAAAAAGTAATCTCTAAAACCGTAGCCGAAAAAGAAATCCTTCAGCAGCAAAGAGACCGTTTCACTGCGATTAAAGACTTTATTGATCATCATTTTAATAATTATTCCGAAATCCGAAAGTATATTTCCGATGAGAAGGCAAATCTTGAAAAATTAGATGAAACGCACGAAAATGCAGTGTCCATCATCAATGCGTATATGGCGACAGATGCAGATCCCGGAATTCAGTTTCCTGCAATTCTGAAATATTATAAGGATCTGAAAAAAGCGGTTGCCCTTCTTTTAGAGGATTTCCGAACCAAAGTTTTGGAAAAATACAACGCCGTTTTCGATGAGCTTGAAGAACGAAAAACCGAATTAAAACTTGAGGAATCCCACATTTTTGCAGACCGAAAGACCATACTTCAAAAATTAGAAAACTCCAAAAGCATCAGCGAACTTGAAATTGCCGAACTGAGAGCGCACGATTTTAAGCTCGATAATATTAAGCTTCTTGTGGATGAGCACAATAAAAAGCAGGTCGCAGAAAAAGGTGGCGAATACGGAAAGCATATTACAACCTTCTCCGTCTCCAAAACCATTTCCGGCGAAACCGTTTCCACACCGGAAGAAGTAGATAAAATCATTGATAAGCTCCGAAGCAGGATAATGATAGAACTCTCCAAAAACAAAAACGGAAAAATTATTTTGAGTTAGAAGAAGACGGAAGTCCGAAGTCCGAAGACTGAAATCTCGAATCTCAAATCTCAAATCTCAAATCTCAAATCTCAAATCTCAAATCAGCATGAACACCGCCCCTATAAAATCTTTCGCCCGAATTTCCCGCCTCAATCTTTGTGAAGCTGTCAGCAATCAGCTGAAATATTGGGGATTTGATGAGAAAGGGAACATTCACGAGCAGCCGGTTTCTGTTGCCGGTGGTTATTCTTTCCGTGGAAATGTGTACAACGATGTTACGGTAGTTCCGAAATGGGAAAACTTGCGCCGAAAAGTCTCCGCTTCCAAAGAAAGCTTCAAAGATGTGGTGGAAGAAGCAGCATATACTTGGTTCAACCGATTGACGGCGATTAAGATTTTGGAAGAAAACCAATTTATCGCACCGGTTTTGCGTTTTCGCGAGGGCAGCACCGTTCCCGAAATTTTGCAGCAGGCAAAAGCAGGAAACCACACCGTAACCAATACTGCACAGCTCAAAAATCTGCAGGAAGCGTTGCTCAACAATCAGGATGAAAAAGCATTTGCCATTCTCATCATCGATTATTGCAGCAAAAACCAACTTCTAAAGGAAATTTTCGGAAAAATAAACGATTATACCGAAATCCTTATTCCGCAAAATTTGCTGTCACCCAATGGATTTCTGGGCTTGCTGAATGACGAGAAAAATATTTCTGAAGCCGATTTCCGGGAGGTGGAACTTATCGGTTGGCTTTATCAGTTCTATATTGCCGATAAAAAAGATGAGGTTTTTGCCGGTTTCAAAAAAAATAAAAAGGCGCGTCCCGAAGATATTCCCGCTGCCACACAAATCTTCACGCCAAAATGGATTGTGAGTTATATGGTGGAAAATACCGTGGGAAAAATGTATCTCGATTTTGAGGAGCAATCTGTGCTGAAAACAGAAATGAAGTATTTGGTAGAGAATGAAGACGACAAAAATCCTGCACTCATCAATGATATTACAGAGCTGACCTTAATAGATCCGGCTTCAGGTTCCGGACACATTTTGGTCACCGGTTTTGCGTGGCTTTTCAAAATGTACCGGGAACAGGGTTACGCCGCAAAAGCGGCGGTAGAACACATTTTGCATCACAATCTTTTTGGGCTCGATTTGGATGACCGTGCGATGCAACTCGCGAGATTTGCCGTTTTGCTGAAAGCCGCGCAACAGCTAGAACAAATTACTGCAGGACAGGGAACCGAATTTTTGGCACAAAAAGCCATCCCAATTCCTCATGTGTACGCATTTCCCGAAACGCATCATTTTACCTCGGAAGAAATTGCGCTTTTTACCGAAAACAAAAGCGTAAACGAAATTTTTACCGCCCTTAATCTTTTGCAGCAAGGAAAAAACATTGGTTCTGCCTTGAAACTTACTTTGAGCGATGAAGCGCGGGAAGTTTTAGAAACCAATCGAAAAATTTGGGATGCCGACGCCGAAAAAGGAATATTGGATATTGAAAAAACCGGTATTTGGGAAAACCTGAAAACCTATGTGGAAGTGGCTTTGGTTTTAACCAAAAAATATGCGGCAGTAGTGGCAAATCCGCCGTATATGGGAAGAAAGTCGATGAATGGTGAATTAGCAGGATATTTAGATAAAAATTATCCCAATTCAAAATCGGATTTGTTTGCGGTTTTTATTGAAAAGATGATGGAGTTGGTGAAAGATGATGCAAGAATGGGATGCATTACAATGGAATCTTGGATGTTTCTTTCTTCCTATGAAAAATTACGCAAATCGCTTATTGATAAATATTCTATCGTTAGTTTAGGACATTTTGGATGGCATATTTTAGGAATTGCTTTTGGAACTGCAATGGTAGTTTTAGAAAAATCTAAAAACATAAAAATTGGGGAATATTCTTATCTGAAAATTGAAGATGTTGACAGAGAAATAAATGTTCCATATGTTTTCCCTAAAAAGGACAACGGAAGGTATGCAAGAATCCCACAAACCAATTTTGATAAAATTCCCGGAAGTCCGATTGCGTATTGGGTGAGTGAAAAAATATTAAGTCTTTTTTCATCCAATCTTTTAGGAGATCAAGGTGAAATTATAACCGGTTTAACTACAGGAAATAACAATGTCTTTTTAAAGGTTTGGAGTGAGATTTCCAAGAATAGTATTGCTCTTAATCTTCAGGATATATCAGAATATACTGCTGATAGAAAGTGGATACCATATACAAAAGGAGGTGGTTTTAGAAAATGGTTTGGTAATCACGAATTTCTAGTAGATTGGAGCCGAAAGAATGAATTTAATCGATCTAAAACTACACTACAGTATTTATATTTTAAACAAGGCTTTACTTGGTCATTTATTACTGCAGGTAAATTTAATGCTAGATATTTACCATCAGGTTTTATTTGGGATGTTGCAGGATCTCCCGCAATTTTTAATAGTGATATTTTAAATAAGTATGCTTTAGCATTGGTTAATAGTTCATTTGCACAAGATATTTTAGAAATTTATAATCCAACAATGAATTATCAATCAATTGATGTCCAAAATATTCCCTTTAAAAGTAGTGACAAAATTAGTAATGCTGCAAACTTAACAACTGAGAATATTTTCCTCTCCAAAACCGATTGGGATTCCCGTGAAACTTCTTGGGATTTTGCCATAAATCCTTTGGTGGCGCAAAATACAGATTCGCTTCCTGCCGCATTTTCAGCGTGGCGGCAAAAAGTGTCCGCAGATTTCTTTCAACTCCACCAAAATGAGGAAGAACTCAACCGTATTTTTATAGAAATCTACGGGCTTCAGGACGAACTCACTCCCGAAGTCGCTTTAAAAGACATCACCATTTTGCAGGACGAACTAAAAGCAGATGATCTGAACGCTTTAGAAGATTCGTTTAGAAATTCAGAAAAAGAAGTCTTGCTTCCGTTCCAGCAAGATGTGGTGGTAAGTCAGTTGATGTCTTGGTTGATCGGGGTTTTACTCGGCAGATACCGTTTAGACAAAACCGGTCTTCACATTGCACATCCCAATCCTACAGAAGAAGAAACCGCAGCTTATCCTGTAGAGAATGTGGCAATTCCGTTCACTTTAGAAATAGATGACGACGCGATTATTCCTTTAATGGGAAGCAACTGTGCATTTCCGGATGATGCGGTGCGCAGAATTGAAGATTTGGTGTACCACATTTGGGGCGCAAAATCGCAACAGGAAAATATGAACTTCATCAACCGAAGTTTGGGGATGCCATTGGAAAAATGGATCACAGAGAAGTTTTGGGACCACCATATTTCCGGCAAAATGTATAAGAAAAAACCCATTTATTGGCTCTTCTGTTCCAACCCGAAAAAACCGCAGCAATCTGCTTTCCGCGTCCTCGTCTACATGCACAGAATGGACGAATATACGGTGCAGAAAGTGATGCGCCAATATTTGCATCCTCAACAGGAATACCTGCGTTCTAAATACGAGGAAATGCACGCAAGAGAAGCACTCCTCACCACTGCAGAAAAGCGAGAATTCGAAAACCTGCAAAAGCAGCAACACGAACTGAAAGAATACAACGAAGCCCTAAAAAAACTCGCCGACCTGCAAATTTCCTTCGATTTGGATGATGGTGTTTCGGTAAATTATGCCAAGTTTGCAGGAATTGTGGCGGTGATATAGGAAATGAAAATCAATTTCTTTTCCCCATCCCTAAAGGGCGGAAATTGATTTTCAATAAATTGGAATAAGAAAAGCTTATAAAAATTCACCAAAAAATCTCCCTTTAGGGTTGGGGAAAATTTTTTGGGGAATTTTGAATAAAGAAAATATTATTAAAGGTCTAATTAAAATTCCGTAATAAAAACGATATTTTGACAGATTTAAAGTTGTACTTAAAATATGTCAGTAAATTAAATAAAATGATCACCGAAAAAATAAAATCAAAATTCAACGAAATCTCCAACGATATCCTTCTTCTTTTCGATCCCGAAAAAGAATATGAGGAAGAACTGGATGCCTACAAAGGCGACGAATTCCGGATTTTGAGAGTAAACAACAACTATTTCCGCATCAAATACGAAGTAGAATTCCGACCGGAAAACGAAAAGATTTTGCTGTATCACGCATTCCCACAACCGGAACCAAGAGAATACAAAAATTATCCGATCACCGATTTGCTTCTTGCCGGAAATATTTTGGCAATCGACGAGATGTCGGAATTGATGGATCGTTACCAAATTCCGGTGCAGCAGAAAAACTTCATCGCTTCTCTGAAAAGGTGGATTAAGCCAAAAAAAAACGAAAGCAGACTGATGCCGTTTTTAGCCGCGAAACCTTTTAACGAAAATGCTTTGGCTTCTGCGGTAATCTCGATTATTTTAGACGAAAAGAAAACCGGAAAGAACACGTTCAACGCCATCCGAATTTTTGAATTGATGAATGAAAGTGAAGAGGATTGGGAAAACAAATATTTGCAGATTTACAAAGCCGGACTTCAGGAAAAATTGCTGAATCAACTCAACACACTTTTCAGCACCGATTTGGATTATCTTGGTTTCGAATCGTTGAAAACGCTTTTCCTGAAACTGAAATACAACGCAATCACCGCCTTTGTTCCGGAAGTAAAATCAGAAGATGAATACGGTAAACTAAGGTTTGGAAGCGAAATTTCGAAAACCAAAACGCTCAATTTTTTTAAGGATTGGGAAGACGATAAAAACAAATCGAAATTGGTTGAGCCAATTTTAGAAAATCTTGGGGAAGAAGTAAATGTTCAGAAAATCATAAACATCTACGGAACCGATCAGGAATATGGAATTACCACTTCTAAAAGTTTGGAGATGATTTTACTTTCGGCAGTGGAGAAATTAGAAATCAATCCTTCCGAAATTATTCAGCAGTACGGATCATGGAAGAACAGTCTGGATGATTATGCAGGTCACGAATACCAAATGGAATTCTTGCTGAATGCCGCGCACTTTTATGATCTCAGGAAAAGATATTCAGATTTTGTCTTCAATAAGGCAGATGATTATCTTTCCATTTATTCCAAAGAATTGTACCGCTTGGATTTGTATTATCGCAAAGCTTTTATCGCTTATCAGAAATTGGGAAGTTCTGTTCACGAAAAATACAGCAAAGTTTTCGATCGGTTAAATAAAGCTTATGATCAATATCTAATCGACCTTAATAATCCTTGGGTGAAGGAACTTGATGAGCTGGAGTTCAATATGCATCCTTTGAAAATTACAAAACAGTTTAATTTTTATAAGGAATTTGTAAAGCCGGTTTCCACCAAAAAAGTAGTGATTATTTCCGATGCATTTCGCTACGAATTGGCGCAGGAATTGGCGCAGGAACTGAATGCTGATGTGAATAATTCTGTGAGCTGCAAACCAATGCTTTCTGCGATTCCATCTTACACCAATCTTGGGATGTCTAATTTGCTTCCGAATGATGGAATTGTTGCTGAAATTTCTGAAGGAAAAATTGACTACAGCATCAACGGAATAAAGACCTTAAGCACTTACCGTGAAAAAATTCTTCAAAATTTTGACGAAAATACTTTTGTGATTGATTATGCAACCTTCAGCAAATTCAATCAGGAACAGGGAAGAGCATATCTGAAAGATAAGCACACGGTTTACATTTATCATAATTGGATGGATTCTGTAGGAGATAAAAAAGCATCAGAATTTTATACTTTTGAATCTTCGGAGCAATGCATCAGTCAATTGCACAGGCTGATTAAAAGTCTTTATACAAGTTTAAATATCACCACGGTAACGGTAACGGCAGATCACGGATTTTTGTTTAATTATCATAAAATTTCGGATGCTACTTCACAGCCATTTCCTGCAGTGAAAGATATTTTGAAAGAACACACACGGTTTTGTATTACCACTGATGAACTTACTACAAAAGACACCTATGATTTCTCCTTGGCAAATACCACAAATATTGAAACCAATGTGAAAGTGATTGTTCCCAAAGCTATCAACAGATTCAGAAAAAAAGGAAATTTTGGGGTACAGTTTGTTCATGGTGGCTGTTCTTTGCAGGAAGTGGTTGTTCCTGTTTTAGAATTCAAGAGAGGACGAAATGATAAAGCGCAGGATGTACCGTTTGTGCGGATAGATCAGTTGAAAACAATAACTTCGGGCATTGTAAAATTGAAATTTTTGCAGTCCGAACCGGTAGGAAATTTATATAAACCACTTGCGGTGAATTTCGGGCTATACAGTATTGACAATGAGTTGATTTCAACAGAAGCCGAGATCGACTTTAACGTCGCTGCGGAAAATCCTACAGACCGCCAATTTGAAATAAAACTGGAACTCACTTCAGCAGGATCCAAACAAAAAGTAGGTTATCTGAAAGCATTTAAAGCCAAAGAAAAGGACAAATTAAATACTTTGGTGAATGATATGATCAAAATTAATATTTTAGAACTTGATGATTTTAGTTAAATTGTGAATCTATAAACACATTGAATGAACGAACTCGACCAAAAAATAGTTGAACATTTCGAAGGAAAAGTAGTACGAAAAGATTTAACCAAGTCATTAAAGGGAAACGCCGTAGTTCCAACTTATGTTTTGGAATATCTTTTGGGACAGCACTGTTCTACAAACGATGAAGAAATCATAAAAGACGGCATCGAAAAAGTAAAAAATATTATTGCCGCTCACTTTGTACATCGTGATGAAGCGGAATCTGTAAAATCAAATATTCGTGAGAAAGGCAGTTTCCGAATTATCGATAAAATTTCTGTACGCTTAAATGACCGTTTGGACCGTTATGAAGCAAAGTTTACCAATCTTGGGTTGAACAATATTCCGGTTAATTCAGAAATTGTAACAGCAAATCCAAAATTATTGTCCGAAGGAGTTTGGTCGTTGATTAATGTGGCTTATGTTCCTGTAGAAGAAAAAAACACTTTGCCGTGGATCATTGAAAGTCTAAAGCCAATTCAGATTTCGAATATCGATTTGGATGAATATGTGAATGAGAGAAAATCTTTCACCCTGAATGAATGGATGGATTTGCTGATGCAGACCATTGGACTGAATCCGGAAGAGTTCTCACAGAGATCCAAACTCATTCAGTTAAGCAGATTAATTCCTTTCGCAGAAAATAATTACAATTTGATAGAACTCGGCCCGAAAGGAACGGGGAAATCACATATTTTTTCGGAAATGTCTCCGCACGGAATTTTACTTTCAGGCGCCGAAGTTTCTAAGGCCAAACTATTTGTAAACAACGCTACAGGAAACATAGGATTAGTCGGTTATTGGGATGTTGTTGCTTACGACGAATTTGCTGGCAATACGAAAAGAGTTGAAAACGGATTGGTTGACATCATGAAAAACTATATGGCAAATAAGTCCTTTTCTCGTGGAACTGATGTTTTGCAGGCAGAAGCATCCATGGTTTTCGTTGGAAACACAGATCGAGGCGTGGCGAATATGGTAAAACACAGCGATTTGTTTATCTCACTGCCGAAAGGTTATTATGATACGGCATTTTTGGACAGGATGCATCTTTATCTTCCGGGGTGGGAAGTTTCAAAATTGCGGAATGAACTTTTTACCAACGATTTTGGTTTTGTGGTAGATTATCTTGCCGAAATACTGAAACTTCTTCGTAAAAAAGATTTTGGAAAGTCATACCAAAAATATTTCACGCTTTCGGATACGATTTCTACAAGAGACAGAACCGGAATTGAAAAGACATTTTCAGGGTTGGTGAAAATCCTTTTTCCTGATGGTGATTTCACGAAAGAAGATGCTAAACTAATGCTCGATTTTGCTGTTGAAGGAAGAATGCGTGTAAAACTGCAGTTGCAGAAAATGGATGAAACATTCAGCGATGATGTGGTAAAGTTTGAATATAAAGATGCAGAAGGAAATATATATCAAGTAAATACTTTGGAGGAACAGGAATACGGAGAAATATTGGAAAATAATTCGGTTGAAACATCTTCACAAACTATTAAACAATCTCCAAGTGAAATTTCTGAAAAAAACTATGAAGCAGCATCTGAAAGTTTGTTTGGCATCAATAAAACCATCCGTGAAAATCAAACCAATATTTCCTACGACCGTTTATTCGGTCATTATTTGGAAGGAGCAACGGAGTTTGTTATTCAGGATCCTTATATCAGAATGCCACATCAATTTAAAAATCTAATAGAACTCTGCTCGCTTATCGTAAGAAAAAATGCAGAAGCAGAACAATTGAAAATTCATTTGATTACTTGGAATGAAATGGAGTATCAGGAAGTTTCAATCACATCTTTGCAAGAAATTCAGTCATCTCTTGAAGAATTGAATGTAGAATTTACTTATGAATTCAAGGAAAGCGCACACGATCGTTCCATCAGTTTGAATAACGATTGGAGAATTATTCTAGGTAGGGGTCTTGATATTTGGCAAAAATCTTCAGGAAAATATGATATTGCAGAAGTAATGCAGGAAAAGCGGAAATGCAGGGAGTTTGAATTAACTGTGATAAAATCTTAAGCCATTAAATTATTATTAAGGAACACTGCAAAAAAATTGCGGTGTTTTTTTATGCCTTATTTTGTTGTGCAGATATGTTGCATATATCGTTTTTTACTTTGCAGAATAATTTTAAAACGTATTGTTATGAAAGAGCATTTATCACATTTCCATGTTGCAGGTTTCACATTTTACGACGGCGTTGATGTTTTCAACAAACTGAAAGTCGGCAAAAAAGTAAAATTCAAACTCGAAGAAGACAACAAGTGGGATCCAAGAGCAGTCGCGATTTATTTCAAAGGCGTAAAAATCGGCTTCATCCCAAGAACCGAAAACCGAATTTTCTACAAACTTTTGAAAGTTGGAATTACCCAATTCGAAGCCCGAATTCAGAAGATTGATCCGCAGCAACACACCGAAAGACAGGTAGAAGTTGTAGTCCATTTAGTTTCACAAGAAGAAGTTGTTTACTAAAAATACCTTGTCAAGGTTGATTAAAAGCAAGTTCTAAATTAAATACAGTTCTTAAAATTTCTTTTAACCGTCGCAATTGTTGGAATAGTATTATTAGTTTTCACCATCATTTTTGGATTTCTGGTGGAAGCGTTTCCGGATTTTGGAGGTATTTTGGCAATTGTTGTGGCGTTATTTTTTGTTTGGCTATTCATAAAGGCAAATGAAAATGAGGATTTCACCAATCATTAAAAAACAAAATCATGAAAAAACAGCTTTATCTTGTTCTGCAAAAACAATGGTTCAACGAAATTCTCGCCGGAACAAAAACCGAGGAATACAGAAATTTCACTGATCATTTTATCAACCGTCTTTGCATTTTAGACGAAAAAGAAGAAATTATAGGTTTCAAAGATTATGAAACCGTGAAATTTCAAATGGGTTACAACAAAGACGCCCCTCAAATGATTGTGGAATGCAAAGAAATCTACATCGCCCAAGACGATGGCGTTGAAGAAAAGGATTTGAAGCCGGAGCATTTTTTCTTTGTAATTGTGCTGGGAAAAATCTTGGAGAGAAAGAATTGTTGAGGGATTAATTTGCTAATTTTATAAAATCATTAAGTAAGGCTTACTAAAATAAAATATGGATAAGAAAAAAATCATAGAAGTTAACACGATCATTACTTCATTTTATAGTCGAAAAGGATTTATTACACCAAATGATTATACACTTACACTTTTTTTACTTTGTATTTATAAAGATGAAGTGGTTGCTAAGAATAGGAGTATTTCAGAACTTGTTTACCAATTGAAGCAAGCGGCAGAATACAATAATCCTTCAGAATTGTTCAGATTATTACCGCACTTTCGTGTCTTAAGTTTTTTCTCAGCTGATGATCTCGCTCAAATATTTTCTTATTTTTCTTTGCTTGAAAAATCATATTTTGAAAATCAATTTCCGGCTTTGTTTGATTTTGTTTTTAAGGTAATTACGGAATCATTGTCTTTCAAGAACGGTGCATTTATCGTTCATCCTAAATTGATGAAATTGGTTTTGGATGTTGCGCATGTTGAAAATGCAAGACATGTTTACAATCCATTTGCATCTAATGTAGAAATTGTTTCCGAATTATCAGGAGAAACTGAATATTTTGGACAAGAATACAATCCGGAAATTTGGCGAGTTGGAAAGTTGCGACTTTGGGCACACCATAAATTAAATTTCGATTATGTTTTAGAAAGTAGTATTGAAAACTGGCCTTCAGAGGAAAAATTTGATCTTATTTTTTCTAGATTACCTATTCTTAACAGAATTGATGTAAAAAATAGTTTTGGTGATAAAGTCGATTTAGAGCATTTCGTTATAGAAGAATCGCTGTCATCTATTAAAATTGGCGGAAAGATTATTCTTTTCGTTCGACCGGCGTTCCTTTCCTCGGGACGAAAAACAGAAAAAGAACTTTTCAAAAAATTGGTAGATGAAAATCTTGTTGAAAAAGTACTTATTTTTCCGACAGGCGTATTCCGTCATACCAATATTGCAATAAATGTTTTGGTGCTAAATACGGAGAAACCAAGTACTAAAATAGAATTTATTGACTTTGATGATTATCTATCAAAGTCTAAAACTAGGAAATCATATATAGATTGGGACAACTTTGAAACGAACAACTTTCTTTTTCAACCTTGGGAATCGGTTCTCGTTGATGCGGAAGAGATAAGAAATAGAGATTATAATCTTCAAGGCAAAGTGTATTTTTTGGAAGAGTTGGAAGGAACTCCTCTCTACGAATTAGTAGAAGTTGCTAAGCGACAGAAACCAGAGAATTTTACTGATATTTCTAAGATTTTAAACGTTCGAGATCTGGGACATGATCCAAATATATTGCCCTCTATTAATTATGATTTGCTAGAACCCATCTCCACAATAGAAAATTTGATGTATTACACAGTTCTGGATGAAGAAGGTGTTTTGGTTTCATTAATCGGTGGAAATTTGAACGCAACCTACTTTTCGGGTAAAAAAGCTGTACTATGCCATCAACGAATTGTATTATTAAAAATTATGGATGAAGATGTTATTTCTTACAAGTATTTAATAAATGAGTTGAACAAAGATTATGTTCAAAAACAGATAGAAGCTCAGGTTTTTGGTTCAACTGTAAGAGATATACGAGTCAATGATTTGATGAATGTAAAAATCAATTTGGTTTCATCAGATTTACAAAAGGAGGAAATTGAAGAACAATTAAGTTCTGCAATTAAAGAACTTCAAGATGAGATTCAAAAAGTTGATAAAGACTTTCAAAGCATGGAAGCTGAAAAAAACGCAATACTAAGACATAAAATTGCAGGTTCAGTTTCTAATTTGGAATTTTTTGCGTCCAATATCAAACAGATTCTTGAAAGAAAAGTGTTGCCGAAATTTCCACAATTATTTTCTTTAAAGTTGAATGATAATCAATTGTTAAATCTAGGAGAATTGATTGATAACTTAATTAAGGATTCTAAAAGGATTACTGAAGAAGTCAGAAGCCAAACAGAAGACTTTATTCCAAGTGAATATCCTGTTTCACCAATTGAAATTGTGCCATTTCTGGAAAACTATTTTAAGAATGTAAGTGAGAAGAACCCCAATATTTTATTTGATATCAATTTGAATGATATTAAGAGTGATGACTTCAAAATCTTCACCTTTGCGAATGAAGATCTATTATGTTTTCTACTTGATAATCTAATCTCGAACATTAAAAAGCACGGGTTTAATTGGAACAAGGAGGAGGTAAGAAGAATTGAAATCTCGACTTCAATCCTTGAGGAATTTGAAACCTTTACAATCTTTATTTCAAATACAGGAAATCCAATGCCGGAAAATTTCACATTTGATGATTTTAGATCCAAGGGAATTAAAAAGGGAAAAAATGGAGGAAGTGGAATGGGAGGTTACATCGTTGATCAAATTATTAAATATTTTGGTGGTGATTGGTATATTGTTGACGAAACTGGTCCAGAAGGTATAGGCGAAACTGATCTTGCGACAACTTTTGAAGTATCACTTCCTTATCAGCAAGAATTTGTAAATTTAGACGATTTACAAATTGACAATGAAGAAATATAAAGTATTTTGGGTAGATGATGAATATCAGTCGCTTTTCAGTATCCGACAAATGGCAATTGATGCTGGAATTGAACTGATTCCTTTTGATAATGCAGAAACTGCAATTGCCGATTTGAAGGAAAATTTTCTTTGGTATGATGGAGCAATTCTCGATGGATTATTTTATAATACATCCGAAGAGGAAGGAGTTGCAACAAGACAAACAGCATTGATGAATGTGGTAAATTCTTTGAAAGAAATTCGTCCTAAAAAATATATTCCATGGTTCATTCTAACCGGTAAAGAAAAAATAAAAAATGATAACGACTTCATACAATCTGAAGGAAAAGAAGATTGTGTTTACGATAAATTAGACAATAATCAAATTCGGAACCTTTACGCAAGATTGAAAAGCGAAGCCGATCAACAATACGAAACCCAACTCATTCATCAATATCAAGATTCTTTCAAAATTTTTGAATCGCATTTAGAGTCTGAAACCAAATATGATTTATTGCAGATTCTAAAAAAGCTTTTTTCTGAAAGTACCATTCAGTTCGACGATTACAATTCAATACGAATGATTTTCGAGAAATTGTTTGATGAATTAAAGCTTTTAAGAATAATTTCTCCAGACATTAAATCGTTGAACGGTTGCAGTTTATTCTTGAATTGCAGACATAATGAATTTGAATTTTCAAAAGAAATCATACATCCTGTCATTGGAGAATTAATTTACCGCACCCTAAATTTAACTCAAGACGGATCTCATAGCGGTGAAAAACTTAATTTTCGGGTTCAAGAATATTGCTCAAAAAATCAAGCAAAACATCTTTATGCTTCCACCGTGCATTCCTTACTAGAAATTCTCAATTATTTTAATCTGTATTTGAATGATTGGAAAAAAACTACTGAAAATAAGGAAATAGCGTGGCTAAAGAAAAATATTCTTTCGGGAGAGATTACAGAAGTTTCCGCGAATGGTTATGCTACTTTTATTTCTGACAATAATCTTCGGTTTTCTGTTCCTCCAAAACTTGGTGAGCAATTTTCTCTTTATGTAGGTCAAAAATTAAAAATTGAACCTAAAGAAGATAATCCGCTTCATATTAAGTACATTTTTGTAGATTAAATCCATCTGTGCAAATCTATTGCACATGTCGTGCTCATCTTTGTACTGTTAATTTAAAAACGGTGCATTATGACAGATTATCAGAACTATTGGAATCAGGAAATTAGAAATTTACTTGATGAGTTGGATGCTCCTGCATCACTCCACACTAATATTGTGGATACGCTTGCAAATTCTCAAAGAACAGGTATTTTTGAGAATCAGATTATAAATGCTTTAAGATTGGGACTTTCCATAAAGGAAGGAAATCAAAATATAGCATTTGTTGCATCAATGCAAAGTGGTAAATCAAAGACCATTTATTTTCTATGCAATTATGTATTACCTGCAATCGGTTTGTTGAGCGGTCATGAAAATGTACTGTTTGTAACAAGCATGCGAGATACTGATTTGTATAATCAGAACAACCGAAATTTGGAAGCAGATTTTTATGACGCTTCCGAAGGACAAATGAAATATTCGCGAATTAAGGTGATTAAGATGAATGAGTTCTTTAATTATCCGAATCCGTTCAAAGCTGTACGCGATCTTAAAGTTCAACTTATAGTTAGAGATGAGGATCAGTACGGATGTGGCGAAGAATCTTCTTTCCAATTTGCATTTTTCGATAATTTAAGGAGCAAGCTGCCGGAAATTGGTCTGGTTGCTGTAAGTGCAACACCTTATGATATTTTAGATGCTCATTTTACCAAAAGTGCAGACATTGATGTTGTAGAAGGAGTAAGACCACCTTCCTATTTCGGAATTACAGAGATGTTGAGGGAAAATATGATTGATGATTTGCCATTAGATTTCTCACCACTGCAAGATAACAATGGAGAATATGTTGTTCATCCAAATGTTATTGAATATGTTCAGCATTTATTGAGTTTTGATGATGGATTGGGAATTATCAGAGAATCAACTACGTTGCGAGCATTGGAATTAAGAAACTTGTTGCGAACAAAACTGAAACACAATGTTGATGTTTTAGTTATTGGATCTGATTCTGCGTGTGATTTTTCAATAAATGAAGGTCTTTCTGAAGTAGCAAATTTAATTATGAGGATGGGAAGAAGGGTGATTCTAATAATTGTTCAAGCTTTAACCGCCGGAAAGGATTTAGGCAAATTAAAGGAAAAAATAAGGTTTGGAATTGAGCCGAGAGACAAACAACTTGCAAATGGTGCTCAAGGAATTGCAGGAAGATGTTGCGGTTACCATAATAACCGAACATTTAGAATAATGGCAAGTATTCCTTTGCTTAGTAATTATGCAAAATTTGAGCAAGATTGGGAGATTTTCAGCGATCCGGAATGGAAAGAAGAATTGATTGATAATTCAATTCGAGGACTGACAACACAAACCAAATTTGCGATCACTCAAGTTGAAGGAATCTTTACTTCTATAGACGATATTTTTACAGTTTCCGTAGAAGAGCTATCGACAGAAGAAGGAAGAAATAAGTTATCATTTCTTTCAGATGAAGTCTTTGATAGACTAGATGGGCTTTTTGATCCAAATGCCTACAATGGTTCTACAAAAGGAACGAGATTGAATGCGAAAGATGTTACAGTTCGTATTGCATCAAGTTATAATATGAAAAGCAATAGAGTGTATAAAAACTGGAACGCAGATTTAAGTGCCGATTTCGGCAGTGTATTCTTCAAAAAGAATGATTATAATTATGGTTTGTTGATTTCAAATTTTCCAGTTGAAGATGACCGAAATAAATTGGGTTTCTGTGGGATTAAAGTTTTTGTTTCCGGTGAGAAGGTATTTCGTGAAAGAGAAAGTGAAATTGTAAATACGTCCATGTATAATGCAGACTAATTCTAAGACCGTCTATTTGTTATGGACGGTTTTTTTTTTAGATTGAAGTTTAGATGATTAATGCAAATTGAAATATGACTCGATTTATGCTTGACAAGAAACAACTGATAATCTCGGCTTTTGAAAATCTAGATGTAAATTTATTGGATGTTCTATTGGATGATGACAAAACTTTTAGCAATGTCTCAAAGAAAACGTTTGTTGCAGTATATGCTCGTTTTGTTCGATTCATTAAAAGAATACCGGAATTCGACACTACATATAAATCCTACAAAGCATTCTGTGATCTTGAAGATGAAAGACGTGAAGGTATTGCATTTGTAAACAATGATGGCATTTGTTATATCAAGTTGATTTTCACCTATCATGAAGATGAAATTATAGACATTAGACAGTGTAAATCCTTGGAAACTTCAGAAATTGAAATTAGTAAAACAATGATTGGAATATCTTTTTATAAAGATGAGGAAAAGTGCTTTAAAGCTGACAAAGATTTTTATGAAATTACCACGACTTGTCAAGATGCTGTTAATATACTACAAAACCATATCGAGGAAGAAGGCGCATTGTCGATGAGTTCCATAAGGTCTTGGTTTTTAGCCCATGAAGATTTTTATATTGAAAAAGTTTTGCCTTGTGGTTATTCTTATTCAGAATGTGCGGAATTTATCAATTATTTTACTTTATTTCGAAAGTACAAGACTTCTGATGAGGTTGAAGAACTGTCAAAAAAGTTTTGCCATGAATTCTATTCTTTTCCAATTGTACATAAACGAAATATTAGTGATTGGCTCGAGAGAGTAAATAATGAAATTGTCAGAGCTCAAAAAGGATTTTGGCTGGAATGTGATTTTAGAAAAGGATTCTTTCTGGAATCACATGTCAAAGTTTTTTTACCAGATTTCTATTATACGCAGAATTTAGGAATAATCATGAATAAGTACAGGGAGTGGATTCCTGCATCATCATCATGTGAAATTAGAATGAAATGAGGGAGAAAATTCTTATAATTAAAATTGTAAAATGAATTCAATTGATGTGTGGAATCATTACGACATTTTTTTAATTATTTTTTACTTCTGAGAGCTGTATCTTTAATTTAAAGAAATAAAAAAAACAAAGCAAATTTCTGTTCACGAAAATATGCAGCAATATCAAGCCATAAAGGTTTTTCAGAAAACTTTTGTGGCGGTAAAATTTAGCCCCAAAATTTTTCTGAAAAAATATTGCATCACATTTTCCTTCCACGAGAGTGGACGACTTTCTTTTTTTTCTTTTTCTTTTGAAAAATTTTTGACAGATTATTGAAGTTAACTAATAAAATCTGAAAAAATCTCCAATTCTTACAACCTGCGAAAATGAAGTATCGTTTCAGAATTAACCTGCGTAATTGAACCACAGGGTTTTGCTCAACCTGGGTAAAATTGTTACACCCAGTCCCAGAACCTGGGTAAAAAAGATACAACCGAAACTCATCTCTATTCCTGATTTTTTTTCTTAAAAAAGCAAATCCGTCCTAATAATGTGTAAAAGCGCTAAAACGCCCATCCACATTACGTTTTCAGACCTCTAAAAAAATCCGACCTTATTACAAAATTTTTGCTGCAAGATGTGTCTTTGTACCCACAATTTTTCAAATTGGGCTTCAAAGAATTCTTGCCATTCCTATCGGAAGGGAGTAGAAAAAACTCGGAACTCGTTTTTTTTTTGAAAGGGTGATTTTTCAAAAATAAATTTCTGAAAAAAGGATTTAAGAAAAAGGAACTACCCACCACAGAAAATTGGAATATAAAATGAGATAAAGACATTAATTTTAAGTGCATTTAATTCAAAATATATTCTTAATTTTACATTCTAAGATTTAAGAAAAAAATTGTTGTATTTCACATGGTGGAATATTCGGTTACCTTAAGAATCTCCCTTTCTAGAAAATTACCTATTAATCGGTGTTTGGAAAGATATAAATATTCCTGGAGAAACCACTTTATAAACCCTTAATTAGCTCATTTGCAGTTCTTTAGGGGTTTTTTGTTTGTAATTGTGGCGACATTTGTGGATACATCTTTTAAGTCTGTCTAATCTAAGGCAATAACTTTAGCGATATTCTTTTCTTATTTTTATTTCTTTTTCACTATATTAGATATCAACGGTAAATAAAATCTAATAAAAATGGATGCAGACATTACATCACACAAAGAATTTCAAAAAGTATTAGAGGTATTAAAAGGTTACACCGATATTTTTTCGGGAATAAGCGAGAGTTTAAGTGCATCATCACAAATCACAGAAGCTATTAAAAAAGCCGCTGAATTAAACACTTTTCCTTTGTCTGACGAATTCATTGAACAGATGAAAAAACTTTCCTCACCATTAATAAAGAATGAGCAGGCAAAAGGTATGATCCCTTCAGGTGGATGTTCACTGCTTAATTATGAAAGTAATTTCAATAATTTTGAACCTTTACCAATGCGTATCAGGATTGTCATCGATAATGATTAAGATTTTTAATAGTATTCCGCTTTATTGTCTATAGGTCAAACCCAGAGTTATTGATTATACCAATAGAAACGCCATTAAAAACATTGTTCGATTTTAAGACAGGGATTTATTGTCGTAGTCGATGTGAACGCCTTAAATCAAACGTTTCGTAATATTTAGGAAACAAAACATAAAAATTAAACAAATGTTTGATATATAGTATAAAGGTTTTTAAAACTATAATCTATTTTATATTATTTCGGACTCAAGTCTGTATCACCACTAAGGAATATTTCATACATAAATTCGTCTTGAATTTTTTTATAAAGTTTTGGATTATTGAGTCTTAAACTGTCTAAAAATTTCTCCAAGTACTGTTGCTCTTTATTTTCTTTGAAAGACTTATAGATACGTAATGAATCTATAGTACGTTTTTTTAGAATCTCGTTTTGTTCTTTTAGTTCGCGAATCTCCTTTTTCAATTCAGCATTATTACATGATAGCAGCATTGAAAACGGAAGAAGTAAAAATGTTTTTATCATTTCTTTGGTTTGTATTTTTTACTTGTTGCATTTTTTATATCTACCTCTAAATATTTTTTGGTATTAAGTTCACCAAAATAAATCACGCCTGTACTTGTGTCAAAAATTACAACTCCATTAGATTCACTCTTTAAAAAATATCTTCCATTATCATTCTGTGTCTTGCCTAATAAGAACCCTACGCAAAACAATAGTAATGCAGCGATAAAATAAATAATCTCTTTTTTCATCGTTTAAGTTTTAAATTATATTTCCCTTTAATCATTTGGTGATATGCTTTGCCTAAATCGTCTTCGTTTTTAAATTTTTCCCATACATTATAGGGTAGTTCATCAAATATATAATCCTTTCCTTTCATATTAATAATTAGATAGCCACTGTTTTTATTATTCGCATAATATTTAGCTTCTCTAATCCAATTGTTTGCAGACCTTCCATCTGTTTCTGCTTCTTCTTGTATACTTAAATCAGCACTTCGCACTATTTGTTTAGCTTCGATATAAGAATTAAATTCATTAGGAATTTGGGGACTCTTTTTGCATCCCAAAAGAAGTAGAAGTCCAAAAAGAAAAATTTGTTTATTCATAAGATTATTGTTTTAGACAAACTTCATTATAAATAATTTTCTCCGATTCATATTCAATATCCTTCAAGCCTAAGTCAGTAAAATACTGCGGGTGAAAATTTTCACTTAACATATTGTTTTTACTATTATATGAGAATAAAACAATAGTGCCAATTTTATGGTTATTACAATCAATCATATATTTATTGATATGATATCCGGTTTCAAAAACCACATTCTCCATTTTCATCTGTTTTACCTTACCAGTCTCTGGGTCGAAAACTGTCATTTCCTGTCCTTCTTCAGGTATAAATCTATCTTCATTGGTCATACTTTTTATCCATGCAATTTTATAATTTCCGTTATCTTGTACTTTCCCTAAATAAAAATTAAAACCATCTTCGCTATTTCCAATTAATTTATTGTAAACCAAATCACTACAAGAAAAATCAAGAATTAATTGCTCGAGTGTTTCATTATCTACTCTTCTATAATTACCATCGTGTGTGATATTTTTAATTAAATTATCAGAACAATTACATCCGTACAATTCTTTTAACTCTTCGCCTTTTACCGTAGTGGTTTTGCCATTTTTTAATTTTATTTTTTTCTCTGGTTGTACAAATTTTACCCAAACTTCATTGTTGGACTCTCTTTTAGCATAAAATTCTCCCTCTTTTCCATTGCCATAAAGAAAATTGTAATCTATATCTTGACAACTAAACACTTGTCCGATTGATAAAAAGCATATAAAAATCATTTGAATAAATATTTTTTTCATATCATTTAGTTTTACACAAATCTACCTCTAATTTCTTATATACCAAAAGTTTAAATACATCTATACTGGCGGCATAAAAAAACGGGTGAAGAAGTTTTTAAAAGACCTCCTCCCCGTTGTTCCGTTGCGGTTTTAAATTTGAAATTTGAAACTGATTTATGTAGCCAGTTTCATTTCTCTGATATAGTTAATACATGATACAATTTTGTTTTGAGGTATCGCTTTCCATAAGTCCAGTAGTGAAGTATCTTTAAATGTCTCGTACCTCTCAGCGAACCTGTTAATAATAAAATTAACTTGCAGAATGGTTCTGACTTCCTGCATTGTTAAGTTTTCTTCTTCCGCAATTTTGAAAATTTCTTTCATTTTGTTTTGTTTTAAATTGTTATTATAATTTGTTTTTTGTGCATTTTCCACCTTTAACAGTATTGAAGATTAATTCTGTTTTATGCTTCCTCTGTATTAATGGGGATTTCCTCTGTGGAAAATGCATTTTCTGAAATTTCATTTATTTTGTCAATAATTGCACATTTTATTAAGTGATGCATGTTGTAATTTCTTTCAAGGTTATTGTAATATTTTTTCTTTTCATCATTTAATTTATTACGAATACGGGCATAGTTATTCCATTTGTTAAGGCATACCTCATCAGTATCATTAATGATTACAACCATCTCCCACTCATTTATAATTGATTGAAATAAATTTTTATAAACATCTATTTTTAATAAATCCGAAATAGTTTCAATCCCTAACTTGTTAATGTTTTTGCTTTCCTTGCTTCGGACTTCAAAACGAAAAGTGTCTGGGTGAATTTTATACTGTGGAAAATTTAGAAATTGTGCGCCTTTACCGTATGCCTTAATTTCTTTGTACTTTGTAGTATCAGAAATTTTATTTGTACTGTATCGGTTAGTTTTAAATTTTTTCGTTGAGGTAAAAAGTATCCCATCAATTATGTTCTGAATAGGTCTGTCAATTAATATATTTAATCCATATTCTACATTAATAACCTTGAAATGGCTTAAGTCCTCTTCTGTAAATCCCAACTTATTGAAGCTGTTTTTAATTGTTTTGATACAGTCAATAATTTTTAAATCATTTCCATTGTGTAAATCTCTATTAAATATATAATGAGGACTAAAGCAAAAATCCACGTGTCTAAACCCTTCAAATTTGCCCCTGTAAAATACCTTCTGAAATTCCAAACGGAAGCGGTTAAACCCATCGGAGAAACAAACAGTGTTATTTCTTTTGGTTTTGTGCGGTTTGAGATTAGATAAACCATACTCATATAAAATGCCTATATGAGTTTGGTTCTCGTTCCTTGCTTTCGTAAAGTCTATCAATGTGATTGTTATATAAGAAGTTCGTTTGACGGGCGTGGGGGTGTTTTTGGTGGTGATTTTGCCCACATAATCAATTCTTCTATAAAGCTGTCAATCGCTTCAGTTTGTGCGTTAAAACCCTCTCTTAATTCCAGTTGTAATAACTCAGACTTTAAGTTAATTATGTCTTCGTACTTCAATGGTATGTCGTGTCTTATTTCGTCCGTATCGGTGAAATACATAGACTGTATTTTATAAAGTAACATTGATAATTCCATTATTTTAATTTATTATCGTTTAAAATTTTTAAAATTTCTGAACGGAAATAATAATATGTTCCCGAGATATTTGATGGCTTGATGATTCCTTCGCTTCTCCATCTTCCTTCTGTGCTTCTGCTGATTTTAAGTAAAGTGCAGACCTCATCGATTGTAAGAAGCTCATCGGGTTGTTTAGGCTGAAATTGTTCAGCTAATTCAGCTTTAAGTTGAGGAAGTAGTGCAGCCGTTAATTGGTTTACTAAATCTTCTGGGGTGGTTTGTAAAAATTGAATTGTACTCATTATAAATTTTAATTGAGTGTTAATATTCTTTACAGCGATAACACTGCGATACAAACATACAGTAGTGATTAAATTTCAAATAGTTTGCTTAACTCGTTTTGCCGTTTTTTTACTCATTTTTTTCGCGAATAAATTAAACGCTTGTTTGTTTAATGGTTTTTTTATAGTATTACGTTTCTTTTTAAAATTTATTAATTTGTTGATATACAACGATATAAAAAGCCACCCTAAAATTAAGGTGGCTTTTGTGTGCGTGTTGATAACTTTTTTAATGCATTTCTATGCTCTGTAATTTTCCGTAAGCAAATCGGCTGAATATTATTTTTTTCAGTTAGTTAGCAATTTTTTTGTCTTCAATTTCTTTAAATGTTTTAGCGGTCTGCATTGCATGGTCTGATGAATTCTTGCCAATGTAGGACAAAAAGACTGTTTCAGTAGCATGTGAGGAAATAGCCATTAACTGTGGCGTTGTAAATCTTTTATCGCCATAGAAATTCGTACAAAAGCTGCGGCGGCAAATATGGCTCGATACCAACTTGAATTTCTCGGTTTCGGTAATTTCATTTCTTTTTGTATCATCATTAAATACTTTGCCCTTTACTTTGTTATCAATTCCTGCCAATTCGCAGACTTTTTTAATGTGCCTGTTAAACAGAACAAATTTGGAGTCTCCTTTTTTGCCAAAAGTTGGCGGGAAGTTTCCATCATACTTTTGTAATATTTCCTCAACTTCGTTATGTATTGGTATCGTAACCTCTGCGCCTGTTTTTTCCTGCGTTAATTCGATGAACCTGTACTGTTGCCCCTCAGAATCAGTTTTGGTGAAAATCATTTCTTTTGTCATTCGCAGAAGATCGGAAACTCTTTGCCCTGTATAGCATCCTATTATTAGCCAGTCTTTAGCGTTTTGTAGGTCAGCTCCAATAATGTGTGTGTTTTTGATTTTTTCAATTTCTGCAAATGATAAAAATATTTTGACGGCTGGAATGTTCTCGATGCTAAAGCTGTTAATTTGGTGGTTTATAATCTTTCCGTTATCTCTTGCATCTAATAATACTGTTTTGACATTCTTTAAGGTTCTGTTTGCGGAAGATTCCATCATTTTAAAATCATCAATCAAAAACCTTCTAAAATCTAATAAAAACTTTTTATCAATTTCAGATATGAGATATTTTGATGTCTTTTTTTTCTCATATTCTTTAAACTTGGTTTGAAGTTGTACAAATTTTTGGTCTGTGGATTTCTTTGTTCTTGAATCTATTTGTCTTTGGTCAGAATAGTTCTTTAAATAAACAGAAAACAAATTGTCGTCTTCTTCCGCTGTTTGGGTTGGTCTGTTGAAATACTCATTAATAGTGTCTTTCAGCCACTGATTAGAAAATCGAACTCCTTTAGTATAGTCTAAATTATATTGGTTCTCTATGTGTGAGCTTAATTTGGTTAAATCAGCTTTTAATTTATTGTTTTCCGCTAAATTTCGCGGTTTACCATTATCAATAACCTTTTTTACTTTATTGCCATTATTATCAGTTGTCGTCTTCTCGGTAAAATGCCATTTAGCAGAATCTATTTTTAAACCTGTTGCTGTGCGCATTCTTAAGGTTCTCGATAATTGATAAATTACTTGGATTGTGCAATTTTCACCAGTAGAACGAAGATAAAATTTAGGAGCAGCCATAATGTGTGATTTAATACATATCAAAACTAAACAATTTATATGATTTGTGGATACATTTGTGGATACATTTGTGAAACAATTTGCTGTAAGTTGAATTAATTTAGGATTATAATGTCTTTAAATCACTTTTAATAAATGGTTTGGAAGTATTTATTAATCCATTTGATTTTTCATTGTTTCATTGTTCGGGTTCTGGAGAAACCACAAACCACTCTATTTGTAGGGTGGTTTTTTGTTTTTTAGTCGTAGAAAATATCGCCGTTTAAATGTATACCGGCCGACATATCTGGCTTTATGATGAATTATTAAAAATTAGGAAAGTTTAAGATTTAACCTTTTAAGCCAATTTAAATTAAATTCTCTCGAGCTCATCTCCCGAAATTTGAGTCTTGAACGATCCGTAATTCACCGTCACCTTCTGGTTTTTATCAATTTTTTCAATCGTACCCACGGAAGTTGAACCTGCAATTCTCACACGTTGACCCACTTTCAGCCAAACAGCACGTTCTTTTTTACGGCGGTCTTCCAATTTTTCGTTGGTTTCAGCAATTTTTTCCTGAACGTTTTCCTTTTTCAGTTGTTGTGTGATTTTTCGCTTTATTACCTGAAGTTTCTTCGTCTCATCTTTATCAGAACCGAGTTTGCGGAATTTTTCCTGCTCGAGTATCTTCACGAAATCTTTCACGACATCTTTGCGCGATTTCCCTTTTACATAAGAATCGATGAAGCCTTCAATCTTGTTTCCAAACTGAAGTTTGCGGTGCTCTTCTTCGTATAATTTTTGAAAGTTAAAAAGTTTTTGCTGAAGTTGCTCGTTCAGTTTTTCTAGATTCTCTCGCTTGTTTTGGGTAGATTCTTTTTGCTCTGTTAAATTCGATTTTAATTTTTCGACCTCAAATTTTTCCTGCTGAAGTTTTACAATCGTTTTGTCAAGGTTCACAATATCATGTTCCACCTTTTTTTTGGCGGAATTAATGATGAAACGTGGGATTTTATTTTTCTCGGCAACTTCGAAAGTGAAGGAACTTCCGGCTTGTCCAACCTCTAATTTGTAAAGCGGCTCCAATGAATATTCATCGAAGAGCATCGCTGCATTTTGTGCGTTCGGAAGTTGCTCGACAACAAGTTTGATGTTCGTGTAATGCGTCGTGATAATGGCAAAACTTTTCTTGTCGTAGAAAAATTCGAGGAAACTTTCCGCCAAAGCTCCGCCCAATTCAGGATCAGAGCCGGTTCCAAATTCGTCAATCAATAAAAGTGTTTCTGAATCGGCTTCCCGAATAATTTTAGACATCTTTTTCAGTCGGGAAGAGTAGGTGGAGAGATGGTTTTCAATCGATTGATTATCACCAATGTCCGTCATTAAATTGTTAAAGAAAAACATTTCCGATTTTGGATGAACGGGAACGAGAATTCCGCTCTGAATCATCAGTTGCAGTAATCCAACCGTTTTTAGAGTAATTGATTTTCCGCCTGCATTGGGTCCGGAAATACACAAAATTCGGTTGTGTTCCGTTAAAGTTAAAGTTTGCGGAAAAATCTGCTTATTTTCTTCTTGATTTCTAATCAGCAAAAGAGGATGGAAAGCATTCAACAAACGCAAAGTTTTGTGACGGTTGATTTTAGGTAAAACGCCGCCGACCTTTTCAGCGAATTTTGCTTTGGCCCTTGCTAAATCTAAATCAAAAATATAGTTTTGATAATCAGAAAGTTGTGGTTGGAATTCGGCAATTTCTGCGGTAAGTTTTCTTAAAATTTTGTCGACTTCCTTTTTTTCTTCCTCTAAATTTTCTTTAAGTTTGAATTGATGTTTTACCACCGATTCCGGCTGAATGTAAGTAATGGAACCTGTTTTGGAAACACCCAAGACGCGCCCTGAAACTCTTTTTTTATAACCCGATTTTACCGCCAAAACTCTTTGGTCATCGATAATACTTTCACGAATATCATCCAGAAAATCGGTGGAAGAAAGTGCTGTCAAAGTTCGGTTGAAATTTTCCTGGATGGCTTTTCTGGCGTGTTGAATTTCTGTTCTGAGCGTTTTTAAGATAGGAGAAGCTTCACTTTTCACTTCGCCAAAACGATTGAAAACCTTGTCAATCTTGTCGATGACTTCTTTTCGGTATTCTAAATCTTTAACGTCATTATTGAGGTTCAGAAACAATTCTTCAAATGGCGGAAAAAATTTTTGAAGTTTTCCGACTTGTTCCGTCAAGCTTTTGATTTTAATGAAAGCTGAATTTTCCAACCGGAAATTTTCAATCATCATCAGTTTCAGTTCCGCTTCAATATCTTCATATTCATCAAAGGGAATGGGGTTTTCACTTTCAAAACTCGACAAATATTCTGCAACTTTTTTTAAAGAAATTTCCGCTTCGTCAATTGGAAGGGGACGAAGTTTTTCAATTTTTTCTGCGGTTTTGGCGGAATACGCAAAAGGCGAGATTTCCGCTAATAGCTCCGGAAACTCAAGTTCGTTTAAATCTTCTTTTTGAATGTGCACGAAGCAAAAATAGTGAATTTACAGCATCACAAGAATATATTAAGTTATAAAAACATATTTTTGAAAATCAATATCTGAAATTTGCCACTCAAACACTCAACCACTCAAACAAAAAATGACTTGGACTGAAATTCTTGCCCCCATCAAAAACTCCGAATATTATGAAAATCTTTGGCAGAAAGTAAATGCGGAATATGCTTCCACAAAATGCTTTCCACCAAAAAATCAGATTTTCAGAGCGTTGGAATTAACGCCTTTTGATGAAGTGAAAGTAGTGATTATTGGTCAAGACCCGTATCATAACGATTTTCAAGCAAATGGATTGTGTTTTTCGGTTTCCGAGGAAGTTGCGGCACCACCTTCTTTAAGAAACATTTTCACGGAATTGAAAGAAGATTTAGGAATTGAACGTACCAAAAAAGAACTCGATGATTGGGCGAAACAAGGAGTATTACTTCTGAATGCCACACTTTCTGTAAAGGCACATTCGCCAAATTCTCACAAAGATCTGGGTTGGGGAAAATTCACCGATTTCATTATAAAAGAAATTTCCGATAAAAAAGAAAACGTGGTTTTTGTTCTATGGGGAGCTTTCGCACAAAAAAAGGAGGTACTCATTAATTCCTCCAAACATTTTATTATTAAATCTGCCCATCCATCGCCGTTCTCGGTGTATCGTGGCTTTTACGGAAGCAGGCCTTTTTCTAGAATTAATGATCATTTAAAATCAAAAAATCTCCCACTTATTTCGTGGTAGTTCCACCTCTTTGAACGGTAGTATTTACGGGATCTCCTTTCTCGAATTTTAGTCCAATCTGGTAAGTTCCTTTTAAAGCTTTAAATCCCTTCTCCGACGTGGTTTCAGGAGTAACCGATACTAAAGTAATGTTGTAGCCGTTAAAACTTTGGGTTTTTGTGTAACCTTTGTTGGCATCGTTTATGGTGCTGATTTGCAACGTCATAGGTCGTGTTGCAACTCCCATAAATTCTACATCCGCTGTAGCGACTCCCGCCCAAATACAATTTACATCTTTTGGGCATCGGCTGTCTTCAGACATCTGCTTAAAGGTGACGTTCATTTGGTATTCTTTCACAAATTTATTTTCGCCTTCTTTCAAATAAACTATTCCTGTTTTGTTAGCATTAGTTTTCTCAGCTTCCTTTACTGCATCAGCATCGGGAGGTAATCCTACGGACATTTTCGGCTCCTCGGTTTTTGGGGTAGTTGTACCTGTTGCAGATGTGGAAACATTGGTGGAAGATTTTGTATCTGTTTTAACAGTAGTGGAATGATCTACTTTTTCATTTTCAGTAGAATTTTGAGTGGTTTGGCATGTCGCTAATGTCAAAAAACTGAATGTGGAAAGAACAAGTCGGTGTAACATCATTTTATTATTTAAATAGATCAATTATCACCACCAAAAACATTGCCAAAGCAACCATCAAATTAAATCCAGTTCCGTAAAGGAAACCAATTAAAGCGCCTTTAGTGGAATTCCAGGCTTTCTTTTTGTCGTTTGCGTCATGAAGTAATTCACCGATGAAAACGCCCAAAAACATCCCGATCAAAAAACCAAAAGGTACTGGAATAAAAAACATACCCGCAAAAGTCCCAATCACCGAACCCACGCTTCCCCATCTCGTACCGCCATATTTTCTGTTGGTTCGTGCAGGAATTACATAATTTAAAACTACTGAAATTGCTGTTAAGGCCACAAAAATCCAAACATAAACCATGGAAAGTGGTGCATCGGTACCAAATTTGTAGATGAGCAAACCGCATAAACTTAACAAAAGTCCGGGTAAAACAGGAATGAAAGTTCCCAAGATTCCTAAAATCATTAAAACGACGGTAATGAGATAAATGAAGGTGTAGTCCATCTGAAATTTTTGTTAAAAATACGCATTAATCGATTAAACACAAACAGATTTCTTATTTTTGCGACAATGAACAACGAACTGAAAGATACCAAAGATTTTCTGCAAACCATAAGTGACACGCTTCATTTTTGGTTGAGGGACAATTTTCCCGACAGTTGGGTATTGCTAAGTCAGATCGTGTTCAAGTTTTTACTTTTGATTGGGTTGGTTTACGCCATCGACTTTATGGTTAAACTTTTCTTGAATGGAATTTTCAAGATCTTTTTTAATAAAGATAAATATCCGGTTCTAAAGTCAATTTATCAGTCCCGAATTACCAATTCCTTCTCTCATTTGATTGCGCTTTTGTTCGGAAGTTTTGCGCTGTTTTCCATTTTTTACCGTCATCCCAAAAGTTTCACTTTTTTGGAAAGAATGGTTGGTTTGGCGATCGTTTTTGTGGTGGCAGGAATGCTTTACCGTGGTTTGAATGCTTTTAGAAATTATTTCATCATTCAACAGGATTTTTACAAGATTATTGCACTCAATGCGGTATCACAAACCGTAAAGATTTTTGGAATTTTTGTTTCTTCGGTTGTTGCAATTTGTGTGATTTTTGGGATAAGCGGTTCTGCAATCGTGGGTAGTTTGGGAGCAATTACAGCGGTCTTGGTATTGGTTTTCCGTGATACGATTCTGGGATTTGTAACGGGAATTCATGTGGCAACTTCCAAAAACTTAAAGGTTGGTGATTGGATCGGAATTCCGAAATATAATTTAGAAGGAAATATTGAGGACATCAATCTTCTGACCACAAAAATTCAAAATTTCGATAAAACCATTTCAACGATTCCGACTTATGATTTGTTGACGACGGAAATCAAGAACATTCAAGTGATGTCTGAAAGTAACACGAGAAGGATTAAACGGTCGATTATTTTTAACATCAACTCCTTTAAATTTTTAGGCAGAGAAAGCATCGACAAACTCGCAAAAATTAATCTCATCACTGATTATCTTGGAATTAAAAAAGAAGAAATGATTAAAGAGCGGGAACACATAAAAAATCCTGAACTTTTGATCAATGGAAGACAGCTCACCAACATCGGCGTTTTCCGCGAATATGTTTTTAATTATCTGAAAAATAATCAGTACATCGACCAAAACGGAACCATTATAGTAAGACAACTCGAAAATACTCCGCAAGGAATGCCGCTTGAAATATATTGTTTTACCAACAGTTCGGAATGGTCGAATTATGAAGATATCCAAGCCGATATTTTCGACCATCTTCTGGTGGCTTCCAAGGAATTTGAGTTGGAAGTAGTACAGTTTTCAAAAGTGTAACCAACGGATTTCAAGCTTCAAATCTTAAATGCAAATCATTCACGAACTTTAAAATTTAAATAAATCAATCGTGAGCAAACCTATAATCTAAACACCTCAAATCTCGAATCAAACAATGACAAAACTGAGCGTAAATATCAATAAAATTGCCACCCTTAGAAATGCAAGAGGCGGTGAATTTCCGAGCGTTACAGAGGCTGCTGTAAAATTGCAAAAATTTGGTGCAAAGGGAATTACAGTTCATCCGCGTCCCGACGAAAGGCACATCACAAGAATAGATGTCTATGATTTAAAACCTTTAATTACCACGGAATTTAATATTGAAGGAAATCCACACCGACCTTTTATTGATATGGTTTTGGAAGTAAAACCTGAACAGGTGACTTTGGTTCCCGATGCAGATGATGCGATCACTTCCAATGCAGGTTGGGATTGCGAAAAGAATTTAGAGTTTTTAAAATCGGTGATTTCTGAATTCAAAAATGCGGGAATTAGAACCTCCATTTTTCTCGACCCAAATCCTGAAATGGTGAAATTTGCCGCAGAAACAGGTACGGACAGAATTGAACTTTACACCGAAGCTTACGCAAAAAAGTATCCGATCAACAAAGAGGAAGCCGTAAAGCCCTATTACGAAACCGCAGTTGAAGCTGCAAAATTTGGTTTGGGAATCAACGCAGGTCACGATTTGAGTTTGGACAATCTAAAATATTTCGCAGAAAATATTCCCAACTTACTGGAAGTTTCCATTGGTCACGCCTTGATTTCCGAAGCTTTATATTTGGGGTTGGAAAACACGGTTCAGGCATATTTGAAGCGATTGGCTACTTGGTAATTCGGTAATTCTGCAATGAAGTTTTTGAAATTTCCCACCATTTTAATTTTCTTGTTTTTCTGCAGCTGTCAAGTCAATTATCCAATTTTACAGCCGTGGAAAAATGATGTTTCCAAAAGAAACTTTTCTTGGAAAGAACAAAAAGATTCCATCCATCTGAAAATTTTCAGGCGAAAATCTACAGCCAATTTTCTTTAAAAACAAAGACACTTTGCAGCGCGGTTTTACCATTGAAAGCTCTTATTTTCAAGGAAACCAAGGTCGGAAAATCAACGCATGGCTTTTAAAACCCAAGAAAAATAGTGCTCTAAAATCTGTCTTCGCACTGCACGGAAATTCGGGAAATATCAATACTCATTTCGAAAATTTCGCTAATTTGACGGATTTTGGGTTTCAGGTTTTTATTTTCGATTATTCGGGATTCGGTTATTCCGAGGGAAAAGCAAACAGAAAAAATGCTTTAGAAGATTCTTATATTGCTTTTGAATTTTTCAAAAATCTAAGCGAAGTAAAAAACACTCAAAAAATAATTTACGGGCAATCCATCGGTGGAAATTTCGCAATTCCTGTTGCAAAAAAAAATCAGAACGAAATCGAAGGTTTGGTTGTGGAGGGAACTTTTTTGCAAACCGACGATATTGCGAATCATTATGTGCCTGTTTTTGGGAAAATTATTGTTAAAAATAATTTCGACAACGAAGAAAATCTCAAAAATTTCAGAAAGCCAATATTGGTTATACACAGCAAGGACGATAAGATTGTTCCCGAAAAATTGGGCAGAAAACTTTTTGAAAAAGCTAATCCACCAAAAAATTTTACGCTGATAGAAAAATGCCATGTCTGTGGAATAAGATTTTATGCGGGAGAAATTGCAGAAAAAATAAACAAAGTCATTTTTAAAAATTAGTTTGTATTTTTGAAGAATGGATTCTACAATCACAGTTCATGATTTTTCAGCACACCTTTTTTGGGATGTGGATTTGGAGAAATTTGATTTGGACCAATACAAGGAATTTATCGTTCAGCGTGTTTTGGAATATGGAATGCTGAAGTATTGGATTTTGCTAAAAGATCTGTAGGGAAAAGAAGCTATTAAAGAGATTTCGTTTCTCTTGAAAGATATAATTCCTGTCACGCTTTCGTTCTTGTCAACTATTTTCAATAATGAGGAAAAAGAATTTAGATGCTACACACCCATAAAATCCGAACTGAACTTTTGGAACTCCTAGAAAAAATGGCAACTGAAGAAACTTACTTACCTATTTTCAACAAGCAGAAAATTCTCCAGAACCTGAAGTTTTTGGGGAATTTAATTGGGAAAATTGTAAAGAGGTAATTAGTAATGAGTACTTGAAATTAAAATTTTTATGAATAACATCCTCCACTCAAAAATATACGGACAAGAAAAATCAGGAACGCCGCTTCTCGTTTTCCACGGACTTTTCGGAATGCTCGACAATTGGGGAAGTTTCGGGAAGGAAATGGGCGAACTTTTTCCTGTGCATTTAATTGATTTAAGAAACCACGGCAAAAGTTTTCATTCCGAAGAAATGTCGCACGACGATTTGGCGCACGACATCACCCATTACATGGAACATTACGGAATACAGAAAGCCAATTTGCTCGGTCATTCTTTAGGCGGAAAAGCGGTGATGCAATTCGCCATCAAATATCCTTTAAAAGTCGAGAAATTGATCGTTGTAGATATCGGTCCAAAAGCTTATCCACCGCATCATCAAGGAATTTTGAAAGCGTTGGAAAGTGTGGATTTCAACCAAGTAAATTCACGCCAGGAAGTTGAGGAAATTTTACAGCAATTCATTCCCGAAAAATCTGTCATTCAGTTTCTTGCAAAAAATTTATATTGGAAAGAGGAAAAGAAATTAGCTTGGCGTTTCAACTTGAAAACTTTATCTGAAAAATACAGCGATTTCGTTTCTAATGCGATTAAATTTGGAGTTTTTACCGGAGAAACTTTAGTTATTGCAGGCGAAAAATCAAATTATATTTTGCCGCAGGATGAATTTCAAATCAAGCAGCAATTCCCAAATTCTTCCATTGTTAAAATTCCCAACGCAGGACATTGGGTTCAAGCAGAAAATCCAAAGGATTTTAATGAAGTGGTGAAAGATTTTTTAATGCATCAATTTATTGATTAATTTGAAGATGAATGCGATTGAAGGTTTGAAAATGCATTTTTAAAGCGTATTTTTGTAAAATTCACCATTCACCATTGACCATTCACTGAAGAATATGACACTCGTAACCGGCGCTACAGGAATTCTCGGCAGAGTAATCGTTTTGGAACTTCTGAAACGCGGAAAAACGGTTCGTGCCACGAAAAGAAAAACGAGCAATCTTGAAGAAGTTCGCCATTCTTTCAAATTTTATACGGAGAATCCCGACGAATTTTTCAATAAAATTGAATGGGTTGATATCGATTTTGATGACATAGATTCGTTAAAAATAGCGGTAAATGGAGTAGAAGAAGTGTATCACTGCGCCGCAAAAGTCAGTTTCCATCCCAATGCTCGTAAGAAAATGTATCATAGCAATATTGATGGAACTAAAAACTTGCTTTACGCTTGTGAAAACTCATCGGTGAAAAAATTCTGCTTCGTGAGCTCCATTGCGGTTCTCGACGGATTTAATGAAAAGGGTATGATGGATGAAGATTCCGATTTCAATTCAAAACTCGAACATTCAGCTTATGCAGAATCGAAACATTTTTCAGAAATGGAAGTTTGGCGCGCTTCGGCAGAAGGTTTAAACGTGGTCATCGTAAATCCTGGAATGATTATCGGCAGCGGAAACTGGAACGAAAGCAGTGGATTGATTTATGAAAACTTCACGAAAGGTTTCACTTTTTCGGGCGGAACTTCTTATGTTGATGTTCGCGATGTTGCGAAAATTTCCGTGGAATTGATGGAGAAAAATATTTTCGGGGAGCGATTTATATTGATTTCTGAAAATAAACGATACAGTGAAATGACCAATTTCGTGCGAAATAAATTAGGAAAATCTACTCCGAAAATTCTTTCAAAATTGGTGTTGAATTTTGCTAAAATTTTAAATTTCTACTTTGGATGGTTTATTCCATCTTTGAAAATGGCGAACAAAGTCAACATCGAATCGGTCACAAATTTGAATACCGTTTCCAATCAAAAAATTAGGGAACGTCTTGATTATCAATTTATTCCCATAGAAGAAAGTCTTGATTTTCACTTAAAAAACTATAGACAAGACAAAAAATTGTAGTTGAAAATAATTGAAATAATTCGCCATGAGCCGAATTCAATTTTAAAATGTAAAAATGAATTTCACCCAATTCCTCAATAAAAACACCAAAAGATTTCCCATGAAACCCGCAATAGGTTTCAAAAAAAACGAAGAATGGAAAGAACTTGATTGGAAAAATTTTCGAAGAATGGTTTTCAAAACAGCCAATGCTTTGAAAGATGCGGGAATTGCTGAAAATGACCGGGTTGCGATTTATTCCGACAACTCTGCGGAATGGATTATTTTCGATTTGGCCATCATTTCTCTCGGCGCAATCACGGTTCCGATTTATTCTACAAACAATCTCGAACAGGCGGAATACATTCTAAAAGAATCAGAATCGAAAATGATTTTGGTCGGAAATCAGGAACAGTATGATGCGGCGTTTGAAATTTTGAATAAAAGTCATATTCTGCAAGAAATCATTGTTTCTAAGAAATCGGTTTGGATCAAAACAGAGAACTCACAATTCTTGGAAGACTTCATTAAAAATGCTGATGAACGCTTCAAAATTGTCGAAAAAAATGACGATGATTTAGCCACCATTATTTACACTTCGGGAACAACGGGTGTTCCGAAAGGAGTGATGTTGACTCACGGGAATTTTCAAAAATGTTGCGATGCCCATTTCGATTTCTTTAAATTCAGAAATTTTGAAGGGGAACATTCTTTGGCGTTTTTACCTTTAACACATATTTTCGAGAGAAGTTGGACTTTGCTTTGCCTCTACGGCGGTGCGAAAGTTTCATTTTTGGAAAATACCAAACTCATCGCGACCGCTTTAACTGAAGTTAAACCAACCATGATGTGCTCTGTTCCAAGGTTCTACCAAAAAATTTATGCGGGAATCCAAGAAATGGTTGCAGAAAGTTCCGATTCGAAAAAGAAAATTTTTAATTGGGCCTTGAAAAATGGGGGAGAAGTTGCGGAGTTGAAACGACTTGATAAGTCGATTCCACTTTCATTAAACTTGAAGAATGCTATTGCCAACAAATTGGTTTTCAATAAAATAAAAAACAAATTGGGTGGAAATCTTTGGTTCATGCCATGTGGAGGAGCTTCAATTTCTTCCGAAGTCACAAAATTTTTTGATGCGATGGGAATTCACATTACCGTTGGTTATGGATTGACAGAAACTACGGCTACTTTAACCGCATTTCCCCTGCAAAATTACGAACACGGAACAGCGGGAATCACTCTTGGCGACACCCAAATTAAGATAGGCGAAAACGATGAAATTTTGGCAAAAGGAAGCGGAATCATGAAAGGCTACTACAAAAAACCCCACGAAACCGCCGAAGTTTTTACCGAAGATGGTTGGTTCAAAACAGGCGATGCAGGAGAATTTGACGAGAAGGGAAACCTTGTTATCACCGATAGAATCAAGGATTTGATGAAGACTTCTAACGGAAAATATATCGCACCGCAACCGATTGAAAATATGCTGTCCAACAATAATTTCATTACTCAAGCGATGGTGATTGCAGAGGGAAAACCTTATGTAACCGCATTGATAATCCCTAATTTTGAAGCGTTGAAAGAGCAGCTCCCAAAGATGAATATTAATTTTACCAATTGGGAAGAAGTTGTAAATTTAGATGAGGTAAAGGAATTTTACCACCAAAAAATCAACGAGATTCAACACTCGTTTTCAGGATTTGAGAAGGTGAAAAAATTTGTTTTAATGCCGTCAGAATTCGAGATTGCAAGTGGCGAAATAACACCAACTTTAAAGGTGAAACGAAATGTGGTGATGAAAAAATATTCTGACTTAATTGATAAAATGTACCATAATTAAACAATGACGTAAGAATTCGCTTCTTGGCGAATTCAAAAAATATAAAAATAAACCACAATAGGAACAAAAGAAATCTGTTTATGAATGTCCTACAATTGCAATATTTCTTTCTAATGAGCAGAACACAAAAGAATGAAAATCTGCGATTTTCACTATTGTGAACTTGTTGTGAGCAAATAAAATAAACGCATTAAAATCATAGAACTTTTGTGCCTTTGGTGGTTTTAAAAAGCATTAATCATAATTTTTTCTCAAGTTAATCAAATGAACGAATTTCAAGGAAATCCAAATTTCAATATCTCAAATCAAACCGTTTCTGCCAGCTGTCCCTCAAATATTGCTCTAATTAAATATTGGGGAAAATACGAGAATCAAATTCCTGCAAATCCGAGTATCAGTTACACGCTAAATCATTGTAAAACAAATACTTTTATGGAATTTTTTGCAGATGAAGAATTTTCTGTCCAAACCTATTTAGCGGGAAACGAAGAGAAGAAATTTGCCGAAAAGATTGAGAAATACTTCAAAAATATTGAAGATTTTTTACCTTGGATTTTAAAGGGAAAATATATCATTAGAACCGAAAACACTTTTCCGCACAGTTCGGGAATCGCAAGTTCTGCATCAGGTTTCGGTGCGATTGCAAAATGTTTGATGGATCTTGACGAACAATTTTCAGGAAAAATAGCAGACGATTTAAAAGCAAAAAAAGAAAGTTTTCTTGCACGTTTAGGAAGCGGAAGTGCGTGTAGAAGCCTCTACAACGGATTGGTTGTTTGGGGAAAAACAGACGAAGTGGAAGGAAGTTCGGATTTATACGCCGTTCAATATCCTAATGAAGAAATTCATCCGATTTTTAAAAATTTCAACGATTGGGTTTTGCTGATTCACGAAGGTGAAAAATCGGTGAGTTCTACTGTTGGTCACGGTTTGATGAAAACAAATCCGTATGCGGAAAGGAGATTTCAGGAAGCTCATGAGAATTTTACTATTTTAAAAGAAATCCTTAAAACAGGAGATTTGCAAAATTTCATCAAATTGGTGGAACATGAAGCTCTGACTCTTCACGCAATGATGATGATGAGCGAGCCCGCTTTTATTCTCATGAAAACAGGAACTTTAGAAGTCATCAATAAAATTTGGAATTTCCGTAAAGAAACGGGGTTGGCTTTGTTTTTTACTTTGGATGCAGGTGCGAATGTTCATCTTCTTTTCCCTGGAGATTCCGATTCCGACAAAATCAAGGAATTTATTGTAAAAGAACTTCTTCAACACACCCAAAATAATGGAGTGGTGAAAGATGAAATGAATTTCTAAAAATACGAAGTACGAAGTACGAAATTTGAATGTTGCAACTTGCACCAATTGCACACTGCACCAATTTGCACCTAAAGAAACTATTTTTTCACCGAAAGTTTGCTCATCGAATGCAGCACGAAAACCACGATAATTCCAAGGATTGCAGCCGAAATTGACAAAATAAATTTAGAGTTTTCTTCGTGCCAAAAACCTAAATCCCATTCCATTACGTAAAGGTTGAAGCCGATGAAAATAACGAAAATTGCTAAAAATATTTTATAAAAAAGTTGCATTGTTGAATTTTTTAGAATTTAATATACGTTGTAAACAATTGTGCAAAGTTAGCAGTAAATAATTTAATAGAAATCGCCAAAAGTACAATTCCGAAAACTTTTTGTAGAACTTGAAGCGTAGTTGGACCTAATTTTCGTTCCAGCCAATTGGCCGATTTTAGGACCAAATAAACAAAAAGCGTGTTCAAAAGAATCGCTGCAATGATATTGATGTCGTGGTAATTTGCACGGAGTGAGAGCAAAGTAGTCAAAGTTCCTGCCCCTGCAACAAGCGGAAACGCAATCGGAACAATTGATGCCGCTTTTGGTTCTGTATTTTTGTGGATTTCAATTCCTAAAATCATTTCCAGTGCGATGATGAAAATAACGAAAGCACCTGCAATGGCGAAAGAATTTACATCTACCCCAATAAATTTCAAGATTTTATTTCCGATGAATAGAAATGCAAGCATAATACTTCCTGCAACAAGAGCTGATTTTTCGGAATCTATTCTGCCAAATTTTTGTTTTAAGCCCACAACAATCGGCAGTGACCCTACAATATCAATCACTGCAAACAAAACCATGGTCGTCGTCAATGTTTCTTTTAATGAAAAATGTTCAAACATTTCTTGAAATTTAGAATTTCGCAAAAATATAAAAAATAATTGATTATTTATTAATTTCTGAAAATATGGTTGAAATCGAGTTGAAAAGTTCTTCAATCCTTTCTTCGCTGTGGAAAGGTGCAAATCTTTCAAACTGGATCTGTTCTGATAAAACTCTGTATTGGTCAGCGAACTGTTGACCTTTGTTTTGCTCAAGAAAACGGCGGAAATCGCTTTCAGATTGTATAAGATTTCGTTTTTTTGTTTCGTTTACCAAATCATTGTACACCGAAAAGAATGTTGCGAAATCTTTATTATCTTTTAATTTTTTTAGATATTCTATATTTTCTTCTACAGAATTGTTTAAATCTTTTCGGATTAGATCTTCGGTTTCCGCAATCGAAACAAAGTTTTTTTCGGCAACTTGAGGTTTTAATTTTCGCTTTTCACGTCTTTTTACCACCACAAAGAACATGGCAATAAAAGCCGTCAATAAAGCAAAATTTCCGAAAACAACTTTCCAATTGATGCTGTTTTTGTCTTTCACTTTTAGGTTGTGAGTTTGCAAAACAGGTGTGTTTACTGTTTCTAGAACAGTATTGGTATAATCATTTACTTTCTCTAAAGTCGATTTTGCAGCCGCAATTTCTTCAGGCGTTTTCACATCCAAAGAAATTGATTTTGCACCTAAATCCACATATTTTTTGATGGTTGGATTGAAGAAAGAAAAATCTTCAAAGTTAATAGAAACTAAACCTGCTTTTTTCGGAACTACCACATAATCAGCCGTTACCACTCCCGAAAGTTCGTTTTGATGCGTCGTTGTTCTCGCAGTAATTTTTGGTGGATAGAAAATATAGTCGTTGGAACTTACAATTTTCGGCAAATGCAGTGTCCCAAAGTTTCCTGCTCCCGAAACTTTCATCGTCACATTTACAGGTTTTTGAATTTCAGAAACTTCTGTAGAGTTGTTGTTGACCACTGCAATATCAAATTTCCCAACGGCATTTTTAAAAGTTTCCGGCATTCCGGCCGGAAGTTTTTTTACGTTTAATTTCACTCGGTTGGAGACGATTTTGGCTTCTCTATTGGAATTTGAAATTGAAGCTGTAACCGGATTAATCTCAATATTTCCCTCTTCGGAAGGGAAAATCATGAACACCGCAAGAACCTGCGAATTCATTCCTGCAGAGGACTCAATTTCAGATTTTGCAAAACTTATCGGCTTAATTCTAGCATTTTTTTGCTGCGGAACTTGGATGTTTCCAACATTTCTAAAACTTCCGTAATCGCGGCTGTGTGCTCGAAGAATGGCAATCGTGGATTCGTTCTTATAAACTTCACGGTCCTGAACTTCAAGACTTAAATACAGGTCGTTTGAAGTGGAATTGTCTGCAACAGAAGTTTTTTTCTCCACATCGCGAACGTTGATGTCGAAAGGTTCGGTTTTATAAATTTTACCGTTCACGGTCACCAAAACAGACCCGAATTTAATTTTTCCTGATTGTTTTGGAGATAGAACCCACTGATAAACCATTTGATTGAGAACGTCTCCTTTTTTTGCATCCAAAACAACCGTGTTTTGTTCAGAAGCAGTTCCAATGATGTCGAATTTTGACAAATCAGGCATTCTCAACGGAGTTTCCTGCTGCATGTTTTCACCGCTTATTTCGAGTAAAACAGTAAGATTAAGTCGTTGATTTACTTTGGCGTCTTTAACATCAGAAACCGCCAAAGTGACTTGACCGTGAGCAAAAATCGCGGAAAATAGAGATAATATGTATAAAAATTTCAGTTTCATTACCAATCCTTCTCGTTGCTTTGTGGCATGGAGTAGGAGTTTTTGTTGAGAATCCGTTTTGCGGTTTCCCGTTCTTTGTTTTCTACACGGTTTAAGATGGAGTTTTCTAAATCTTTCGGCATTTTATCGGCGTCGTTGTTCTTACTCTGATCGGGATCGTTTCCTTCACCTTCGCCTTTGTTTTGTTGACCGTTTCCTTGTTCCTGTTTTGGTGTGTTTCCTTTGTCCTGACCTTGGTTTTGGTCTTTGTTTTTATTGTCTCCGCCACCGCCGCCGGAATTGTTTTTTTGTTGTTGCTGTTGCTGTTTTTCCTTTTCTTTCAGCATCGCAATTTCATAATTTTTTCGGATGGTTTCGTTGTAAGGATCTTGTTTTAAAGCCTGTTTGTAAAGTTCAGCTGCTTTTTTGGAATCGTTTTTCTGCATGTACGCATTTCCTGAATTGTAAAGTGCTGCAGATTTGTCTGGAATCGTGGTCGCCAATTTTTCTGCTTTTTCGAATTCAGCTTTTGCTTCGTCGTACATTTTTCTTTTGTACAAAGCATTTCCGAGGTTGTAATGGGCAGTGAAATCTTTTTCGTTCAGTTTGGCAGCTTCCATATATTTTGAGGAAGCATTGTCGTAATTTTTCTTGTCGAACTGTTGGTTTCCTTTAAAAATCAAGGTGTTGTAATTTTCCTGCGCGGAAAAAAACATCAGTCCAAAAATCATTAATACTGCCGAGAAAATAGCATTCGTGTTCATTATTGCAAAATTATTCCTTTAATTGTTAAAGTCTATAATCGAAATTGTTAAATTTCGGTTAAAGTTGCCCTTAAACAGACTGATTTTGAGTTAAATATTAAATTCCCTCTTCGGATTAAAGAGAAAAATAATCAAAAAGAAAAAGATGGAAACCGCAAGAAAATATTGATAATAATGAATGGCGTTATTTGATTTCACGATGCTTTCCGACGAAGTTGAAGTTTTTCTCAAGCCATCGATAATTTGTGAAGTGGCGTTGTCTAAATTATTTCCGTCCACATAAGTTCCACTAGTTTCGTTTGCGATATTTTGGAGTGCACGAATCTGTCTTTTAGAAATCACGGTTTGTCCCGAAACGTCAGTTTTATAACCCATCAATTGTCCAAAAACATATTCAGGAATTGGTGCACCTTCTTCGGAACCGATTCCAACACTGATGACGGAAATTCCTTCTTTATTGGCTAATTTGATGGCTGCCTTTTCATTTCCTTCATTGTCTTCCCCATCACTTAAAAGCACGACTTTTCTAGAACCTTTTGCGACGTTTTTAAATTTATCGGCAACTGTTCTCATTCCGTTTAAAAAGTCAGTTCCCTGAATTTTCATCACGTTCGTTTCAATTCCGCCGATGTAAGTTTCAGCCGCTGTAAAATCCGTTGTTAAAGGCATAATCGAAGAAGCTTCACCCGCAAAAACCACGATTCCTACCTTATCGTTTCTCATTTTGTTCATGGTTTGAACCATGATGTTTTTGGCTTCATCCAAACGATTCGGTTCCACATCCTGCGCATTCATCGAGTTGGAAACATCGAGGAGGAAAATCACATTGTTCATTTTCTGTTTGGATTTCACTTCTTCCGAACCGCTCAATAAATCCACGATAGAAAGAATTAAAAACAAAGTCGCAATCAAATAAAGCAACGGTAAAATTTTAGAGAATCCCGATTTCTTTTCAAACAATTCATTTTGAAAACGAGCTTCGGCAAAAACATTTTTCTTGCGGTTTTTCCACTTCACGTAATTGAACAGAACAATCCCGAGCCACGGCAATAGCAGCAGCAAAAGTAAGTACCAATAATTTCCTAAATACCAATTCACACGTAATTGTTGTTTAAAGTTTGAAGTTTAAGGTTTCAAGTTCCATGTTCCAAGTTTTTGTCATTACTCATCAACTCAAGACTTTATAAAAAACCCACCTCAAAGCCGCATCCAAAATCAAAATTCCCAAAGCAATCCACAGGAAAAATCTAAAATATTCTTCGTAATTATACAATTTGGTCGATTTCAATTCGCTTTTTTCAAGTTGGTTGATTTCGTTATAAACATCCTCCAAACTTTGGTTGGAAGTGGCTCTAAAATATTTTCCACCCGTTGTTTGCGCAATTTCCCGCAAAACGGGTTCGTCAATTTTAACCTCGACTTCATTAAAAACCAAGTCGCCGAAAATATCGGTCTGTGTCGGCATCAAAGCATAGCCATTCGTTCCAATTCCGATGGAATATACCTTAATATTATTTGATTTTGCGAGTTGTGCACCAACTTGAGGCGGCATAGCATTTTCTATGGTATTTACACCGTCGGTCATTAAAATAATGATTTTCGATTTGGCTTTGCTGTTCCGCAAATGACTCACCGCAACAGAAAGTCCTTCTCCGATTGCAGTTCCGGGCTGTAATTCGAGCGGATTAAGATTCTCGAGTTCATCCAAAACTACGGCGTGGTCGGAAGTTACGGGAACTTTCGTAAAAGCTTCTCCCGAATAAGTCACCAAGCCAATTCTGTCGCCTGGTCTTTGATTGACAAATTTTTTGGCGATTCCTTTTAAAGCCGTTAATCGGTCGGGTTCCAAATCTTTTGCCAACATACTTAAAGAAACGTCAACAGAAAGCATGATGTCGATTCCTTTGCTGTCGTCATTGTCTTGCGAAATGGTGAAAGTTCTTGGACGAGCCATCGCAATAATCAACGCCGAAAGAATCATGTATTTTGAAATTTTCAGCAGAGAGAGAACGAAGAGAATTCCCTTGTTTTCCTGCATATTTTTGGTAGTAGGGACTTTTATTCCCGTTCGTCTTTTCTTCTTTAAATCTAAAATGAAGAGCGGAATGAACGCCAAAAACAGCAGCAAAAACCACGGACTGTAAAATTCAAAATTCAAAAAATCTAACGTCATTTTATACTCCTGTTCTTAATTGTTCGGCTTCCAAATCTTTTGAGGAACGTTTTACGAAAGCTTTCATATCTTCAAAATCCTTCGACATGGTTTGCTCATCAGGAAAAGTTTTGGCAAATTTCACCAAGTCGCTGCGAAGAAAAACATCTTCCACGATTTTTTCGTTTTCGGGTGAAATGGCATTGTTCACTTTCATTACACTAATCAAATCGTCGGTCAATAAAACATCTGCAGGGATTTTATATTGCTTCGTGATGAAGTTTCTTGCAATCTCAATCAATTCCACATAAAACGAACGGTAATTTCCTGATTCGATGTACTTTTTCTTCTTTAAATTGTCTAATTCTTTCAGCGTCTGATTCGTCATCACGACAGGAGAATTTTTTCTGCGTCGTCCGTATTTTACAATTTGCCAAATCAAGAAAATCAGAGCGAGAAGAATCAAAACACCCAGAATATACCATTTATAAAGTTCCCAATAATCTTTCACATCGAGTTTTACCTCTTTGTTTTTCATGATGTCGTTGATTTGGTCGCCTTTCTGTGCGGTGTTCAAGACTTCAACTTCGTACGGAATGGTGTGGTAAACTTGTCCGCCAATTTTAAAATCTAAAGCGGGAATCGTAAATTTTCCTTCCTCAAAAACTTGGAATTCAATTATTCTTTCGTATAAATCGGGTTGTTTGCTGATGCTGTCTTTGATTTCCTCAAAATGAAAAGGAAGCAACTCATTTTTCGGCGCTGCAACCACATCTTTCCCCTGAAGATTGGAGATATTGACTTTAAAAACCCCGACTTCTCCCAAAGCCAAGGTTTTCTTGTCGAGTTTGGAACCCAATGTTTGCGAATAAGCAAAAACATTGAGGAAACAGATAAGTAAAAATATAATCCTCTCCCCAAATCCCTCTCCAAAGGAGAGGGACTTGCAATGCATTTCACTCGTATTATTTATGTTAAGTTTCATATTTTTTTAATTTGCCCAAATTCGGAATTGTGTTCCGCGCTGCGTTTAACTCAATATCCCAACGAGATGATGACATGGAGATTGTATTATTCAATTTCTCTTAATATTTCCCTGTTTCGTAAAACAATATTTCTCCATCATCATTCATCAACGATTTTCGCAATAATTTTCAAATTAAACGATTCTCAAATTTTAAAATTCACTCACCGCTTCCTAAAATACTGATACAAAAACTTCGAGTAATCTTCTCCTGTATTGATATTCATAAAACTTGCCGAGGAATTTTCAAAATCTTCGGTTACCTCTTTTATTTTTTTCTTCTGATGTTCTGCATAATTATAGCGCCATCTCGAATTCGATGTATTTGCCCAAACTTGTTTTCCTGTTTCAGCATCGTGGAAAAGTGCATAACCAATATCGGGAATTTCATTGTCTTTGTCATCAAAAACACGCATTCCGAGAAGTTGGTGTTTTTTCGAGGCAACTCTTAAAATTTTTAGATCATAAGAATCCTCAAAATCTGAAAATATAAAAGCCATTGATTTTTTCTGGAAGACACTCATCATAAATTGCAATGCTTCATCGATTTTTGACTCTGCAGGAACGTATTCAGAAGTCAAAATGTTACTGATTATCGCCAAAATATGTTTTCTTCCTTTCTGTGGCGGAATCACTTTATACACTTTGTCGGCAAACAAAATCAATCCCACTTTATCGTTATTTCCCGCTGCGGAAAAACCTAAACTTGCACAGATTTCTGCTACAAATTCACGCTTCAATTGAGTTTTCGTTCCGTAATCCATGGAGGCTGAAATATCCACCAAAAGCATCATCGTCAATTCGCGTTCTTCTTCCATAACTTTCACGAAAGGTTCACGAAATCGGGCGGTTTTATTCCAATCTATTCTACGGATTTCATCACCAAATTGATATGGCCGAACTTCCGAAAAGGTCATTCCCTGTCCTTTGAAAGCGCTGTGATATTGCCCCATCAAAGTAGCCTCCGACTTTTTTTTAGTCCGAATCTCAATCTGCTTTACTTTCTTGATGATATCTTTAATGTCCATGATTGCTGACTGATAAATGATGATTGATAATTGAGGGTGGCTTGAAAAATTTCTCACCAACACACCCACAAAATTTACGGTGCCTGAACTTTCCCCAAAATCTGATTCACGATTTCATCGGCCGTAATTTCTTCCGCTTCCGCCTCGAAACTCAATCCGATTCGGTGTCGAAGAACATCTTTCGCAATCTCTTTCACATCTTCAGGAATAACGAAGGCGCGGTTTTTCAGGAAAGCCAAAGCTCTTGCTGCAATTGCCAAGTTGATCGACGCTCTCGGTGAAGCCCCAAAACTGATGTAATTTTTCAAATCGGAAAGTCCGTATTTTTCTGGATATCGTGTTGCGAAAACCATATCGAGAATGTATTTCTCAATTTTTTCGTCCAAATAAATTTGGTTGATGAGCTCTTTAGCCTCAATAACATTTTGTAAAGAAATCACAGGTTTAATCACAGGTTGGTGTGAAGTTGCCACCATCTGCATAATTTTTCTCTCGTCCTCGAAATCAGGATAAGAAATCGTGCATTTGAGCATGAAACGGTCACTTTGCGCCTCAGGCAAAAGGTACGTTCCTTCTTGGTCAATCGGGTTTTGCGTGGCTAAAACTAAAAACGGTTTCGGTAATGGCATGGTTTCATCACCGATGGTTACTTGCTTTTCCTGCATCGCTTCAAGCAACGCCGACTGCACTTTCGATGGAGCACGGTTAATTTCATCCGCCAAAACGAAATTCGCAAAAATCGGTCCCCGTTTAATCGAGAAATCGTTGTCTTTAATGTTATACATCATCGTTCCCACCACATCCGCAGGAAGCAAATCGGGTGTAAACTGAATCCTCGAAAATTCACCATGCACCGCATCCGCCAAAGTTTTAATCGCCAAAGTTTTCGCCAATCCCGGAACGCCTTCCAAAAGAACGTGCCCATTTCCGAGAAGTCCGATTAACAGGCGATCCACCATGTATTCCTGACCAATAATTGCTTTGTTAATTTCCTGCTTTAAAAGCGAAAAAAAGTAATTCTGTTCCCTTACTTTTTCGGTGAGTTGTCGTATATCTTCGGCTTGATGTAGTTCTGACATAGGTTCATATAAATTTAATCCGTAAATTTCTAATAAATAAGGACACTAATCAACACAATTAATGCCAATAATGAGTTAAAGTTTGTTAAAAGAAGGGAGATGGAAGCGCTAAGTCGCAAGTTTAAAAAAAATTGGCAAATTCTCAAATCCTCAAAACCCTCAAACTCGCAAACCCTCAAACAATTATTTGGAGCCGGGAACCTGCTTACGCTACTCGCTTTTTTTCGGCGGCGGCGAAGCCGCCGCCGAAAAAAGAGCTCAGACATACGGCTCAATGGCTAGTTACCATTCCGCTTCCGCCTAAAATTATTTGAAAATTGAAAATATTTTCTACCATCTTCGGACTTCCTACTTCCATCTTCCCGCTTTTTTCCCTACTTTTGAACATTAAAACACCCCAAAATGAACTATCATTTTCAGGCACACCGACAAGTACGAAAAAATCTTCTCGAAATTTTGCAGAATAATTCTTTGCAGGATTTAATGCTGATTCCCGATGGTTTCAACAATAACATGTATTGGAACATTGCGCACACCGTTGCAACGCAGCAACTTCTTTGTTATTATTTGAGCGGAAATCCCTTCCGAATCGATAAATATTGGATTGAAACCTACAAAAAAGGAACGCTTCCCAACTTGAACGTTCAGCAATCAGAAGTGGATGACTTGGCATTTCTATTAATAGAAACTTCAAAGATTTTGTTGAAAGATTACGACGCCGATTTTTTTTCAGATTACACTCCATACACCACAAGTTTCGGACTTGATTTGAAGAATATTCAAGACGCCATTATTTTCAACAACATGCACGAAAGTTTGCATTACGGTTACGCAATGGCGCAGAAACGGGCAATTTTAGGGGAAAAGTTTTAGAACAATTCATAATTAATAATTATAAATGAATAATTAATAATGAGAGCAAAAAGATTATTAATTAATTATTCATTATTTATGTGAAACACATGAAAGACGACTTTATATTTGGTTTGCGACCGGTAATCGAAGCCATCGAAGCAGGAAAAACCATCGACAAAATATTTTTGCAAAACGCTTTGCAGGGACCAATTTATGCCGAACTGAAAATACTTTTAAGCAAACATAAAATCCGCCCGAATTACGTTCCAGTAGAAAAACTGAATCGTTTCACGAGAAAAAATCATCAAGGAGTTGTTGCCTTTATTTCGGATGTTCCTTTTCATTCGATTGAAAATATTTTGCCCGAAATTTTCGAATCGGGAAAAACACCTTTTCTTTTAATTCTAGATAGATTGACGGATGTAAGAAACTTCGGTGCAATCTGTAGAACTGCTGAATGCGTTGGAATTGATGCAGTAATTATCCCCGAAAAAGGAGCTTCGCCCATTAATTCAGACGCGATAAAAACTTCAGCCGGAGCAATTTACAATATCAAAATCTGTAAGGAAAAAAATCTTGCACACACGGTGGATTTCCTTCAACAATCGGGAGTTCAAGTTTTTGCCGCGACAGAAAAAGCGCAAAAATTAATATACGACGTGGATTTCACACAACCTTGCGCTTTAGTAATGGGAAATGAAGAAACCGGAATTTCAAAAGAAGTTTTGCACCATTCCGACGAAAAAATCAAATTGCCGATTGAAGGAAAAACACAATCTTTAAATGTTTCCGTTGCTTGTGGGGCAATTTTGTACGAAGCAGTGCGACAGAAACTGTAGGGACAAATTGCGATTTGTCCAAGCGTGTGATTTGTCACATCCTGATAAGTATTGAAAACGGTATCAAACAATTTCAAATAATTTCAAACAAATTCAAATCAAACCCAAATTTCCGATTTAAAAAAGATTTTTATCTTTATTAAAAAATTGGGAAATATGCAGAAGAGTACTATTTCAAAAAGTGACGTTAGAGCACATATAAAAGATATCATCGTCGGGAAAATTGAGAAACTTGAAAAATTTATCGAGTTTACTTTAGAGGCGAGTCGCGAAATAAAGAAGACGCCAAAATACGATTCCATTCGTGAGGAAATGCAGGAAGAGATTTATCAGATGCAAAGACAACTTGCAGCACTAAACGATTTGCGAAGAAATCTCACCAAAGTTTTGAATAAACCCACCGATAAAATTCAGTTGGGTTCAATGGTTTTTACGAATAAGGCGAGATTTTATATTTCGGTTTCTTTGGGTGAATTTTTCTTTGAAGGAGACCGCTTCTATGCCATTTCCGAGGAAAGTCCGATGGCGAAAATTATGCACGGAAAAAAACCGGGAGATTCTTTTGTACTTAATAATATCAGTCAGACCATTGTAGATGTGATGTGAATTTTAGAAGTTTGTTTAAAAATAGTTTCAGCTATATATTAAAATTTTCTTCTATTAGTTCGATACCTTTGTCGTGAGACAAAAGTATCCAAAAAATCAAGACTGGATATTTTTGCTAAAAAATTAAAATTTCTTTCAAGAAAATTTGCAGAACTCGGGCGGAAAGTTAAGTTTCGATTGTAAGAAAATGTATTACCGCCACTCAAACAATGGAAATTTTAATTTTGTTATAATCAAGAGAATTCTGGCAGTAAGAAATTTCAATTTTTCTTAACGCAAAAATCTCCTAGGTCGTTTAGAACTAGTATTCTTGGAGAATTAAATGTAAAAGGATGAATAAAGCAGCAGTTTTAAAGGAAATTATAGAATGCAGAAGAAGTATTTTTCCGAAAGATTATTCCGGTGAAAAAATTGAAGAAGGGGTTTTAAATGAAATTTTAAACTCTGCCAATTTCGCTCCCAATCACAAGAAAACAAAACCGTGGCGTTTTCAAGTTTTTAGAAATGAAAAAAAATTAGAACTTGCCAACAAACTTGCTGAAATCTATAAAAACACAACTCGACCCGAAGTTTTTCTAGAAAAAAAATATCTGGACATTACGCACAAAATTTCAAACACAGATACGTTAATCACAATTTCTGTCAATTTCAGCGGCTTGGTTCCAGAATGGGAAGAAATTGCAGCAACGGCGATGGCTGTCCAAAACATGTATTTAACTTCCACCGTTCACCAAATCGGCTGTTATTGGAGTACACCAGGAATGATACAGCATTTGGGCGAATTTCTGAATTTGGAAGAAAATCAAAAATGCATCGGTTTGTTTTATTTGGGGAAAATAAAAACAGATTAAGTTTTAGCCAAAAATAATTGTGACCAAAACAAAAATCGGAACAGGAACTCCAATTGCGGCAATTAGGTAATTTCTATTATTCACCTTAAAAACTTTCCTGAAGATTAGAGCAAACAATTGCTGAACAAGAAAAATGATTGCCGCATAAATAATGAAAACGATCCAGTTTCGCCAAGATTTCATCCATTGAAAATTATAATAACCTTCATCAATGTAGAATACAAATAAGGATGCAACAAACTGAAATAATCAGAAATAAATAGGAACTTGAAAAATTTTTAATTGGTCGATTTTATTTAACAACGAAAAAATTTCATAAAATATTAGTGGTTTAAAAGAATCGCTGCTTCTTTCGCCGCATACGTGAAAATCATATCCGCACCTGCTCTTTTAATGCAAGTCAAGCTTTCAATAATTGCTTTGTCGTTATCGAGCCATCCGTTTTTTGCTGCGGCTTTTAACATGGCGTATTCACCACTTACATTATAAACTGCAATCGGCAAATCGATGGTTTCGCGAACTTTGGAAACGATGTCCAAATAAGGCATTCCTGGTTTAATCATGATGATATCGGCTCCTTCTGCAACGTCTTTCAACACTTCGTCAATCGCTTCACGGGAATTGTGAAAATCCATTTGATAGGTTTTTTTGTCTTTCGGAATTTCTACATTTTCTTTCGGCGCAGAATCCAAGGCACTTCTGAAAGGTCCGTAAAATGAACTCGCATATTTTGCGGCATAACTCAAAATTCCAACATCAGTAAAACCACTTTCTTCCAATCCCGTACGAATCGCGGCAACTCTTCCGTCCATCATGTCACTTGGTGCAACGATATCTGCACCTGCTTCTGCGTGAGAAACCGACATTTTTACCAAAGCTTCGTTGGTGGCGTCGTTGTCAATTTTTCCGTTGGTGATTATTCCGTCGTGACCGTAAATCGAGTAGGGATCGAGTGCAACATCGGGCATTACAACCATTTCCGGAACTGCGTCTTTAATAGCTTTAATCGTGTTTTGCATCAATCCGTTTTTGTTCCACGCTTCAGTTCCTTTGTTGTCTTTCAAATTTTCAGAAACTTTCATGTACAGATTGACCGCTTTTACTCCAAGTGAATACAATTCCTGACATTCTTTCACCGTAAGATCCAAAGTTCTGCGGTAAATTCCCGGCATCGATGGAATTGCTTCCTGATTATTTTTCCCCTCCATCACAAACATCGGCATTACGAAATCGTTGGTGGTTAAAACGGTTTCCTGAACTAGACTTCTAATAGAGGCATTGGTGCGTAGTCTTCGGTTTCTTGAATAGATAATCATTTTGGAATGGTATTTGAGATAACTTGTGCAAATTTAATTATAGTTTTATTAAAAAGCTATTGCATATTAATTTGAAATTCTTACTTTTGTAAGGATATTTCTAAATAAAAAGTTATTATCGGTGAAAAAATTATTCTTTTCTATAATATTTATCGGCAGTTTAACAGTTTTTTCGGAAAAAGTTTCCGCTCAATCTGTTCAAAGAGAACCGATGGCAACTTCTCAAAAATCTGATGACGGAGTGATGGTTGCGTACCCAAATCCAGCCAAAGATTTTATTATTGTGAAGTCAAAAGATGCTTCATTAAAAATAAAGTCGGTTACTTTTTATTCTATTTTAGGGATGGAAGTTGCTCAGTACGCTGTAAATATGAACTCGGGCGAAATCCGTTTGGATCGCTTGAGACCCGGAAAATACTTGATGAAATATACATTAAGTGACAATACTCAAAAAGTTACCCAAATCGTTAAACAATAACTCAATTCCCTGAAAATTTTTCAGGGTTTTTTTTTCGCATGCTTTAAACAAAATCAACTATAAAAATTTCAGTATTTTTGTTCCTATGGAAACAAGGGAGAAAATTGTGATTATTGGTGGCGGTTTTGCAGGGCTTCAACTTGCCAAGAAACTCAACAACAAAAACAAGAAAATTATAATCATCGACAAGGTAAATCACCACATGTTTCAGCCGTTGTTTTATCAGGTGGCAAGTGGAAGGATCGAGCCTTCTAATATTTCCTTTCCTTTTCGTAAAATTTTTCAGAATTCTAGGAACATCCGGTATCGAATGACAGAAGTTCTCAAAATTCTTCCCGAGGAAAATAAAATCATCACTTCAACCGACGCAACAGAATTCAGTTACGATAAATTAATAATTGCGACAGGTTGTAAAACCAATTTTTTCGGAAATGATAAAATGGAAACTCTCACCTTTGGGATGAAAAATACACAGGAAGCAATCGCCATTAGAAACCATGTTTTATTGACTTTCGAGAAATTAATTATTGAAAGAAAACGCAGTGATGACGGCAATTGGAACATCGTTATTGTAGGAAGCGGGCCAACCGGAGTAGAATTGGCTGGAGCTTTTGCGGAGATGAAAAAGGACATTCTTCCCCGCGATTATCCGCATATGAATTTTGATGATTTGAAAATCATTCTCATCAGTTCTACAGAAAAACCTTTAAGCGTGATGAGTCCGGAATCGCAGAAAATGTCTGAAAAATATCTGAAGGAATTGGGAGTTCATTTTATGAGCGATGAATTCGTTACAGGTTATGACGGAGACAAAGTGATGATGAAAAGTGGGAAGGAAATACCATCCAACAACGTGATTTGGGCAGCAGGAGTTACCGGAAATGTCATCGCAGGTTTGAATCCAGAAATAATGGTGAGAAATCGCTACAAAACCGACCGTTTCAGTAAAGTTTTGGGTTATAAAAATATTTTTGCAATAGGCGATATTTCTTACATGGAAACTCCGAAATATCCTCAAGGTCATCCGCAAGTTGCCAATGTTGCCATCAATCAGGGAAAAAATTTAGCAAAAAACCTTCTGAAAAAATCTGAAAAAGATTGGGTGGAATATGAATACGAAGACAGAGGAAGTATGGCAACCATCGGAAAACACAAAGCGGTTGTCGATTTGCCGAAGTTTAGATTTCAGGGAACTTTTGCATGGTATTTCTGGATGTTTCTGCATTTGATGCTGATTTTAAGTGTACGAAACAAACTTGCCATTTTCTTCAATTGGATGTGGAGTTACTTCAACAAAGATTCCTCCTTGAGATTGATTATCATCCCAACTAAAAAGAACCGAACCGAACAATGAGAATAGATATTATAAGCGTTTTACCCGAATTGATGGAAAGTCCGTTCAAAGCATCAATTCTGAAAAGAGCGATGGATAAAGGTTTAGCGGAAATTCACTTTCATCAGTTAAGAGATTTTGGTTTGGGAAAATACCGCCAAATCGACGACGAACCTTACGGAGGTGGAGCTGGAATGGTGATGATGATTGAACCTTTGGACAACTGTATTTCTCAACTGAAATCGCAAAGAGATTATGATGAGGTAATTTACCTAACTCCCGACGGAGAAACGCTTAACCAAAAAATTGTTAATACGCTTTCCATTAAAAATAATCTGATTTTTCTTTGCGGTCATTATAAGGGAATCGATCAGAGAGTTCGCGATTTACATATTACTAAAGAAATTTCCATAGGCGACTATGTTTTAACCGGCGGTGAATTGGCTGCCTGTGTTTTGGCAGATTCGGTGATAAGACTTTTACCAGGTGTTTTAAATGATGAACAATCGGCTTTGACCGACAGTTTTCAGGATGATTTACTTTCACCACCCATTTACACAAGACCCGATGAATACAAAGGTTTGAAAGTTCCCGAAGTTTTGTTGAGTGGTAATTTCAAAAAGATTGAAGATTGGCGTCATGATGAAGCAGTGAGAATTACCCAAAAAAAAAGACCAGACTTGTTGGAGTAAATTTAAACATAACCAATTATTTTTATTAAATTTACAATCCAAAAAAATGAAGGAGACAAAAACTCATTAATGACAAACAACGATTCCAAAGAGCTGATTGCTTTCTACAACGTAGAAAACCTTTTTCTTCCAGACCCACCTCCTGTTCACAAACTAGATCCAACAGTTTCTGGGTTAAGAAATTGGGACGAGAAAAGGTACAATAATAAACTCTTCAAAATTTCACATGTTTTTCAACTGATCAAAGAATCGGAAAATGCATTGCCGATGTTGATTGGTCTGTCCGAAATTCAAGGCCAAAAACCTTTGGACGAATTGGTAAAAATGGATCCGTTCAACTCAAATTATGGCGTGATACATTATGATTCCATGGATGAAAGAGGGGTGGATGTTGCACTGCTTTATGACAAATCTAAAATTGAAGTCATTTCTTCCGAACCCATCACTTATTTTTTCGAGATTGATGATGAAGATCCAGCGAATTATGATACAACAAGAGATATCTTATTTTGTAAAGTGAAATATTCTGGCGAAATGATCAACCTTTTTGTGGTTCACCTCCCTTCCAAAAGAGAACGTGACGTTAACAAACCAAAACGCGATTATATCTTAAAGGACATCAAGGAAAAAGTTTTGAAACTAAAATCAGAAAATGAAGCGGTCATTATTTTAGGTGATTTTAATGAAAATCCTGATGATGAAAATTTAAAGAATTTGCTTTATGATGAAAATTTTAATAAAATCTTAACAAATCCATACGTCGATTTATATAATAACAGAATATTTTCAACGTTCCATTTTAAAGATGGCTTACTTTTTGACCAAATTATTTTATCTGATGAATTTTATGATTCAAATTTTCCATTTTCATTTAAAGATGCAAAAGTTTTTAATTCCGAAAAATTGAGTACTTGGAATAGGAAATTTTCAGGAAGACCATTCAGAACTTATGCTGGAACTCGATATTTGGGAGGATACAGCGACCATTTTCCGGTATTGACAGAATTTATCAAGCGCAACAATTAAAGAAAAAAGAAAAAAAAGTAAAAAATTAGAAAATGAAAAATGCAGCAAATACGGGTTATCATCTAGATTCCGTAGATAAAGAAATCATTTATATGTTGATGGATAATGCAAAAACTTCATTGGCACACATTTCAAAAAACGTAGGGATTTCTACAACGGCGGTTCACCAAAGGATTAAAAAATTAGAATCTGCAGGAGTTATCGAAAATTCAATTTCCTTTTTAAATCCAAGAAAAATTGGTTTTAAAGTAGTTTCCTACATCGGTGTTTTTTTAGATCAACCCAGTCATTATCATGATGCAATTAAAGCGTTGAAGGATGTGAATGAAGTGGTTGAAGCACATTACACCACGGGAAATTATACCATATTTTTAAAAGTTTTATGTAGAGATAATGACCATTTAATGGAAATTCTTAATAAACTACAAAAACTAAAAGGCGTAACAAGAACAGAAACATTTATTTCACTGGAACAAAGCATCAACAGACAATTGAAAGTTTAATGCTGTTTTGAAAAGTAAAAGTGAAAAGACATTGTCGAAGAAGATGATGTCTATTCTTTTTTTTGGACTATATGTTAAAACTAATAATTCTTAAAAACAATTCCTTAATTGCCAAGAATTGGTTAATTTTACAATCCTTAATTTTAATAGAAATTTTCTGATTAAATTTATTCGTTTATGGAAAAAGTTTTGGAAAAAAATCATAAAAAAGTGAATCAAAATCATACCGAAGAAAGAAACGAAGGTTTACCTTTCAATACCAAATATTTTGACGCCATCAACATCAACCGAAGTGCGATTGAAAGACGCGTTGGAACTTTGACAGGTAGAAGAAGCGTGAAAAAGGAATTCCAGGCAGCATGGTTATTGAAAGCAATCTCTATGATTGATTTGACGACACTTGCAGGCGACGACACGCGCGGAAATGTTCTCCGTCTTTGCGAAAAAGCAAAACATCCTGTTCGTGAGGATATTTTACAAAAACTTGGAATGCAGGACGCAAATTTAACAACTGGAGCAGTTTGCGTTTATCACAACTTAATTCCCTACGCAAAAGAAGCTTTAAAAGGAACTAATATTCCAATTGCAGCGGTTTCCACTGGTTTTCCAGCTGGAAAGATTTCTTTGGAAGAGAAAATTACGGAAATTAAAAAATCTGTCGCGGCAGGAGCAAAAGAAATCGACATTGTGATTTCCAGAGATTTGGTTCTCGAATCAAAGTGGAAAGAACTGTATGAAGAAATTAAACTTTGCAGACAAGCTTGTGGAGATGCACATATGAAAACCATTCTCGCAACAGGAGAAATTCCAACGTACACGAAAGTGGCAAAAGCAAGTTGGGTCGCCATGATGGCGGGTTCCGATTTCATCAAAACTTCCACCGGAAAAGAATCGGTGAATGCCACTTTGGCGGTAAGTTTAGTCATGATTCGCTGCATCCGAGAATATTACGAATTGACAGGAGTAAAGGTCGGCTATAAACCTGCAGGTGGAATCCAAAAAGCAAAACAGGCACTCGACTATTTAATCCTAATTAAAGAAGAACTCGGAAACGAATGGTTAAATCCAGACTTATTCCGTTTCGGTGCAAGTTCACTTTTAGGAGATATCGAAAGACAACTCGAACATTACGTAACTGGAAGATACAGTGCGAATTTCCGTCATCCGATGGCATAAAAGGAGTTTGAGGTTTTGAGAGTTTGAGATTTTTTTTGGGTGAGTTGGTGAATGGGTGTGATGCAGGGTTTTATTTTCAAATTTTCAAATTGCTACATTTTCAAATTGTTACATTATTACTAAATCATTTATCAATCATCATTTATCAATTATATCGTGATGGAAATCAAAGAAATATACGACTCTATGGTTTACGGTCCCGCTCCTGAAACTGCAGCACCCGCTGTGGAATTTTTAGAAAATCACAAGAGAAGTTTCGACCTTTTTATTGGCGGAGAATGGGTAAAACCAAATTCAAAGAAATACATCGACTCCACCAATCCTTCCAACAAAGAATTTTTGGCAAAAATTGCAGAAGCTGACGAAAAAGATGTGGACAATGCAGTAAAAGCGGCTAACAAAGCACTTCCGGAATGGGTGAAAATCGGCGGTTTCGAGAGAGCGAAATATTTGTACGCTTTGGCAAGACAAATTCAAAAAAATTCTAGACTTTTTGCAGTTTTGGAAACTTTGGACAACGGAAAACCCATCCGTGAAACCCGTGATATCGACATTCCAATTGTGGCGAGACATTTTTACAGTCACGCAGGTTGGGCAAAATTGATGGATACCGAATTCAAAGATTACAAAGAAGTTGGAGTTATCGGACAAATCATTCCGTGGAATTTTCCATTAATGATGTTGGCCTGGAAAGTCGCTCCAGCTTTGGCAATGGGAAACACCATCGTTTTAAAACCTGCGGAATACACTTCTTTAACCGCACTTCTTTTTGGAGAAATCTGTGAAAAAATTGGACTTCCAAAAGGTGTGGTAAATGTAGTTACAGGAAAAGGAACCGTTGCAGGAACCGCTTTGGTAAATCATAAAGACATTCAAAAAGTAGCATTCACTGGTTCCACGAAAGTGGGGAAAATATTAAGAACAGAAATTGCGGGAAGCGGAAAGAAGATTTCCCTTGAATTGGGCGGAAAATCACCATTCATCGTTTTTGAAGATGCGGATTTGGATTCTGCGGTGGAAGGAATTGTTGATGCGATTTGGTTCAATCAAGGTCAGGTTTGCTGTGCAGGTTCCCGACTTTTAGTTCAGGAAAGTATTGCCGAAAAATTCTACAAAAAATTAAAGAAAAGAATGGAAACGCTCCGAATCGGCGATCCTTTGGATAAGGCAGTCGATATGGGCGCAATCGTGGATAAAGTTCAGTTGAAAACCATCGAGGAATTGGTAAAACTTGGCGTTGAAGAAGGTTGCAAAATCTATCAACCAAAAAACGGAGTACCAAAAAATGGTTGGTTTTTCCCACCGACTTTGTTCACCGACGTTCCGACAAGTTCCGTGATTGCGCAGGAAGAAATTTTCGGGCCAGTTTTGGTGGCGATGACTTTCCGTTCGCACAATGAGGCGGTTGCTTTGGCGAACAACACGAGATACGGTTTGGCTGCAAGTATTTGGACGGAAAACATCAACCTCGCTTTAGATGTCGCTCCGAAAATCAAAGCAGGCGCAGTTTGGATTAACTGTACGAATCAGTTTGATGCGAATGCGGGTTTCGGTGGGTACAGAGAATCAGGTTTCGGTAGAGAAGGCGGAAAAGAAGGACTTTACGAATACATGAAACCGAGAATTGAAGACGAGTTCGCTTCAAAACCGATTCTTCCGAAAGTTGAAAAGCAAAGTAAGGAAAAGTCGGGACTTGTCCACCAAAAATCAATACTTGCCAATATCGACCGAACCACGAAAATGTACATCGGCGGAAAACAGGTGCGTCCCGATGGAGGTTACAGCATGGAAATCAAAAATGCGTTCGGTGAATACATCGGCGAAGTTTCCGAAGGAAATAGGAAAGATCTCCGAAACGCCGTAGAAGCAGCGCACGCCGACAAATCGTGGAGCGGAATGACCGGTCACGGAAGAGCGCAAGTTCTTTATTATATCGCAGAAAATTTATCAATTCGTGCCGAAGAATTTGCAGAAAGAATTGTGGAAATGACCAACCAAAGTTTAGAATCCGCAAAAGAGGAGGTAGAAAAATCTATCGAAAGAATTTACACTTATGCCGCGTTTGCTGACAAATACGATGGCGCCGCTCATTCTACAGTTCAAAGAATGGTGACTTTGGCAATGCCTGAACCAGTGGGCGTGATGGCGATTATCTGTCCCGACGAAAATCCGCTTTTGGGCTTTATTTCGACGGTGATTCCTGCAATTTCCATGGGAAATAACGTGGTGGTGGTTCCTTCCGAAAAACATCCGTTTTCAGCGACCGATTTCTACCAGATTTTAGAGACTTCCGATGTTCCTGCCGGAACGGTAAATATCGTGACCGGACACAAAGAGGAACTCGCAAAAGAATTGGCAAAACATTACAACATCGATGGAATTTGGTATTTCGGAACGAAAGAAGGAAGCAGGGATATCGAATCGCTTTCCACCGATTCCATGAAACGTTCTTGGGTAAATTTCGGAAAATACAGAAATTGGCTCGATGTTTCCCATGGTGAAGGTCAGGAATTTTTAAGACACGCCACAGAAATTAAGAATATTTGGATTCCGTATGGTGCGTAGAAAATTCGAGATTTAAAATTCAGAATTCAATATTAAAAATCTGCAAAAGTTTTGCAGATTTTTCTTTCCCAAAAAATCATAATCCGCCAAAACTTAAAAATAAATAGCGGTTTGGCGGATTATATTTTAAGTTTAAAAATAGAAAGTAAAATTCTATTTTTGCAAACCCATGGCAAAACGCACCGTAAAAAGAAAAACCACCCGAAAAATCCACAAAAACCGCAAGAAACATTGGCTTTTGCGTCGGGAAATTCTGTTGCTCATTTTGGCGGTGGCTTTACTTGGAACGGGTTTTTACTTGAAAGAAAAAATTCAGTTTTATTATGCGATGTATTTCAACAAGTTTGAGCATAAAAAACTTTCCAACTCTGAATTTGAAGAAAAGAGAATCAACCGAATTATTGGAGATTATGCCGACAAAACTTTCGGAATCGATATGTCGCATTACCAAAGGAGGGAAGATATTGAATGGGATAGCTTAAGCATTGGAAACCGTTCAATCCCCATAAAATTTGTGGTATTACGTGGAACGATGGGCAATAAATCTACCGACAAACATTTCGACGAGTTTTGGAAATTGGCAAAAAAACACAACCTTATTCGTGGTGCCTATCATTTTTACCGAGCCGATGAAGATCCTGTAATGCAGGCTAATAATTTCTTGGCCAACGTAAAATTGGAAAGTGGAGATTTGCCGCCGATTTTAGACATCGAAAAAATTCCACGCCGTAAATCGAATGAAAAGTTGATCGAAGATTTAAAAATTTGGTGCAGAATTGTGGAGGAAACTTACGGCGAAAAACCGATTATCTACACCTATTATCATTATTACAAAGACTTTTTGAAAGGTCATTTTGATGATTATCCGCTTTGGCTCGCCAATTACAACGATGTTTCGCAACCTTCACCAAACGACGATTGGGATTTTTGGCAGTTCACCGAAAACGGTATCGTTTACGGAATCAATACCAAAGTGGATGTGGATATTTACAACGGCAGTTTGTGGAGTCTGAAAAGGATGACTTTGGATTAAATCATTCGAATCATTCCACGATTCAAAAATGATTTCCGTATTTTCGCAAACGCTAAACACCCAACACCAAACATCCATCATCCAACAAAAGAATGAATTACGTTTCCGCAGAAAATCTTTCCAAATCTTACGGAGTTAAAACTCTTTTTAAAGACATCACCTTCCACATCAACGAAGGCGATAAAATTGCGATTGTCGCCAAAAATGGTACCGGAAAATCGACTTTATTAAAGATTTTGATGGGAAAAGAAATCGCAGATTCGGGAACGGTTTCCATTAATAAAGACATTCAAGTCGTTTTATTTGACCAGGAAATTGATTTTGAAGGCGAATTGAATGTGGAGGAATTCATGATGACACTCGATTCTGCGCCGATTCTGGCCTTAAAAAATTACCATCATGCGCTTCATACCGAAAATCCAAACGATATGGAAAAAGCGCTGACCGAAATGGAAATCCACAAAGCATGGGATTTGGAAAATGAGATGAAGCAGATTCTTTCGCAACTGAAAATCACCGATTTGGAAGCAAAAATGAAAACGCTTTCAGGTGGACAAATCAAACGCGTTGCTTTGGCGAAACTCCTTTTGGAAACCCGTGCAGAACATCGTCACACGCTTTTAATCATGGACGAACCTACGAACCATCTCGATGTGGATATGGTGGAATGGCTTGAAAATTATTTGTCGAAAGCAATGGTTACCTTGCTTCTCGTGACACACGATAGATATTTTTTGGATGCGGTTTGCGACACGATTTGGGAAATGGAAGACTTTAATCTTTATGTTCACAACGGAAGTTACGCGACTTACCTCGAAAATAAAATGATTCGTGAAGATAACTTGAACTCGACCATCGACAAAGCCAACAATCTTTACCGAAAAGAATTGGAATGGATGCGGCGACAACCAAAAGCGAGAACCACCAAATCAAAATCAAGAATCGACGCGTTTTACGAAACCGAAAAAACAGCAAAAACCGATACAAGAAAACAAGGTTTGGAACTCGATTTCGAAATGAAACGTTTGGGGAAAAAGATTCTTGAACTGAAGAATATCGATAAAAAATTTGGTGAAAAAGTTTTGCTGAAAGATTTTTCCTACCAATTTCAACGTGGAGAAAAAGTAGGAATCGTCGGGAAAAATGGAGCAGGAAAATCAACTTTGCTTAATATTATTCAGGGTTTGGAACCTTATGACAAAGGCGAAATTGAAACAGGTGAAACCATAAAATTTGGGTATTTTTCTCAAAAGGGTCTAAATTACAATGAAAACGAAAGAGTCATTGATTTTATCAAAGAAATTGGCGAGAATTTTCCTTTGGCGAATGGAAGAACCATTTCTGCATCGCAGTTTTTGAGGTTGTTTTTGTTTGATGACCAAACGCAATATTCACCGATTTCCAAACTTTCGGGTGGTGAAAAACGTCGATTGCATTTGATGTATGTGTTGTATCAAAATCCAAATTTTTTGATTTTCGATGAACCGACAAACGATTTGGATTTGCCGACTTTGACTGTTTTAGAGAATTTCCTGCAAAATTTTCAAGGTTGTTTGATCATCGTTTCGCACGACCGATATTTCATGGATCGAATTGTAGATCACGTTTTGGCGTTTGAAGGCGACGGAAAAATCAAAGATTTTGTCGGGAATTTTTCAGAGTACAGAGAAAGCCGAAAGATGGAAGAGGGAAGATGGAAGTCAGATCATCTCAATCAAAAAATCGAGAATTTTAAGGAAGCGGAAGCTAAACTTCCAGCATCCAGCTCCCAGCTTCCAGCCAGAAAATTATCCTTCAAAGAACAACGCGAACTCGAATCCATCGAAAAAGAAATGCCCGAATTAGAAAGGAAAAGAAACGATATTCTTGAAAAGCTCAACAACGAAGCCGATTACGAAAAGATTTCTGTATTGTCCAAAGATTTAGAAACCATTTCCGAAAAATTGGAAGAGATGGAAATGCGTTGGCTGGAACTGCAAGATTAGATTTCAGATTTTATACTTTAAATTGCTCCTTACTAACTACACATTGCTCATTAAATATGACAGAACAAAAACTTGAAGCCAAATACGGACTTTTCACCGCCATCGCAATGGTCATCGGACAAGTCATCGGTTCCGGAATTTTCTTCAAAGTCGATGACGTACTTTCTGCAACGCAGGGAAATAATTTTGCTGGACTTTTGGGATTTTTAATTGTAGGAATCAGCGTAGTTTTTGCAGCGGTTTCGATGGCAAATTATGCGGAAGTATTGCCAAAAGACGGCGGAATAATAAGTTACGTGGAATACCGTTTCGGGAAAAAAGCAGCGGCGTTTGTGGGCTGGATATATTTGAGTTTGTTTTATCCTTTGCTCACAGCGGTTTTGTTTACGGTTTCGGGGATTTACATTGCGCATTTAATTGCGGAATTTGTCAATTTTAAGCCGACATTTTTGCATTTCACTTTGATTGGATTGGTCAACTCGTTGATTTTTTTGGCTTTAAATATATACCGTCCGAAATCAAGTGGAATTTTTCAGCAAATGACGGCAACTTTAAAACTGATTCCATTGATTTTAATTTCATCTTTAGGAATAATTCTTTTGCTGAAAGGAAATGTAGAAGAACAAAGAACATTTTCTTACGCAGTTAATCATCTCAAAGAAAGCCAAAGTTTCTGGCAATTGGTTGCGGCGAGTTTTGTCCCGATTGCGTTTGCTTTTGACGGATGGTACATTGCGACGCAAATTTCTGGCGAGGTAAAAAATTCTACCAAAAACCTTCCAAAAGCTTTGGTTATTGGAACGATTACGGTTTTAGTGGTTTACGTTTTATACTATTGCGGAATTGTTTTGGGAATGGGAAGTGATGAGGTTTTGAAATTGAAAGACACTTATATCACAGAATTTTCTAGAAAAATGGCTTCGAATTCGGGCGCGATTTTCATGCAATTGTTCATCATCATTTCAGTTTTGGGAACTTCCAACGGACTTCTTTTAGCGACTATTCGTGTTCCATTTCAGTTTTATAATCTCGATAATTCCAAGAAGTTTTTCAATTTGGGAAAAGTTGACGAGAAGACAAAAATGCCCATTAATAGTGCGATTTTTGCTTATGTTGTGATTTTATTTTACCTGCTAATTTATTATTTCACCAACACGAATCCTTACTTTACTGATATAGGATATGATGTTTCAGCCATTCCGATTGCTTTTATTTATATGGTGAATGGAGCGCTTTTCGTTGGTTTAATCGGACTTTTAAAGAAGAATATTTTTAAAGGAAATAAATTTCTAAAAACCGCAATGGTCGCAATTGCGATTCTCGGAGTTGCGATTGTTTTGATAGGAACGGCAACTGCTCCGAACGGAATTTCCTACATTTTAATCAGTGTTTTATTTATTATTGCGGGCTTCTTTGCGGTGAAAACTAAATAATGATAAAAGTCAGTTTTTCTAAAATCTCCTCATTTCCAAAGAATTAAACATTCGTTTTAATTTTTATTTAGAATAATTCAAAATAAATTTTGTCAGAAAAAATTCCTTTTCTACATTTGCAGCGTTATTTTAATTCATTCTAAATAAGAAATCGAAAATGAAGAAGCCAATTTTTACGCTTGGAATGCTTGTAATGGCAGTTTCTGCAAATGCGCAAATGATTTACAAAGCGGAAAACGACACTTTACGAGTTCAGGATATCGAAGATATTCAGATGCATAAAACGGGAAATCCAAATCAGGCGAGAATCTCTTCTTCAAAATCTATGATTTCCTCTATCGAAAATCCACAACCAATTTCTATTGTTGCTCACGAAATTATAGAACAACAACAGTCTAAACAGTTGAGCGATGTTATTAAAAATGTAAACGGAATTTATATAACTTCTTCAAGAGGCGGTTCACAAGACAGTTTTGGTGGACGTGGTTTCACTTTCGGAAACGAAAATATTTTTAAAAACGGAGCGAGGGTAAACAGCGGAATTTTCCCTGAAGTTTCTTCTCTGGAAAGAGTAGAAGTACTGAAAGGCGCAAATGCAATGCTTTACGGAAACGTTGCTCCCGGTGGAATTATCAATTTAATTACGAAAAAACCACGTTTCAATTTTGGCGGAAGTGTCGCTTTAAATGGCGGTAGTTGGAATACCTATAAACCGATTGTCGATATTTTTGGTCCGCTTTCAAAGAAAGTGGCTTTCAGAATCAATGGAACTTATGAATATGCAGACAGTTTCCGAGACGTGGTAAATTCTCAAAAACAGTATTTCAATCCTTCTTTTGCCTTTAATATTGGTGAAAACACACAGGTTATTGTGGAAGGTGATTATTTGAAACAACAGTTTACCCCCGATTTTGGGACAGGAAGTTTAATGGACAGTAAGACGGGAATTTCGTCTTTCGATACAGGAATTAACAAAAAAACATTTCTTGGCGAAGATTGGAACAATCAAACCAATCAAATGGCAACTGCGGGAATTACTTTGAATCATCAATTGAATGATAAGTGGTATCTGAATTCTGTGGCCTCTTATCAAAATTATACAAAGGATTATTTTTCAGTGGAAAGAATTCAGTGGGTTTATGACGGAACCAATCCAAATTCTAACCCGACTTGGAAAAGAGTGTTGAATAAAACCTATAACGAACAGAATTACAGTTCTTTACAGTTCAATTTGAATGGTGAATTCAGTACCGGAAAATT